>CALQSQ010000088.1 GCA_943333275.1 Akkermansia muciniphila
GGAGAGGTGGGGGCGGCGGCAACGGTGAAATAACCAAATTGCCGATGCAAATCCCTCCCAGAAGGAGGCGCGAATCATAGGTGTCACCCATGCCCACGCAAGGGAAAATTTCACCCGCCGATTGCCCAACATTCCCTGGTTTGATGTCTGCAGGAGGTCCATTTGAAGGGAACTCACAATTTCCGGACCGTAATCCGCGTCGTCCTCGTCTCCTGTGTCTCCGAATCCACGACCGAAATCTCATGCTTGCCTGGTCGCAGCAGCGCGGCCGGACCGCCCGGGCGTTGCTCGATGATCAGCGTCTCACTTTTCCACTTCACGTTGGACTGGTTGGCTTTCAGCATCAAAACCTGTCCCTGGGAGGGCAGGTCAGGATCCAGCAAATAGGTGCTGCCTGAAAGCGGCGCCGTGATCCTGAGTCCGGCAGCCTCTTCGTGAATGGGACTTCCCGCCGGAGCCAGCGCCACGGCCTGGCCCAGATAATTGTCGCCGGATTCCAGCCAGGCCGCGTAGGATTTCGGCAGGAGCACGCGGCCTTGGCTGTCATATTGGCCGTCGCGTGGACCGGGCGGGGGAAATTGACGGGCAAATTTTTCCTGCACCGGTTTGCGATGCTCCTGATGCTCCGGAGGGACCACGCGACCGGTCAACGGATCCACCGCCGCCACCTGCACTCCTGCCGGTTGTGCATACCAGGACTGGCGTTCGTGGGCGTCGAGATAGACAAAAATATCCCTGAAAAGCGGTGCCGCGCCCGAGACTCCGCTGACCCCGCGCATGGGGCTTCCATCGAAATTTCCCGCCCAAACCGCCACGGTGTATTGCGGCGTGAAACCCAGACACCAGTTGTCCCGGTAATCCGTGCTTGTCCCCGTTTTCACCGCCACGGGAAAGGCCAGGCGCAGGGAACTGCGCGTGCCAAAACTCCGCGCCCGGGCGTCATTGTCAGCCAGAATATCCGCCAGCAAGTAGCAGGAAATGGGATCGAAAACCTGCCCGGTATTCGCAGCATTCACCTGCGATTCCATCATCACCACCGGTTGATGCAGACCGCGTCGGGCCAGCGTCGCATAGGCATTGGCCAGTTCCAGCAGCGTCACTTCGCCGCCACCGATGGTCAGGCCCAGGCCGTAGTCGCTGACTGGTCGCGTCAGCGTGGTGATGCCCACCGCCTGCAGTGAGGAAATGAGCGTTTCCGCGCCGCCGATTTTCTCCAGCACCCGCACCGCCGCGAGATTCAAGCTGTTCGCCAGGGCGACCCGGTAACTCACCGGCCCGTAGGTTCGGCCTGAATAATTTTTCGGCGTGAACAGACCGGTGGGAGTGGAGAATTCCACCGGCAGATCCGCCACCATTGTCGCGGGAGCATCGCCCTGCTGCAGGGCCAGCAGATAGGTAAATGGCTTTAAAGCCGAGCCGGGCGAGCGGCGCGCCGTGGTGCCATTCACCTGCTGCTGCTGGAAATCCCGACTCCCCACCAGCGCCCGAATTCCACCCGTGGCATTGTCGATGACCACGCAGGCCGCCTGCTGGACGTTTTGTTCCTGGAGCCTGGCCAGCCGGTCCTTCACCATGCGTTCGCAAAATTGCTGCAGCGGCAGGTCCAGCGTCGTGCGCAGGTCGTCCGGCGCCGAATCCCCGGCCAGCACCATTTCCACAAAATGCGGCGCGAGGAAATCCCCATAATCCCGGGCCAGTTTCAACGGCTCCTGAGCGGCGCGCTGACGGTCCGCAGTCGTGAGCGTTCCATTGGTTTCCATGCGTTCGAGCACATAAGCCTGCCTCCGCTGCGCTGATTCCAAGTGGCGGTAGGGATTCAGCCGGGTCGGGGCCTGGGGCAATCCCGCCAGCAGCGCGCATTCCGCCGTGGAGCAATCCCGCAAAGGTTTCGAGAAATAGCCCTGGGCCGCAGACGCACAACCCTGGCGAAGATTGCCGTAATCAAGTCGGTTCAAATATTCCTCGAGAATCCTATCCTTGCTCCAAGTCATTTCCAAGCGCCGTGCCGTCAGCATTTCCAGCACTTTGGTGGTGAGCGTACGGGGACGGGGGACGGCGATTTTTACCAACTGCTGCGTGATTGTCGATGCTCCCGAGCGGGTGCGACCGCGCTGCATGGCATCGCGCACCGCGCGGCCCAGGCTCAGGAAATCGATCCCCCCATGCTGATAGAAGCGCTTGTCCTCGGCGGCCAGCGTGGCATCACGCAGGACCTGTGGAATCTCCGCCAGGGGCACCGACCCCAGCGCACGATGTCCGTCAGCCAGCAATCTGCGCAGAGACGCACCATGCCGGTCCGTGATGTCGCGACCCATCGCCGGCGGCTGGGTCAGGGCCGCAGGAAACGGCACCAGCCACGGCAGTCCATAGTAGCCAGCCAGCACCGCAGCGCTGAGAATCACCGCCCAGCGCAGGAAACGCCTGCGGACATATTGGAGAAATCGTTTCACGTGGTGATGGCACGCTAATTTCCCTGCGCGCACTTGCATCCTCATTTTTCATGCGAACGGAGATTCGCTGGAAATTGGCATTGCTTACCCGTGGCACATGGTGCTTTTTCCAGTATGAAACGCTTCGTCCTTTTTGGTCTCGCTGGTTTGAGTCTGGCCCTCGCCCAGGATCCGCTGGCTCCCCCACCCCCGCCCCTTGAGGAAAAGGCTCTCCCCGGCGCACCGGCCGGTCCCGAAGCGATCGAGGAACCGGAGGATTTGCTGGAAACATTGCTCGCAAAAGCGGCGAAATTTTACGATGAAAAAAAACGCGCCAAATGCGGCGGCGCTTTGCTGGAAGCGGCGGAACTCGTGCAAGATCTCGCACAACCCCAGCCCCAACGGGTCGTCGATGAAGTGGCCGCGCTGCGCCAACTGGCCCTGCTCGGGGCACAGGACGAACTGCAGCATGAGGCCGTCGATTTCGCGGCCGCCCGCGCCTATGTCAAACTGGCGGCGCTGCTTACGGACAAGGCCATGGCCCGGTATGAAAATGGCAAGCACAAGGATGCCGGACAGGATTGGTACCGCGCTGTGCTCTTTGTCGAACGAGGGTTGGACCGCGGCGGCTACGGACTCAAGGACGCCGGGATCGATACCCTCACGGAATCCAAGAAAGTGGCGGAGTCGATGGCCCAGGGCGACCTCGTCGAAACCGAAACCGTGCGCCCGCTGCTCGCCGACACCCGCAACATGGTCGGGGAAATCGGCCGCTCCCTGGCGGCAAAATCAGGCGTGACCTGGGAGCAGGTCCCCCTCGACCCGCGCAAGGTCGGGGGCGTCATCGAGGACACGTCGCGCAAGGCCGTGGACAAGGTCCGCGGGGGCGTGCAGCGTCTCGGCGATGCCCTGCGCCGGTGGAATCGTTAAGTTCAACCACCACATGCGAATCCGGCGCTTTTTGATGTGGCTAGTCTTCGTATTTATCTCCGTATTTCTATGGACGGTCTTCTTCACCTATGGCGGCGACCCCGGACAGTTCTATTTCGGCGCGCGTGAGGAACTCAGCCGCATTTTCGACTGGCTCGCCCGCGCTTTGGACCAGTAGGAACCGGAGGCTATTTCACCGGAGTCAGCTTCGCGGGATAACGGCGGTCCGCGTTCCATTCCCCCAGATAGATGGCCCCGTCGCTGTCCACGTAAAGATCATGGCCATGCAGAAAGGTCTTCGTCGTCTGGTGCAGCGGCTGCAATTTTCCATCGACGTAAACAGGCTCGCTGCCACCGGGCGCGCTGATGACCTTGCGCGTGGCGCGGTCGAGCACGAGCACGAATCCCGACTGGTTGAGCATTTCCCCTGTTCCGTCTTTTTTCGACCAGCAGACGGCCGTGTAAATGCGGTCGCCGCGAAAGAATAGCTGTCCGGCATAGGCTCCGGGGAGGTCGATTGTCTCCACATACTCGCCGTCCAATGTGAACGCCTTGATCTGGTTGGCGGAACGCGAAGGCACCCACACCAGCGGCTTGGCGGGATCCGACAAATCCAGGGAAATGCCATGCGCATTGCGAAGGTCGCCCGGCTTGCCATCGGCATGTCCGCCCCACTGCTTCACGAGTTCGCCTGTCATGGTCACTTCGTAAATTTTGTCCGTCGCATAACCATCGGCGATCAGGATCGTGTGCTGCGGCGTCACCGCCACGTCACAGGGCATGAATTTCTGCGGTCCGTCCTCGCCAATCCCCAATTCAAAAGGCGTCGGCAATCGTTTCACGATCGTCCCATCCGTCTTGAGAATCGTCACGCGTCCATTCCCAGCCGATGGTTTCCAGCCTTCCGCTTCGAAATGCCAGCCGCAGTCCACATGGATGAGCCGTTCCTCGCCCTTGTCCTCAAAGATCTCCACCCCATGCCCGCCTTCCAGACCTTTGCCAAACGCGCGCACAAACGTTCCGTCTTTTTTAAACACCAGAAACGCATTCTCCGGATGATCCGTCACCAGATAAAGCATTCCATCCCGGCCCTCCACCATCGCATGCGAGTTGATCACCGGAGCCACCTTTGGATCGGCCTTCGCCCACTTGAGATCCACGGAATATTTCGCCGCACCATGCCCCAGAATCACACCGGCCTCTTCGGCCAAAATTTGGGTGCCAGACCCGAACAAGGTGGAAATGAACAAGCCCAATACCGGGGCGCGCAGGGATGGAGACATGATTTTCGAGAGAGTTCGGGGACGATTTGCCTTGGCGGCAGGAACTTGACCTTCACTGCCAATCGCCCGACCGTCAATCGTCCCAAAACCGCAAAAAGATCATTATTTTGGTTGCGCGTGCTGAATTCCCTACTAACCCTATCGGAAATAAGGTATTTCCAAATATGTCCTTTCTACTCGAGACCCATCCCGAACTTGATGTCGCCGCGCTTGCCGAGGCGATGCCGGGGTGGAGTCTGGATGAGGTGCTGACCTGGGGGTTCAAAACGTTCGGTCAAAAGGCCGCGATTGGAACGAGTTATCAAGGGTCGGGATTGGTGATTATCCACCATGCGCGGCGTTTGGGATTGGATTTTCCAGTGTTTACGATCGATACCGGACTGCTGTTTCCGGAGACGAATGAACTCAAGGGTCGGCTGGAGGATTTCTTTGGGATTCAAATTGAAGGCCTGAGGCCGGAGCAAACCGTGGAGGAGCAAGGTATCGAATACGGCGGCGACCTCTGGACGACCAATCCGGACACCTGCTGCACCAACCGCAAGGTGCTCCCGCTGCAAAAGAAACTGGCGAAACTGGACACCTGGGTCACCGGGGTTCGCAGCAATCAAAGCGACACCCGCTCCCACATGAAAATGCTGGAGCTGTATGAATTCGATAAATTGCGCGAGCATTACATTTTGAAACTTAATCCCATGCTGAACTGGTCGCGTCAGGAAGTGTGGGATTACATCAAGCAGCACAAGATCCCCTACAATGCCTTGCACGATCAGGGTTATCGCAGCATCGGCTGCTGGCCGTGCACGAAGATCACTTCGAGCAACGAGAACGAACGCGCCGGGCGCTGGGAGGGCTTCGACAAGACCGAATGCGGCATCCACACCTTCCTCGGACAAAACATCTGAACTTTTCAAACATGGACAACATTTTCCCCGAACACTCCCGATTCATGGGCCGCGGTGCCCGCGAAACCCTCCTTGGCCAGCGCGCCAAGGTCATCTGGCTCTATGGTCTGAGCGGCTCCGGCAAGAGCACGCTGGCCACCGCCCTGGAGCGCAAACTCCACGCCGAGGGTCGGCTCACGGCGCTGCTGGATGGGGACGTGCTGCGCACAGGCTTGAACAGCGGTCTCGGATTCAGCGATGATGATCGCCGCGAAAACATCCGCCGCGCGGCCGAGGTCGCCCGTTTATTTCTGAATTCCGGCGTTGTCACCATCGCCAGTTTCATCACGCCCTCCCGATCCCTGCGCAATCTGGCGCGCCAGATCGTGGGCGCGGATGACTTCCTGGAAATTTATGTCGATGCCAGCTTCGAAGCCTGTGCCAAGCGGGATCGCAAGGGTCTTTACGCCAAGGCAAACGAGGGGAAAATCCCGCAGTTCACCGGTCGCGACAGCAAGTTTGAACCACCGGACCAGGCCGACCTCGTCATCGAAACCGAGAAGGAAACGCCCGAGGAATCGCTCAACAAACTCTGCTCCTTTGTCGCCCCGCGCATCAAACCCGGAGCCGACGACTAATTTATTTTATGCCCAGCTACAACATCACGCACCTTCAGCAGCTCGAATCCGAGGCCATCTTTGTCCTCCGGGAGGCCGCCGCCCAGTTTGATTCCACGGCCCTGCTCTTCAGCGGCGGCAAAGATTCCATCGTCATGGCCTGGCTGGCCCGCAAGGCGTTCCATCCGGCCCGCATGCCGTTTCCACTCCTGCATGTGGACACCGGGCACAATTTCCCGGAAACTCTGACCTATCGCGATCAGTTCGTCGCGGACCTCGGGCTGACGCTGAAGGTCGCGAGCGTGCAGGAATCCATCGACACGGGCCGCGTGCGCGAGGAAACCGGCCACAATGCCAGCCGCAACAAGCTGCAAACCGTCACCCTGCTGGATGCCATTGAGGAAGGGAAATACGACTGCTGTCTCGGAGGCGGTCGCCGCGATGAGGAAAAGGCCCGCGCCAAGGAGCGATTTTTCAGCCACCGCAATGACTTCGGTCAGTGGGATCCCAAAAATCAGCGCCCGGAACTGTGGAACCTATTCAACGGCCGCAAGCACGTCGGCGAACACTTCCGCGTCTTCCCGCTCAGCAACTGGACCGAGATGGATGTGTGGATGTATCTGAAGGAGGAAAAAATTTCCCTGCCCAATCTTTATTTTTCCCATGACCGCAAGGTCTTCAGCCGTGGCGGCACGTGGCTGGCCGATTCCGAATTCATCACGCGACTCCCCAGCGAGACGTTGGAGACCAAGCGCATCCGCTTCCGCACGATCGGCGATGCCACCTGCACCGGCGCCGTGGAATCCGATGCCGCCACGCTCGACGATGTCATCCAGGAAGTCGCCACCGCCCGCCAGACGGAACGCGGCACGCGCTCGGATGACAAGCGCAGCGACAGCGCCATGGAGGACCGCAAGAAGGAAGGATATTTCTAATCCACAGCTTCAGTCACCCATTTCACTTTAAACAAACAATTTCATGGACCTTCTCAGATTCACCACCGCCGGCAGCGTGGACGACGGCAAATCAACCCTCATCGGCCGCCTGCTCTACGATTCCAAAAACACCTTCGAGGACCAGATCGAAGCCGTGGAAAGCTTTTCCAAGCGTCGCGGCGATGAGCACATGGACCTCGCGCTGCTTACGGATGGCCTGAAAGCCGAACGCGAGCAGGGCATCACCATCGATGTGGCCTACCGCTATTTCGCCACCCCCCAGCGGAAATTCATCATCGCGGACACCCCGGGCCACATTCAATACACGCGCAACATGGTCACCGGAGCAAGCACCGCGAATCTGGCCATCATCCTCATCGATGCCCGCAAGGGAGTCATCGAACAGACCTGCCGCCATTCCTTCATCGCAAATCTCCTGCGCATCCAGCACGTCGTGGTGGCTGTAAACAAGATGGACCTGGTGGAGTTCAAGGAGAGCGTCTACCACGACATCGTCGCCAAGTATAAAGAGTTCGCCAGTCGTCTGGACAGTTTTGTCGATGTCACGTTCATCCCCATCAGCGCCTTGAATGGCGACAACGTGGTGGAGGAATCCACCAACATGGACTGGTATAAAGGCCCGACGCTCCTCTACCATCTGGAAAATGTTTACATCGGCACCACCGAGAACCACGTCGAAGCCCGCTTTCCCGTGCAGACGGTCATCCGTCCGCAGAGCGATGCCTACCACGACTTCCGCGGCTACGCAGGCCGTGTGGCTGGCGGCGTCTTCAAGCCTGGAGACAACATAACCGTGCTGCCCAGCGGCTTCAAAAGCCGCATCAAGGCCATCCACACCGCCACCGGTGAACTCACCGAGGCGTTTTCCCCGCTGTCCGTCTCCCTGCTCCTCGAGGACGAAATCGACATCAGCCGTGGCGACACGATTGTGAAAACGAACAACCAGCCGGAAATCGGCCAGGACATCGAGGCCATGATCTGCTGGTTCTCCGAGCGCCCGCTGCACACGCGCGGCAAATACCTCATCCGCCACACCACGCGCGAAGCCAAGGCCCTCATCCGCGAAGTCCGCTACAAGGTGGACATCAACACCCTTCACAAGGTCGAGGATGACCTCTCCATGGCCATGAACGACATCGGGCGCATCACCCTGCGCACCAGCAGTCCGCTCATCTACGACAGCTACAGCAAGAACCGCACCATGGGCAGTTTCATCCTCGTCGATGAAAATACCAACGAGACCGTGGCCGGTGGCATGATCGTCTAGCCGCCGCCTCAGGGCGTGGGCAGCACCGCGTCCTTGGTGGGCATTTTTGCCGGAACGGGAATCGTCACCGCTCCGGTGGCCGCCCATTCGGTGCCGCGCTGAAGCGTCGCCCAGAAGCCGACATCCTTCATGGAGTAATCGGCATGGCCCATCGGCGTATGGAAAACCCGGCCCTTGCCATAATTGACCGTCATGATCATCGGCTCGTTGCGTTTGGTATCCTGACTGAACGCATACGCCAGCACCGTCATGTTTTCCGCCGGTCCGCGCAGCTGGTGGTAAAGCTCATCCTTGGCATGTTTCCAGGCATCGGGAAACCCCTTGGTGATGGCATTCGCTTTGCCCTCGGGAGTGAGTTCCACGACGAATTCGTGCTGGGCTCCATGACCACCACCGGGGCCCGCCGTGGTATCAAGGATAGGTTTTCCATCAACCACATGTACAAATGGACCATCCTTTTCCGAGCGATTTCCCCATCCCCCAAGGCCGATCATTTTGTTGTATTCCAGCCAGGCGGGAAAGGAATTGTTGGCGGCATGCACGCAGACGAATCCACCGCCGCCGGAAACATATTCCTCAAAGGATTTCTTCACTGTGAGCGGCCATTCGGCCCCATTGTAATTGCTCACCACCACCTTGAATTTCGAGAACTCAGGCCGCCACGTTTCCCAGGCTGCGGGAGGCGCATCGTTGGGTGGCGACGTGGAAACGGTCACGGTAAATTTGCCGCTTTTCTCCAGCGCCTCCTTGAGCACTGGCGTGGTGGTCTGCCAGCTGTGATTGTTCTGCCCATCGATCAACAGCACCGATAGTTTGTCATCAGCGGGAGTTCGGGACAGCAGGGAAACAGAGAAGGCCAGTGCAAGGGTGAATGGTTTGATCATGCACAAATACTGAAGGAATCCTTCCCTCCAGTCCACTCCAATTCCTCCGCATGGGCGTCAATCCCCGGCTCAATGATAACTCCGCCGCAGGTGCACGGGCAGGATGCTCAGTTCCTCGCGGTATTTGGCCACGGTCCGGCGGGCGATTTTCATTCCCTGCTCCTCGAGTTTCTTTTGCAGATCATCGTCGGTGAGGGGATGCGAACGGTCCTCGCCCTGGACGATTTCGGCCAGCGCAGATTTGACGCTGACCTTTGAAAGATGCTCGCCAGAGGCGGTTTCGTAGCCGGTGGTGAAGAAATATTTCATCTCATACACACCCTGGGGAGTGGCCATGTATTTGCCGGAGATGGCCCGGCTGACCGTGGTCTCGTGCACCCCCACCACCTCCGCCACCTGGGACATGGTCATGGGATGCAATTGCGAAGGACCATAGCGCAGGAAGTCCTCCTGACGGAGAATGATCTCCTCGGCAATTTTACGGATCGTTTCCTGGCGCTGCTGGATGCTGCGAATGAGAAATTTCCCACTTTGAATTTTCCCCCGGATGTAATCGCGCACTTCGGTTCCCGCCCCCTGAGACATGAGGTCCTTGTAAAGATTGCTGATCCGCAGCCGGGGAATCTGGTCCTCGTTGAGCACGATGGAAAATTTCCCCTGCGTCGCCTCCACGATGACATCAGGGTTGATGTAATGGCTGGGGGAGATTGAAAAGGCCGAGGCGGGCCGGGGGTTGAGCGTGGCGATGCTCTGGGCCGCCTTGTCCACGGCCTCCACATTGACGCCGAGTTTCTTCGCGATCTGTGGAAAGCGACGCCGTCCGAGGTCCTCCAAATGATGCATGAGAATGCGGGCCTCCAGACTGTGCTCCCGGCCCAGCCGCTGCAGTTGGATCAGCAGGCAATCCTGCAAATCAGCCGCGCCGACCCCGGCCGGATCCAGGCCATTGACGATTTCCTTGGCCCGCACCAGCTTGGGCAATGGCAGCGCCAGGCTCAGGCTGAGATCCTCCAGCGGTGTCTGCAGCAGACCGCGCTCGTTGAGATTCCCGATCAATATTTCCGCGAACTGACGCTCCTCCGGCGTGCAGTCGAGCATCTGCAATTGCTCCAGCAAATGTTCCGAAAGCGTGACCGGATTCGTGATCGAATCATAGAGAAAAGCGCGCTTCTCCTCGTCCTCGGCATTGCGCGGGGAGCGGCTGGCGCTCTGGGCCATGTAGGTTCGCCATTCCTCATCCATTTGGCTGAGTTGATCAAACTCGCGGTCGAACTCCTCCTCCGCCCGCTCCTCCGGACGCTCCTCCTCCAGGGAAACATCCAGCGTTTCTGATTCCAGCACGGGGTTCTCCGCCATCTCCTGGCGCACCAGTTGCTGGAGTTCGAGCGTGGGCGCCTGCAGGATGTGCAAACTTTGCTGCAACTGCGGGGACAACCGCAATTGCTGGCTCATGTTTTGCTCAAAACCGTGGGACTGATTCATGAAAGGGACTGGCCCCTAGCAAATAGCATGCCAATGGGTTGCCATGATTATGGCGAGGGTTCCATCCTTGGCAAGTCCCATGCCGAAAATATCCCCCCTCTGGCGGTCCGCCGCGCGGGGCAGATGGCACCGGATCGCCGGCATATCCACGGTGGTTAGCTGGCCCGCTGGGGCAGCGTCTCCATTTCATCATCCTCCAGGCGCGGACCATAGAGGCTCTCGACCCGAATTCCCTTGAGGTTGGCAAAACGCAGGGCGTTCATGATGTCCTCCCGATCCCAGTATTGGGACTTTTCACAGTTGCCAACTTCCCGAAGCGGCTGGAGCGCCTCTTCGGAGGTTGACGGATCGGCGATTTTGATATTAGGCATACACATTGGCTGTTTTAACTACCTTAGCTTAACGAATGCTTCGGTTTATTCGAAGAGTTCCGTGTCACATTTTCGACACATTAAATGTAAAGTCCCCTCCCCCAAACCCTCACACTTTCCCCCTAGCCTCATGCCCGCAGCAAAAGGATCCCCCCTTGAATCTCTGGAGAATAAAAACCTCCACCGCATCCTCAAAAAGCTCCTCCAGCAGGCGTCCTTCGGCCAGCGCGGCGATGCCCCGCTCCAACTGCTGGACATTGCCTGTGGCGAGTGCCGCGAAGCGGAAACCCTCGTCCAGGTGGCCCGGGAACTGCGGGGCGAAAACCAGCGCCAGCCCATCCGATTCGTTGGCACTGACCTGCGCGATCGTGAAGTCGAGGACGCGGCCCGGCGCTTCCGCAGCAACGCGGATACAACCTACGATTTCATCACTGAAAATGCCGAGCATCTGGACCGTCATCAGGAACTCGGCAAGGACTTCGATCTCGCCTTCATCCGCCATCAAAATTTCTGGCTCGGTGCCACTCCGTGGAAACGCATCTTCGAACAGGGCCTGGAAAAACTCTCCGACGACGGACTGCTCGTCATCACTTCCTATTTCGACCGCGAGCATGAACTGGCCCTCGGAGCCATCGCCGAGGCTGGCGGGGAGTTGATCGTCACCGAGCGCCACCAGGAATCCATCCATCTCGCCTACCCGGGCAAAAGCGTGGATCGGCACGTGGCTGTTTTTCGCAAGAAATCCTGATCGCTACTGCTTGGGCTGCACCCCCACCCACTGGACCAGATAGTGGTGGAACAGCGGCTCATCGAAGGTGGGAAAGGTTTCCACCGCATGGAACTCGGCGGGATTCTCCAGGCGCGCGAGCACGCCCGGCATCTGTCTGACCAGCAGGTCACGTCGCGTATAGTCAATAAACAGCGCCAATCCACCCTTGCTTGCTTTCGCGATGAGTGCCTCAAGATCTGCGGCGGCTTGCTCCTCACTTTTCTGGCTCAGCGCCGTGGTGGCATTCACATACACATCCACATCAGAATAGAGCGCACCCAGCAGGGCGGATGATTTTGGGATTGTCTCCTGTGTCGCGCGGATATTTTCTTTCCCCTGATCCCACAATTGGAAATTGGTCACGAGGTGAAACGCCACCAGCAGCGCCGCCGATCCCGACGCCAGACGCACCGCCCAGGGTTTGTCAGTGTCCGCATCCGGAAACGCCCGTCCACACAGCAGCAGCAGTCCCGGCAGCGCATACAGCACATACCAGTGATGCAGAAACAGCCCGCGCGCAGTCATCGCCGCCCACCCCAGCACGATAGCCACCAGGCCCGCCAGACAAAGCACCCGCGCCAGACTCCCCGTCCGCCGCAGGTTCCACAACCCAACCGCCAGCAACACAATTCCATTCACATAGGTCACGGTCATCCAGAGATGCTTGGAAAGAAATCCCTCCCGCAGACTCCCGGTGCCACTCTCCCACCTTAGTCCACTGGAGAGCCCGGACATCACATCCCTCCACCATCCCGCCTCCATCGGTCCCTTCATGCTCGGGATGGCCTGAATCGCCGCCACCAATTGCGGAAGTGTTGGCAGCATCAACTGCAGCGTCAGCATCCCTCCCAGAATCATTCCCACGAGGGGCCGGAAAAACGTCGCCGCTGGCCGCCCGCCCTTCAGCACTCCGATCCCCGCCATCAGCAACAGCACGCCATCCAGCACCGCCATGAAATAAATCGCCCCGGAGAAACTCCACAGCGTCAGAAATTGCATCAGCCCAAAACCCACCCACCACCGCCATTGCTGCGATTCCCTCGCCCGACACAGGAAATACCCCATCGCCGCCAGCGCCAGCAACGTCAGCGGATACCCCCGCGCCTCGTTTCCATAGCGCACCATCCAGAAATGACTCGCCGCCAGCAACGCCACCCAACCCGCCGCCACCGTCGAGAACAACCGTCGCGCCGTCAGCCATAGAAAAACGATCCCCCCCAGACTCGCCAGCACCCCCGGCAGACGCACCGCCCGTTCATTCACCGTTCCCGGCGCAGCCTTCGCCATGCCAGTCCAGGCCGCATGCGAAATTCTGCCCAGCGCGGACGTTGGCGATGCATTATTGCCGACCTGGTTGAAAAAAAACGTCTTCAGCCAGCTCACCGGACGCCACTTCAGCTCCCCCATCGGATCCTTTGCGTCCACGCGCGCCGTCCCCGCTATGTAGCGTTTAAACGTATGCGCTTCATCATTATAGAAACTCAGTTCCGCCCGGTGCCAGCGCAGCACCCCACCCAGCACCAGCGCCACCGCCAGCATCACCCAACCCCATTTTCCCACCCCCGGCAGCCGCACCTTTTCACCACCCACATCATTCCCAGCCAGCCACCACCGCGCCGTCAATCCCAGGCCCAGACACAGCACCCCATTGATCATTGCCGCCCAGTAAGTCCCCCATTTCGCATACCCGACCGTGAATTTTTCCGTGTCACTTTTCCCCTCCAGTTCCAGCGCATCCACCACCTGCCGCGCCGTGCGCCAGTCCTTCCCCGCCCACAGCACGAATCCCAGCATCGCCACGCCTGCCACCACCAGAATGACGCTCCACAGTCTGGCTGGACGATCGGTGGGTTTCAGAGACGGAGAGGCGGGCGGATTCATGTCCATGGCTTAGAATGAATCGCCCCCTCCTGCAACCAGCATCCACCCCGGCCCCTCAAAATCTCTCCCACCACCCCATTTGCTCCGCCGCAAATTCGGATTATCCATTCCCATCCTTCCCCACTCACCGGGAATCCGTCCATGAAGTCCACCACCATCCAGCGCACCATCGCCATCGCCGCCATCGGTCTGGCGCTGCCTCTGGGCATCTACGGCTTCCAATCCCTTTTCCACGCGGGCACCGGCGTCGCCGGAAATGCTTCGCAAACCTCCCCCCAGCCACCCCCGCTCCCCCGACCCGAGACCACCCTCCCCTCCGGCGACAGCACCGCCATCAACAAGACCCTCCACCAGTTCCCCACCCAGGGCGGCATCCTCATCCTCGGCAAATCCACCTTCCCCGTCCACGATCCCATCGTCCTCGACCGCGACGATGTCGAACTCCGCGGTTCCGGCCCCGACACCATCCTCCGCCTCTCCGATCACTCCGCCTGCCCCGTCATCGTCATCGGCAGCACCCTCACCCCCGCCACGCGCATCGTCACCCGCGTCACCCTCCGCCGACTCACCATCGACGGCAACCGCCACAAACAGGAACCCGAATGCTGGGGCGGCGTCTGCGATACCGGCGGCCTCACCTTCATCCGCAACAACGCCCTCACCATCCGCGGCGCCACCCACATCACCGTCGACAACCTCCTCACCCGCAGCGCCCGCTCCGGCGGCGTCGTCCTGGAGAAACATTGCCGCCACGTCTCCATCGACAACCTCGAGTCCACCGACAACCACTTCGACGGCCTCGCCTGCTACGAGTCCGAGGACGGCACCTTCAATCGCCTCCACCTCCACCACAACGCCGCCGCCGGCATCTCCCTCGACCTCAACTTCCACCACAACACCTTCAAATCCGCCGACCTCCACCACAACGGCTCCCAGGGCATCTTCATGCGCCAGTCCTCCCACAACCAGTTCATCAAAATCAAAATCCACGACAACAGCAACCAGGGCATCTTCATCGCCCAGACCGACAACGACCTCACCACCTCCGCCACCCACAACACCTTCTCCGACCTCACCGTCACCCGCAACCAAGGCCACGGCCTCCGCGTCAACGACCCCTCCTGCACCGGCAACCTCATCCGCAACAGCCAGTTCAAAGACAATGCCGCCGGAAATATCAGTGAAGCGAGCCCGAACCTTGTGAGCTTGGAATCCGTGGTCGGGGGAATAGCTAAAGAATAAAGGCCAAAGGCCAAAGAACAAAGTTCAGGAATCACAGCTTCCACCGATAGCCTTTGTTCTTTAGTCTTTAGTCTTTAGTCTTTTCCCAACTCACGGCTTCACCGCCTCCTTCTGCACCACCTTAAACATCCCCGGCCGAGCCGTATCGGCCACCTCTATCCACTCGCCCGCATACGCCTTCTGCACATTGTCCTTCCAGAATTGCGTTTGGATCTCGTGCAGGTCCAGATTTAAATCCTTCGCCCGGTAGCGCATGAGGACTTTGCGATCCTCATTTTCCTCCTTCACTGTTTTCTCCACCCACGTGCCATTGTCACCGGCGGGCTTCTCGCGCACCTGCAGTTCCCCGCGGTGCGTCTCCAGCACCCACCGGTTGTTCTTGATCTCCTGCAGTTGCTGCTGGCGGTTGTAAATCCGCTCGCGGGCGGACTTGGATTCATCCTCATCCTTTTTCCCATCGCCCGTCTTGTCGCTGGAATGCTGGTAGACATCCATCCGCACATTGATGGCGATCGGGTCCATTTTAATGGCCTCCTTCGTTCCGAGATCGACCTTGAACGGCGAGCAGGCCGGCAGCAGACAGAGGAGCAGGGGGAGTGAGTAGCGCATGGTAAGGGGAAATTATCGGCGAATGACCCGGCCTCCGCCACCGGAATCCCACTGCCGGGTGCGGTAAATTTTACAACGCACCAGCTCAATCGTGCAATTGGGATACGCCTTCGCCACCGCATCGCAATCCCAGAACGTGCAATCCTCCGCCACGATCCGGCACGGCCCCGGCTTGCCATTGTCATAGGGATTGGACGGACGCGGATTGTAATCTCCGTCCCCCGTGATGGCAGTTTCACAGCGCACAAACCGGCACGAACGCAGCGTGATCGTGGAATTCGCCTTCCCCCGCACCGCCCGCACCCCATTGTAGAAATCACATCGCTCCATCGTCACCTTCGCCCCATCGATCTGGATCAGCTTGTCCAGCCCCGCCGCATCGCTCGTCCCCTTCGTCAGCAGGTATTGCCCCTGAAACTGCGAGCGCTTGATCGTCACCTGCGCCCGCGGTTGAATGCTCACACAATCCTCCCCCACGTCATCGCAGAACAGATTGGCCAGCGTCACCTGCAGCGCCGCATGCCGCTGCCGCATCCCCCTGGGTGTGAATGGCTGGCTGCCTACGTGCAGCGATTCCATGCTCCCCCGCCACGCGAAGTTTTCGATGGTAGCCCGCTTCGCCGTCACCTGCAGCGACGGCGTGCCATACTCCACCACCAGCGCCGGAATCTTCCCCATCACATGGATTTTCCCGGCAAAATCATACATCCCCGGCTTGGAAATGATGATCGGCTGGCACTCCACCGGCGGATCCACCGGCCGCTGAATCTTGGGCGCGCGCGGAGCGGGGATAAGGAAACTGGCCAGACCAGCCACAAGCCAAACATGCATAAAAAAATCAAAAGTTAAGAAAAGGCACCGCCCGCCCCCCGAGGGGAAACGAGGCGCAGCACCACACCGCCCACCCTACACACCCCCACCCATTTGCCAAGTCATTCCCCCCGGAGCAGCCACCTTCCTGTCGCCGTCTCATAAAACGCGAAGCCTGACTCCCTCCCCCGGGAAATCAGGCTCCGATCTTACCAAATCTTCGGCCACAGCAATGTCGCCGCTCCGTTAGACACCTATGTGGCCCGGCCTACGGCCTCATCACTCCACGGGCTTACCACCTCATTGGCCCCCAGCGCCTGCACGCGGATGGCATAGACCGTGCCGGGAATCAATCCCTCCAACGTCACCCGGCTACGTGTGGATAGTTTGGCCTGCTGCCACGGGCCGGGAGGCGCGTTCTCTGGATGCAGACGGCATTGCACCGCATACGTCTTCGCCTTGTTTACCGCATCCCACTGCCCATCCAACTCCCCTTCCAGGTCTCCACCGGACGCGGAGACATTCGTGGGCGCAGGCAGACTCGTCGTCGGCGTTCCCGCCGCTTTCGTCTGGAATCCCGCGCTGTGGATTTTCGCCTCATTGCCTGCGGAGGTCCCCTGCACATACGACCCACGCGACGTCAGATGCAGCACCAGATCCGCCTTGGCCGCCTCCTTCTCCGCCCGCAGCACCGCCAGCGCCGTCTCCGCTGTGGTGATCGCATCCAGCTTCTGCCCATACAGCAACAGCGCGGCATCGAACACCGTCGCCGTCGGAGTCGGCGACATGTAATTCGCATTCCCCGTCATCGCCGTCTTATGCGCCGTGGCAAACGTCCTCAGTTCTCCATCGTTTTTATCATCTAATTCCAAAATAACCTGTGACATAATTTTGTGAAGTTATAAACGGGCACCAGCATCAAGAGAAACACAGCAACCATGGCACCTTTAATTACCGTGAACCTCAATGCTGAGCTGTCTTGGTTCAGCGTGAAATGGAAAACAGCACTTAGGCCACTAAAGAATCGGAGGATTGGTTTGGGTTGAGTGAAGGGGCGGATTCGAGTGCTGGGATTTGTTGGGTAGTTTGGCGTAATTGACGGGCTTTGGCAAGTTTGGCCTGGCGTTGGGCTTGGATGGCTTGGTCCTCGCCGGTGAGGCGGCTCATGGGGGCGACGTATCCGATGGCACTGTGCAGCCGGACTTCGTTGTAGTGGGTGACATAACCGGAGATGAGCTTGTGGGCCTCGGCTTCTGTCTCGGGCTGCGCCGGGCGGAGGCATTCGTTTTTGGCTGTGCCGAACCAGCGTTCCATTTTGCCGTTGGATTGTGGATAGTAGGGACTAGTGCGCACGTGGGTCATGCCTGCGAGGCGGATAAAGGCTTTGAAGTCATGCGAGATAAACTGGGGGCCGTTATCGGAGATGATGCGGGGCTTGGCGTGGGGGTAGCGTTCTTTGGCGCGTTGGAGGGCTAGTTCGATGCGGGATTCCTTCATGGTTTCGGCGATTTCCCAGTAGATGATGGCTCGGCTGTAGCCATCGATAACGGCGAAGAGGTAGTAATAGGTGCCGCCAAGGTTGAGGTGGGTGACGTCGATGTGCCAGTGCTGATGGGGCTTGGTTGGTTGGTCGAAGCCTTTGCCTTTTCTGGAGTTGGTGCGGGGCTTGCCTCCGATGAGTCCTGCTTGCTTGAGCACTCGGTAGGTGGTCGATGGAGTGACGCAGGCAATGTCGGCATCAAGCATCATGAAGGTGAGGCGGCGGTAGCCTTCCAGGGGCCAGAGTTTGGCAAAGGCGATGATGGCGGCACGTTCCTCTGGGCTGATCCAGTGGCTGCGTGGCACGGTCGCGTTGTGCTTGGTGGGCTGGTCCCGGCGGCGTTGCCAGGTGTAAAACTTGCTGCTGGGCAGCCCGAGGGCGCGCCAGAGTTGGATCTGGGAAAGACCGCTTTGTTGGGACCAATGGGCGAGATAATCCATGATTGCGGCGCGTTTTTCTAGGTGAATCCAGCTATCTGTCAGTTTTCCCCAAGACTTTTTTTTACAGCCATGAGTTCGATCATGATGTCGCCGATGACGGCATCTTTTTGCTGGAGTTTAGCCTCAAGACGCGCCACTTTCGTGGCGTCCTGACCGGGGACCAACTGAGAACGGGGCCGCCTGTCATTAAAGGCAGCGGCTCCGTTTTCAAAGAGTTGCTTTTGCCATTGGTAGAACATGGCCGGGGTGATGGAGTGGGCCATGCAGACGTCGCTGATGGTTTTACCCTCGAGCAGGTGTTCGCGAAGGATCGCGGTTTTCTGCTCAGGGCTGAAGTGCCGCCGAGCGCGGCCTTCGGTGTTTTGGTTGTCCTTGGGTTGCATAATTGATGTTCGCCGGAACATCTTTAAGGGCTCCTTGGCTGTTTTCCATTTTCATCTGAAGCAGAACAGGAAGAAGGCGAGTAGTGCTACCACAACCTTAGTGAACGATGGACTTTACGGCTTGCCGCCAACCCGCGGCAGCACTTGGACGTCGGCCCCAGGCCGCAACTGAATTAGGAGACGGCAAGCACCCAACCATTTCCAGAAGAGTCCTGGACCAAAAACGAGCAAGATTTCCCTTGTGGAGGGCGGAAGAATCCCTAGAGCGTGGGGGATGCGCAAATCACTCATTCTTACCACTGTGCTGGCGGCTGCGGCCACGGCGTTCGTTTTTGCTCAAGATAAAACGCCGCCGGCCAAGGAGGGTTGGGTGACGATCTTTGATGGGACATCGTTGAAGGGCTGGCATATTTCTGCGAAGACGGGGCACAGCGGGGCGAGCCAGAATAAGAGCGGGGGGAAATGGGTGGTGAAGGATGGGGCGATTGAGGGATCGCAGGATATTCCGGGCAATGGGGGGCTGATCATCTCGGATGAGGCGTATGGGGATTTTGAAGTCAGTGTGGATATGAATAATGATTTCGGGCCGGACAGCGGGCTTTTCCTGCGGAGCACGGAGGATGGGAAGGCGTGGCAGGCGATGATTGACTACCACTCGGGGGGAAATCTGATGGGGATCTATGGCGAGGGGCTGGGGGGAAATCCGCATGTGCGAAATTATCATTTCAAGGATGCGCCGGATGACATCGAGATCGCGGATACCGGGACGCATTCGACGCCGCTGGCGGTGGACAAGGAGGGGTGGAAGAAGCTCTTCCAGCACGGGAAGTGGAATACGTTCCGCGCGATCATCGTGGGCAATCCACCCCACATCACGACGTTTATCAATGATGTGAAGATCATGGAATGGCAGGAAAAGGAAGTGCGGCATCCGGCGACGGGCGGGATCGCGCTGCAGGTGCATGGCGGGGGTGACTTCACGAAGCAGTTCGTGCGGTATAAGAACATCAAGGTTCGCAAGATCACCAAGTAAGCCCCCGGTCCCAGAATCTGCATGAAAGTAAAAGCCTTTGCCGGCCTGCTCCCCCGTCCTGAATTCCTGGAAGAGGTGGCGGCAGTGCCCTACGATGTGGTCGATACCAGGGAAGCGCGTGCGCTGGCGGCGGGGAAACCGCACAGTCTGCTGCATGTGGACCGGGCGGAGATCAATTTCCCGGACTCGCAGGATCCGTATGCACCTGAGGTCTATGAGTCGGCGCGGAAACATTTCCATCGGTTGCTGACCGAGGGGATTCTGGTGCGCGAGGAGCAACCGACCATTTATCTTTACCAGCAGGAAATGAACGGCCGGAAACAGACCGGCGTGCTGGCGGCATGCAGTGTGGATGACTACCAGAACGATATCATCCGCAAGCACGAGAAGACGCGGCAGGTGAAGGAGGATGATCGCACGCGGCTGGTAGATGCACTGAGCGCGCACACGGGGCCGATCTTTCTGACGTTCCGGGATCGCGCGGAGATTCAATCGCTCATGGATGCAACGCTGGCTCTGCCGCCGCATTTTGATTTCACCGCCGAGGATGGCGTGTCGCACCGCCTCTGGAAAGTGGCGGCGCCGCAGGCGTACGTGGAGGCATTCGACCGGGTACCGCTGGCGTATGTGGCGGACGGGCATCACCGCAGCGCGAGTGCCTCGCGGGTGGCGACGATGCGCCGCAAGGCAAACCCGCAGCACACGGGTGAGGAGGATTACAACTGGCTGCTGGGCGTGCTCTTTCCCGCCAGCCATCTGGCGATCCTGCCGTATAACCGCGTGGTGGCGGACCTGCATGGGCAGTCGCCGGAAACGTTGCGCAAGGCAATTGCGGACGCGGGATTCACCGTGCGTCCGGCGGACAGGCCGACGCCGACGAGCCCCGGACATGTGCACATGTATCTCGACGGCACGTGGAGTGAAATTTCCTGGGACCCAACGACGATCACCGATCCCGTGGACAGCCTGGACGTGAGTGTGCTGCAGGATCGGATCCTGCAACCGCTGCTCGGCGTGGGAGATCCGCGGACGGACGGTCGCATTGATTTCATCGGCGGCATCCGGGGGACGGCCGAGCTGGAGAAGCGCGTCAACAGCGGCCGTGCGGCCGTGGCCTTCAGCATGTTTCCCACCACCGTGGACCAGCTCATGGCCATCGCCGATCAGCCGGCCATCATGCCGCCCAAGAGCACCTGGTTCGAACCGAAGCTGCGCAGTGGTCTGGTGGTGCTGGCGTTCGAGGAATAGCCTGGACGGGTTGCCTGCAAATGAATCTTGTGTGATCGGGAGCCTCGGTTAGGGTCGCCCATGGTTTTTTCGATGCGTTTTCTTCTCTCCATCCTTCTCCTCTGCGGTCTTCCGGTGGGGTTGCTGCGGGCCGCTGTGGTCAGTGAGCCCCCGGTGGCTACGGTCACGGAGAATTCCGCCGTCGTCCGCTGGGCGACTGATGTGGAATGTGGCACGACGTTGAAAATTGGAACCTCGGCATCCGAGCTGAACAGGAAATTGGAGGGAGGCATTGGCAAAAAGCACGAGGTGGCGGTGAACGGACTGCTCCCGTCGACGCAGTATTATTTCTCCATCGGCACGTCCAAGAAGACGCTGCAAAATGGCATCTTTACGACTAAGGGTGAACGCCTGGGCGGGATATTCTCCAAACGTCCTGTTCCAGATCCCTCCGCTCCGCCCGCCACCAAGCCTGCCCCGCCCGCGATCCCACTCAAGCCCGCCCACAACCCTCCCCCCACCTCCAAAACCTGGGGCGACCGTTCCTCGCTGCAGGACCATTTCAACCGCCACGGGGCTGATTTCAAAGCCACCAGCGCCGATGACTACGCCGCCAGGGCCTGGCTGTTCCTGCAGCGGGCGATGGACGATGGCCTGCCGGCCAAACAGGACGAGGACGGCACCATCCGCGTCTGGGAACCGAAGTCGCGCACGTTCGCCGCCTACAATCGCAATTTCACCACCAAGACGTACTTCCGTCCCAACAGCAGTGATTATTTCCAACGCCAGCCCGGTAAGCCAGTCAGACTCAAGCACGCTCCCCCCACCCCCTAACCCGCTTTTCCGCCATGCCCCACACCTGTCTGGTCTGCCACTATCCCAAACTCAAGCAACCTCCACGCTCGCCAGGCGGAGGCGGGTCCTACGAAATCTGTCCGTCCTGCGGATACCAATACGGCGTGGATGACGACGACCTGCAAATTTCGCATGCACAATGGCTGAAAAAATGGCAGACTGGCGGATGCAAGTGGTCCAGCCAGTCCATCAAACAACCGAAGGACTGGAAACCGACCGCCCCCGCCAAAAAATCCCCCGCCAAAAAAACTGCCGCCAGGAAGACCGCTGCGAAAAAATCCGCGCCGAAGAAATCCAAATAAAACCACGCCCGTCCCACGCTCCACCCTTGGAACGCCCCCCGATTTCCCGCCCCCATGGATTCTGATTCCCACCCCGATCTCTCCTCCCTGCTCCCTCCCTGGTCCCGCCGAAACCTGCTGCGTTCGGTGACCCTGGGCTCAGTCGGTTGCCTGGTTACCTGCCCCGTAGGCAGCCTGCAGGCCGCGACGTCTTTTGATTGGAAGGTGGTGACGCATAATGATCGAGACTACGTGACCATGAAGGATGTGGCGACGTTTTACCGTTTCAACCGCGTGGAGCGCGATGGCCGGCATACTTGGCTGCGCTCCCCGAGCCTCATGCTGAAGGTCTCCACGGAGTCCGATGAACTTTACCTCAACAACGTCAAATTCTGCCTGTCCTACCCGGTGATCGAAGTCGACGACAAGGTGCTCATCTCCCGCATGGACCTGGCGAAGCTGCTCGATCCCGTGCTGCGGCCCACCTACATCCAGAGCCCGATCATTTTCGACACGGTCGTGATCGATGCCGGACACGGCGGCCAGGATTCCGGCGCCAAGGGAGTCACCGGATGGGAGAAGGACTACGCCCTGGACACCGCCCTGCGCCTCAGCAAACAGGTCAAGGCCGCGGGCCTGAAAACAAAACTCACGCGCGATACGGATGTGTTCATCACCCGCGACGAGCGCTACCGCATCGCCAACTCCACGCAGAAAAGCATTTTCATCAGCATCCACTACAACTCCATCGGCGGAGGTGGCGCATCCGGCATCGAGACCTACGCCCTCTCCCCCTCCGGCACGGCCTCCACCGACCAACCCAACCGCTCCACCGATGGCGTCCAACGTAGTGGCAACTCCCGCGATTCGGAAAACATCGCCCTCGCCACCGCAGTCCATGCGATGGTGCTGTTTAAACTAAAATGCATCGATCGTGGCATCCGTCGCGCCCGCTGGACGGTGCTCACGGGCTTGGAGCGTGCGGGCATCCTCTTCGAAGGTGGCTTTGTGACCAATCCCTCGGAGTGCGCCAAGATCAGCACGCCGGATTACCGCGAGCAACTCGCTGGATCCGTCCTCGGGGGCATTCTCAACTACCGCAAAGCCCTCCTCAAGCGCAATGGCCCCGCGGCCAAGTCAGCCACCGACGGGAACTGATGCACGTTCCCACCCTGATTGAAAAGAAGCGCGATGGCGGGACGCTGGAGCCTGCGGAAATCGATTTCCTCGTCGCCGGTCTCACCGATGGCACCATCCCCGATGCCCAATGGTCGGCGCTCGCCATGGCCATTTATTTCAAGGGCATGACTGCCGGGGAAACGTGGGCGCTCACCCGCGCCATGCGCGACAGCAGCTCGACGCTCAACTACGGCACCACACCGCACCCGCCGGTCGTCGACAAGCACAGCACTGGTGGCGTGGGCGATAAAGTTTCCCTTATTCTCGCCCCGCTCCTCGCCTGCGATGACCTGTGGGTCCCCATGGTCTCGGGCCGCGGACTGGGCATCACCGGCGGCACGCTCGATAAACTCGAGTCCATCCCCGGCTTCCAGGTGCGCCTTCCGGAATCCGCGCTCCTGCCTCAGTTGCAGGCCATCGGCGTCTTCATGGCCGGCCAGACAGACACGTTCTGCCCCGCCGACCGCCGACTCTACAGCCTGCGCGATGTCACCGCCACCGTTCCCAGCCAGCCGCTCATCGTCGCCAGCATCATGAGCAAGAAACTCGCGGAAAATCTGGACCGCCTCGTGCTCGATGTGAAATTCGGCCACGGCGCCTTCATGAAAACCCGCGCCGAGGCCGAATCCCTCGCCTCCGCCATGATTGAAGTGGGCAAACTCGCCGGCGTCGCCTGCACCGCCCAGCTCAATCCCATGAATGAACCGCTCGGCCATGCCGTTGGCCATGCGCTTGAGGTAAAGGAATGCCTCGATGTCCTTCAGGGAGCCGGGCCGGAGGATCTCATCAAAATCACCCTCGACCTCGCCCAAGCCGTTTCCAACCAGTCCCGCGAGCAACTCCATCGCTGGCTCAAGGACGGCACCGCTCATCAGAAATTCCTGCAATTTGTTGAAAAACAAGGCGGCAAAGCGGGCGATCTCCCGCACCTCACCACCACCATCCACCGCGCCCCAGTCTGTCTCGAAGTTCCCGCGCCCCGCAGCGGAGTCATCGAAACCATCAACGCCGACGGCATCGGTCGCGCTTGCCTGGCCCTGGGAGGAGGCCGATCCAAGGTCGAGGACACAATCGATTACTCCGTCGGATTCGATCAATTCGCCAAATGCGGTCAGTCCATCCAAACCGGCCAGCCCCTCTGCCGCATCCACGCCCGCACTAGGACTGATGCGGACGAAGCCTCTCGGAAGGTTAACGCTGCGGTCAGCATCCGATAACGCCACGACACGTTGGGAAATTAGTCCTTCCTGTTGGGCAGGATTTCCTAACTGCTATTCGACCGTTCGAACCATTGATGGGCACATGAACGTGCAAAATCCTACGAGACCATCAAAAAATCCCCTATTCTAGCCAAAATCCGCTGATTCCTCGTTTCTGACGAAATCAATTTTCACTAGAATTTGTGCGAAAGAGGTATGGTTAAAAATTCCATAATTTTCATTCTTAATTTTTCGATTCAGATATGCGAATATTTTTACAAAGGTGAATTTATTTCTTTTTATTTGCAAAAAAAACGCGAAACTTCGGAGTTCCAAACTTCCCCTCCCCTATGATTATTGGCGCTACGGGAATTGGTGGGGAGACTTTAAGGTGGATGGAGCCAAGGGTGAGGGATGGACTCACTCTCGATCGAAGAATTTTATGGCCAATCCATTGGAGTCAAGGCTCCTTGGAAGGTTGCCAGCGTATCAATTCTGGGCGAA
>CALQSQ010000089.1 GCA_943333275.1 Akkermansia muciniphila
ACTATTCGTCTTGAGCGCCCGCTGCATGACTCAGGGTGCTTCACCTTTTATGAACTGGGCACCGTTTCCGGCAGCAAGGCCGGATTGATACGAGGCGTGGATCTGGGACTTGTTTCCGTTACTTTTAAGCCTCCCATCCAGGAAATGCCCTCCCTCCAGAGTCAAGCTCTCCACGCTCAAGCTCCCTCGTCTGCTGCGGTTTTTTCTCATCTACCCGAAGATTCGCAAGATTATAAGGCTGGTGGCACTGGACTCTCTGGCCGTAGTCAACAGAACTTTGGAAGGGTGGCCCAGCTGGACTATGATGAGAGCCGATTCGTTACCATCAACCTGCGCCTTGTCGCCGTGGTGCAGGACCCTCGCCCTCTTTTTCCTCGCTCCAATCCGGTTCCACCACCCGTTTCGTGATGGGGTGACAGTTACAGTTGAAATCTAGCATGAAGCCGGAAGAGCCTTGGCAGACCAGACGAGTAGGTGTCATTGAGAGCAACTCTGGCAAACTGGCCATCGTGATTGGTTTTTCTGTGGGAAATAATCCAGCGCGGCAGATTCAAGAGATCACAAAAAAAGGCATTCCATCAAAGCGTCCGAGTTATTGGATCAAAGGATACTCTCAGAATTGGCATGGAAAGGGTGCTTGCTCCATGCACTGCCGCGACACGCATGAAGGACGCCAGTATTACCTCTCGGATTTTGAATTGTATGAAACCAAGCCACCGCACAATCCTGACAAAGTCGAATTCACTTACGAGGTGGTCGTGTTTTTTACGGAGCCGGGAAGAGGCTTCTTGGGCATTTTTAAATCTCGCGAACAGTCAACGACCGTTCTCGTCAAAGCAAGTTCGGGCGAGGAAGCACGTAGGAAAGTAGCCGGTTCCCCCGAGACTTTTGGGATATTTGGCATAAATGTGATGGTTCAGTTGGCGTGAATAGCGAGACAGCCCTAGGCCGCCCAGACATCACAAATCCCATTGGCATCCCCCCGCCGCCTCGCTAAACATTGCGGCCACATGACTGCCCTTGAATCCATCCTCACGGCCGCCCGCGCCACCGCCGCGAACCTCCTCTCCGCCATCGTCGCCGAACTCACCGGCCCTGCGACCTGAATCACTGCCTGCAAAATCGCGATGAACCTTATCCCGCATCAAGACCCGCTGAACGCGCAGCAAAAGGAGGCCATTTGCCTGCGGGAGGACGAACGGCTCACTTACCGGGAGATCGCAGCGCGGATGGGAGTGTCGCATCACCGGATTCAGCAAGTGCTGGCCGCCGTAAAGGCGCTGCGGCAGGATTGCGAGTCCCACGGCGCTGCGGCGCTGTGCCTGGTGCCGAAGCGTATGCGTGATTTCCTGGAGTGGAACGATCTAGCGAGCCCTGCGGCTCTGCGCGCGGCCATCGAATCCAAACGCCTGGTGTGGAACGACTCTAGGAAGAGGTTGATACTGGACGGAAAATCCCCACGAAACATTGGCTGGCATAGCTGGCAGGTGATGTGTGAGTGGGCTGGTCTGCCGAGGCCGGAATCTTCCACTGAGAGGATAGGAAGGTAGCTTTTGCTCAAAGGCCACCGCCGCAAACCTTCACTCCGCCCTCATCGCCGATCTCACATGCACACCCAACAAATCGCAAAGTCTCCCCTCCGTCCGCCTTCTGAACTGGCCACCTTGATCGATCTAGGAGAACAGGCTAACAACTAGGTCGGTCCATACATCAAACAACCATCATCTCTCCGCCGGCGTCACAAAATTCTAAACACATCGCGCAACCCATGGTCGCCGTCCTGAAAACCCAGCCCCGCTCAATGCCAATACCGGTGATGGCGGGAAGCCAGTAGCAGCGCCAGGAGGATCAAAACTGCCGCGGTGAGGAGATTGGGTGATGGGGGCAGTGCGCCCGTGTGCGGCACTTGCGCGGGCGGGGCAGCGGACAACTGCGGCTGCTGGCGATTTGCTGGCCAGAGGGGCGGGTGCTGATTCCGGATGATCCTGGGCTTGCTGGGTTGCTGTGAGGTGGGGGCAGCGGAATTACTTTTTCTAAATAAACCTCGTTTTTCGCCGTCATGCCGTCATCCCATCGGGGGGGGAAATGACGGCGTGACGGCTCTTTTTCACGTTTATCAAATTTCTGAGGGGCAGCGGATTAGGTATTCCCGTTTTGTGCTGGTGCGCTTATCCTCGACGCGCTCCGGGTGCTTGCCGGCCAGTCTTTGAAGGTAGGTTCCAGTGGCCTGCCTCCATTCCAACAACTTCTTTGCGGCTTGGCTTGTGGTGGAATCGCGAATCAACTCGGCCTGTAGTTCCTCTGCCGTTCCTCGCCATTGGTGGTCGCCAGTCTGCCAGAGGATAGTGTCAACAAGCGCCAATAAATCAGCTTCCGGACTTAGATTCTCAAGTTCCCGTTTCAATTCCGGGTGATGCCATGTGGCCACAATGTAACGCCTTGAGTCGGCGCATGACGGTGGAATCTGGAAATCATTCAACAACCAGTAGAGGTAGGCGGGGATCTCGCTTTTGATCTGCTGGAATAGCCTGTCCTGCGAATCAGTGTCATCCATGGGCATGGGAAATTCGAAACGACTGCCTCTCAATAAAATGATCTTATCCTGAATGTGGTCGTCCAGCGGTGGCAGGACTCGCATGGCCTCCGGATCATCGTTAAGGGTGATACTGACTCGCCACCATGCGGGGAGAGTGACGGCTTGGCGATTTTTCCTGTGGCAAGATTGTTTACGGGTGGAGACGCAAAAATTCTTAATCGACGCTCCCAACTGTAGGCGGTCTGAAATCCGATGACTCATAAATTCATCCTCAAGTGCCAGATGTTCCGCCTCGAATAAATCACCGTTAAAATCCGTGCCGCCCTGCATGTAACGAGCGGCCTTGGCCACCCGTCCGCCCAGAGTCTCGGTAATGATGCTCTGAAACAGAGATTTCCCACATCCTGCCGGGCCAGCCAGTGCCATCATTTGCGCCTGCTGTATCCTCCCCGCCCTGAGTGCGATTTGCGCTGTCTGCATCCAACCATGCAACGTGTCCCATTGCTTCTGGCCAACTTCCACCGATTCAGATTTCCGCAGTAAGCCAAGGATGATCTTCTCTAGGCAATCCCATTTTCCCTTTACAGGTTCCGGCAGGTGGTAGCTCTCAGTCACCAAGAAGCGGATGGCACCAACTTCATGGAATCCCTCCTTGGCCCCGCATAAGCGTCCGGCGTATTGAATATCCCGGTGATTCTGCAAGTTTCGAATCACGTGGTCGGCAGGGCTTTCCCACGCTCCTTGAGGTGTTTTAGTGGAGTATCCAGCGGCCTTTAAATGCTTTTTGAATTGCGATTCTGTGAGTGGCAGCCATACCCCGCGCTCGTTCTTGTAATAGTAATCGCGTCTCTCGGCATCATAGAACCCGTCAATAATGCGATGGGCATGGGGGTTGTCCCTCACCTCGGCAAGCGGAGTGTGCGCGGAGAGGTTGAGCGTTGTGTCTGTATCAAGCGGAGAGATGCCGAGGGCAACGAGGGGACTTATGGACGTTTGGGGTTGTCGAAGTTTCATGACAGTTGGCTGGTTGTATGTTGGTTAAGGTCGAGGAATACGAGGCGGGCGGGAAGGGCAGTCTTTTCGTGGAGGCATCCAGGCAGGCGAAGGGGTGCGGCGTGGTTGGCCAGGATGCCCTTGTCGATGCCGAGGGAGTTAGCGATTGATTGCCAGGCGCGGATTTGATCGTCGGGAGGGCGCTGGAAATAGGCGTGCAATCCCTTGCTGCCGGTGTCGAGGACGGCGAGGAGGTGCAACCCACACGCTTCCACCATCCAGCGGATGAGCGCACGGCCAGCCGCCTTGTTTGCGGCGATGTCTCCGGGCTTGGTGGGCTTGAACCCGATGGCAGAATCGATGTCCACCACCATGAAAGGCGTGGTAGCCACGGCATCCAACGTCCGGGAGGGGCCGTGATGGAATGTCGCGGGGGCGATTCGATGGCCGGGAGGCGTGTCCAGCTTCAGCCATTCCTCCTTGGTGCGGAAGTGGGCGTGGTGCTCCTCCCCCCCGGTGTCGTAAACGCATCCGATCCAGATGTTGTGTCCCGTATCCGGCCAGAGACGGAGGAAATGTTTCCAATCGTCGTGAGAGGGTGCTTCCAGTCTGAGCGGAGACGCTTCCCACATATCGTATTCATCCCATGCGTATTCTTCCACGATGTCAGCCAGACAGGCTGCGGCTCTGGCGGAGTTGCTTTGGGCCTGGCGAAGCAGGGCATTCTCACGGGCCTTGCGCTGGGCATATTCCCGGCGCTGTGCGCGGGTCAATGCTGGGCGTTCCTCACGGATTCCCACCAGT
Organism: Akkermansia muciniphila; assembly: GCA_943333275.1. GTDB lineage: Bacteria > Verrucomicrobiota > Verrucomicrobiia > Verrucomicrobiales > V1-33 > JAGNEJ01. The sequence goes on from CALQSQ010000089.1 coordinate 4,334, forward strand.
GCCCAAATGCGTTTGCGGTGTTCCTTATCGCCAGGATGGGCAGCGCAACCAAACTTCCCCGTAATGGTGTCGAGAAAGAAATGTGTCCCTGTCTGGTCTGCCCCACCTTCACGGCAGGCAGGGCAGGCGCTTACGAGCTTGTGACCGCGAATTTTAACGCGATCCAGCAGATCAATATTGATGAGCATGGGTGTGGATTGCCCGTTGCAAAACCTCCGATTCTGTGGAAGGATTCCCTGCGTACCAAGCAAGCAATCTCTCCACCTTCCGGCGTTCGCTACGTCGGCGGTGGGGGGTTAGTTCGGAGTGGTAGATGCTTCGCCAAATTGCTCTGCAATTTGGGCGTTAATAAATGCGTCCAAGCTCTCGCGCAGAATGTATCGGCGGCCCTGCACGCCTCCAGTCAGTCGCAACTTAGCCAATTTGATTTTTTTGGCATCCGCTAAACGAAGGATGGTCGAGCGGCTGAATTGAACGCCGCGAAAGGTTAGCGGCTTGCGCTGACTGGGAATGTGAATGAAGTCATCTTCGGAGTATGGGGTCATGGGATTAGGGTTCCGACCTCGAAATTATTTCGTGATCGTGTCCCAGCATCCCTCAGCGTTTCTCCGTGATTTGATTTCGACTATAGATGCCGAAATCACTTTTTCTTGCTGACCTTCAAGAAGCCAAGTCCCACAGCCTGTAATGCTTCGTCAAACGCGCGTTTTTTCACTTTTGGTCGCGAAATTTCTACCGCTTTAAAAAGTTGCTGATGGGAGGGAATTACGCCTTGTCGTAGACCATGCTCCTCCTTGAAATCAGCCCTTTGCAATTCGCTCCACCCATCGCTCGCCCACGCGCAACCACTATTCACAAGCTGTCTGAAATTCAACCAAATGGCTTGTTGGACTCCTCCGTTTTTTTCAGATATTTTCGAAATCATTGGTTGATCCGATGGAAGCGCAATTTTCCCAATTTTAGGTAGTTTGGCTTGCAATGCCGCGTAGCCAATGTCGTGGGCTTCTGTGAGCAGTTTTGTAAGGAAGTTGCACTGTCCCTCCATCAGATGTTTGGCAACCGTTGCGCCTAGAATCATTGTTTGGTTCTCGACGCTCACTTCGCACCCTTGAGTGTTTAGCATCGGCTTGCGACTATAAATATTCGCCGCCAAACCTAACAGGTAGTATGCTGTAATCGAACCTTGCAGAGACAACCCCCGTCGGAACATGGTCATGCCGGATATAGTGCGGGACTCAGCGTATTTTAAAACCAAATTTACACGAACGCTGCTATCCCAATCCTCATTTACGAGATGCTCTCGTTCCCTCATGATCTGCCTGAATAAGCTCCACCAATTCTCCTTGAGACAAATACAACGCAATGAGGGAGGAACCTTTGTTTCAAAAGGCAGCCACGGTGCGGTGGCGTGGGCCTTGGCAATGGAGGATTGCATGTTTTCTAAGGCCCATGCTGGGCTGAATATTGGTGGTGGGGCAATCGTAATTCCCTCTGGCGGCTTCCGAGGTCCTTCGTCGTATTCTAGCAGATATTCAAGCACTTGCCGTCCAAAGGCATCGGTCATGCTTCCAACCATAGGGCCTAGAATAATCGGCCCCTCCGCTTGTGCTTTTTTTGTCGGGCGTCTCTTTGCCTTTTTCATGGTTCAGCGATTCCAAGTTAGCGATAAATTGACCACGCGGTGGGGTCTTTGATCTCCCGGTGCCTGGGGATGGAAGTTACCTTGCCGTTGGCGGAGTTCTTCCAGATGGAGTGGTTGCCCCCTTCCCGCACCGGGGAGCACCCGCAGGCGGTGAGGTGGCGTGCTTCCTCCATGGTATCGCCCTGGGAAATGACTTCGGACATTTCTTCAACCCAACAGGTGAATCCACCCTCGGCGCAAGGTTCGTAGATGGCGGTGAGTTTCATGGTTTGAATGTAGGGGAAATTGTCTGGAACGTCTAGGGCTGTTTGGTTCCGATCTTGCCAATGGCATCGTGGAGCGTCTGCATTTGTTCGTGGGTGTAGCCACGGTTCACGCTGGCGGTGGTGTGGCCAGAGAGCGCCATGCGGGTCTTTTCGTCCACCCCGGCAGCATGGAGGGCGGTATTGAAGCTGTGCCTCAGTGAGTGGAAGGATTTGCTCGGGACGGCCCGGGCTTGCCCCTCCTTGGCTTTCTTGGCATCGCGGAAGATCCCGGCTGATTCCATGATCTCGATGAATCCGCGTGAGAGTCCAGTTTTGCCGCCTGAGAATTTGCCTGCCAGTTTGGGGCTGATGGCTCCTACCGTGTCGCCTGCAATAGCTTCCAAGTGCGCGGCAAGCGTCGGGTGCATGGGGATGGTGATTCCCTCGGGGCGTTTGCGCTCTGTTTTCTTGGGAACCAACGTGAGCGTCCCGGCTGTGAAGTCCACCGCTCCCCAAGTGAGTTTCACGGCATCACCCAAACGCAATCCTGCATAGGCTCCCAGCAGAATGCACGTTTTCCAGTCTGGTGATGCCACTCGGAGCAGGGAGGCAATCTCCGCTTGGCTGAATGGTTTCTTGCTCGCGGCTGCGGAATCATCCAGTTCAACGGCTGCGGTGGGGTCGGTGACAATCAAGCCCTCCTTTTTCGCCTGCGTGAATACCATGCGGAGAATTTTGATTTCAATGCGGGTTGTCGATGCCGCCAGTCCCTTTGCCGCCAAGGTGGTCTGGTAGGCTTCCAGATGGCGCGGCTGAATGGCGCTGATGGGTTTGTCTGCCAGAGTGCCAAGGGAGGCTAGAAACGCCTTGCAGGTGCCAGCGTAGCGGGTGGCGGTGCCCTTGGATTTATTGCGTCCTTTGCTGGCCAGCCATGTCTTGAAAAACTCCTTCGTGCTACGGGTGTCGATAGTGGAGTTGCCGGAAGCGTTCAAAATCTGATTCATGATCTCCCTCCCCTTGTCGGTGGTGAGTGTCCCTGCCCTTGCCTGTCTAGCGGCAAGCTCCAGGTCCGCCCCCATCTTGGTGGCAAGGGTGCGGTTGGTAGTTTTCAGCGAACGGCAGACACGCCTTCCGTCGGCGTCCATGAAGAGCACACTAAAATATTTGCTCTGGGGGTGCTTGGTGATTGTCATGGTACAAACTAATACAGAAACTAATACACGTCCAGAGAATTCCAACCTATTCCAATCCTTGTCCCATAAGGGGAAAACACATTCAGCGGGGCGGGTGAATCGTTACACGGGTTCGATTCCCGTAGAGGTCGCCATTTGCTTCTCTAAGCAATTTCTGGGATTTCTTTTTCCACTCCTGGGCGGATAGCGCATGCGGGGGTAAGCGTCGGCATCGAAAGTCTGAACGCTCAAGCATGGCCCTGCCTGGCACGTGGATCGGAACCGCTTTTTTCCGGCCACCTGACCAAATTTTCTTCAGCAAAGTTCTGTGCTTGACGAAAACGACATTTCTTGTCAGGGCACGGTGCTCCGGAACGAATTCCATTATCACTCACCCTAGCAGAATGAACAAAAATTAACGTGATCAGTCCAAGTCTTTGTGGAATACTCGGCCATTCGCTTCAGAATCCCCAACCCAAAAAAACCAAGAACAACAACACCCATGAAAATTGATGCCATTTGCATTCTCTCAGGCCTGCTGCTGGTCGGCGGCACTCCGTCATCTCGCGCAGCCTCGCTGCCAACCTCCGGTTCCCATCAGGGATGCCACCTCGCTTCGGTGGACGCCTATTCCACCCCCGTTGATGAAGTCGACGCAGGATTAATCGGTGACCTTCAGGACGAACTGAGCGTTGACAAGGCCAAGAAGAAAAAGAAGAAAAAGGGCCGCGCCTCGTAATCTCGCCGGATCACGCCAGTCCATAGTTCCACTCTTCCCTCCCTCCCCATGCCTCCCCTGACTTCCGTTCGCCCCCATTTCAGTTCCTGGCGTGCCGGGGCGATGGTTGCTCTATTGCATGGCTACCTCTGTTCGGCATCCCTTGCCGAATCGGTGTTTGATACCCGCTATCAATACTACCAGGAGGATAACGGACGGATTCGGGTGGATTCGGATTATTCGCTCTTCAGTGTCGATCTGAGTGACAGTCTGGTCCTGGATGGAACGCTGCTTTACAGCACCATCTCCGGAGCTTCCCCAACCGGCCTGCCAGCCCCCTCGCGGGGCGGGCAGGTTCCGGTGGTGGAGATTGAGGATGAGCGGTATGCGGGCACGATTGGTCTAACCGGGAAAATCGGCGATCAGTCGCTGAAGGCGGGGTTTTCCTACAGCAACGAGTCCGATTATCTTTCCCTGGGGGGATCCATTACGGATACCATTTCCCTCAACGAAAAGAATACGGAACTCGTCCTCGGTTTCGCGTACACCCATGACATCGTTGGCGCGAATGGCAGTGACCTGCGGGAGACGAAACGCAGCTATGACTGGATGCTGGGAATAAATCAGGTGCTGGGGCCACGCACGCTCCTGAGTGCAAACGTGACGCTGGGCTGGAAACAGGGTTACCTGAATGATCCCTACAAACGTGTCCTGCTGGACGATGCTGTCTATCTGGAGGAGCGCCCCGGCAGTAAGTTTGAACAACTTCTCTATCTCCAACTGACACAGGAACTGATTCAAGACCGCCTCAGTATGGAGGTCTCCTACCGTCTGGGACACAATGACCACGGAAGCGTCTCCCACATGGCCAGTCTGGCATTTTACCAATACCTTTTCGACAAGCAGATCGTCCTCCGCCCCAGTTTCCGGTTCTACGACCAATCGGCTGCGGATTATTACAAGACTGCGTTCACTGGAGATCCAACGTACTATTCCAGCGACTACCGGGTCTCGGGCGAACAAACTTTCAATCTTGGCATGCAGGTGCGATGGAACATCATCAAAGACCGGCTCGCTCTTGACCTTGGATACGAGCGCTATATCAGCCGGGGCACGGACGGTAAAACTCCGCAGTCGGCCTATCCCGATGCGCACTCCATCACCGCTGGATTTCACCTTCAATTCTAGCCGCCCATGACTCCAACCGCCCAGAAGCTACTGCAAAAGCTGGAGTCCTCTCCGCTGGTCGCAGTCGGTGAGGGATTCTGGGAGGTTGAGTTTCGTGCCCTCGGCTCGAATTGTGAATTGTTTTTTGCCTCTGCAGACCAGCCTTCGGCGATGCGCTTCTGCCACGCGGCTTTTGATTGGCTTGCCCGCTTCGAAGCCCAGTGCTCCCGCTTTCTCGAGGATAGTGAGCTTTCAAAAATCAATGCCAACGCGGGCATCCGCTGGACCGACATTGACACGCTGACCGACACGCTGCTGGACCTGTGCGACCACTATCATTTCGTGACGAAAGGAGCCTTCGATGCCACCTCCCTGCCTCTCAGTGAATTGTGGGACTGGAAGCAAGCCCACGAATCCCTGCCGAGCGCCGAGGAAATAGCCGCTGCCCGCAGCCACACTGGATGGAAACGCGTCCAACGTGCCCCGCGTCGCATTTTCCTGCCTGAAGTGGGAATGAAATTGGATTTTGGTGGAGTGGGAAAGGAACTGGCGGTGGACTGCCTGATGCAAATAGCCCTTGGTCAAGGGCTTCAGCATGTCATGATTGATCTGGGTGGAGACATCGCTGTGCACGGCGAACCTCCAGAGGGTGGAGGCTGGTATATCGGGCTTGAGGATCCGGAGCATACGGACCAAACCTATTGCGGGCTCAGACTGCGTGGTGGCGCGGCCGTGGCGACCTCGGGAGATTATCGCCGTTGTTTCGAGCATGAAGGCCGCACCTATGGACACATTCTCGACTGCCGGACGGGATGGCCTGTTTCCAATGGAACGCGCGCCGTGTCGGTGATCGCTCCGCGGTGCACCCTCGCCGGAATGCTTGCGACTTCCGCCATGGTGATCGGCGGATCCGAGGCCATCACTATGCTGGAACGCTCGCCCGGAGTGCAGGGTTGTCTCTGGTACAAAACACAACTCCACGAAACCCGTGGCTTTCGTCGCAATGTCCTGCCCGCCGGATGGGACATCAATTAATTCCCCCCTCCACCCCCACCCCAAAAACGATGAACCGCCGCCATTTCCTCCTTCAAAGCGCCGCCCTGCTCGCTGCAGGTTCCGCCACTCCCCTCCTCGCCGCGCCGGCTTGGAAAGAGAACAGTTCTCTGCCCGATCTAAGCACCTTTGGCTTGGAAGGCACTCTCCCCAAGCTCAAGGGCAAGGTCGTGTATCTTGATTTCTGGGCCTCTTGGTGCGCTCCCTGCAAGGCATCGTTTCCGGTGATCAATGGCTGGCACCAGAAATTGGCGAAGCGTGGATTCCTGGTCCTCGGCGTCAACGTTGATGAAACCGACGCCGCGATGCAGGCTTTCCTCAAGAAGACCCCTGTCGCCTTTCCAGTCGTGCGCGATGCCGCGCAGAAACTCGTCGCCGCCGCAAACGTCAGCACCATGCCCACCTCGTTTATCATCGACAAGGAGGGGGTGATTCGCAAGGTCCACACCGGCTTTCGCGATAAGGACGCCGACGAACTTCTGGCTAAAATCAATGCCCTGCTCGGCTGAAGCCCACCCGAAATTCCCCATCCCATGAAAACCCTCCGTCTTCTGCTAGGCCTCTGTCTCGCCCTCAGCGCCTGCTCCTGCTCCACTGTCAAACCCTGGCAACGCGGGCATCTCGCCGACTACATCATGCGGACGGCCCGCGATCCCCTGACCGATTCCATTTCCGAGCACGTCTGGTTTACCCGCGAATCCTTTGCTGGCGGCCGCGGCGTAGGCGGAGGTGGCTGTGGATGCAATTAATCAAAACCCCACCTCTATGCGCCTTCCTGCCCGTTGCTTGTTGACGGCGGCGCTATGCAGTGGCGCAGGTTTGGCAGAAGCGCGGGATCCACTCAAGGAAACGGATCGTGACGAGGGATGGTCCGGCGAATTCACCGTCGACTATGATGGATCTCGCTCACGCACGAATACTTTTCATGCCGGCCTGGAGGTGCAATGGAGCACGCCCCGTGCTTGGGTCGGCCTCTCGGGCGATACCTACAGCGACCTTTCCACTTCCCTCGACCTACGCCACGACAGCTACGCCACACTCCAACTTGGATATGCCCTCTACAAAAATAATGAGGAACGTCTCTATTGGAATGCCAAGCTCGACCTTGATCCCCACTCCCTGCTGGCCTCACGAGGATGGGACATTGCGCCATCGCTTGATGTCGCGTATGGATTGACCGAAGACTGGTGGATCGGATATGATGTGGGCGCAGTGCTGGCTACGCGACCGGATGAGGGAGATCACGCCGGATTTCTTTCGCAGACTTTCTGGATATACTGGCTATGCGGTTTTACCTCTGATGGCACCGATAACCTCTCCCTGAGTCTCTGGGCGGCCGGGAATGAGGTGCCTGGTGGCGATCATAATTTGTTTGCAGAGCTGGAATACACTTTTGACGTGACAGAAAGGCTGGAGGCTTCGATTGGCGTGGGTACGGACATCATGTCCCAGTGGGATCACCTCGGCGTGTATGTCTCCGCAGGTCTGAAATGGTCTTTCTAAATTAAGGAGACAATTTGATTCTCTCCGGCCAAATCTAGGGTATATCGTCCGTCACAGGCAACATCACGAAAAGCATTTCTCCGGCGGCGAAACGGTGCGCGACGTCGTCATCGGCATGGCCGATGGACTCACGGTTCCCTTTGCCCTCGCGGCGGCATTTCGGGTGCCATTGCCTCGACCCAGATTGTCGTCACCGCCGGTTTGGCGGAAGTCGCAGCTGGGTCCATCGCTATGGGGTTGGGTGGATTCCTCGCTGCCAGGAGTGATGCGGAACACTACCGCAGCGAACTGCGCCGTGGGGCACAGGAGATTGCGGACGTGCCAGAACGTGAGGCGCAGGAGATCGTGGATTTGTTCAAGGATTATGGAGTCTCGGCCAGCGAAGCTGCGCCCGTCATCGCCGCGCTCCGGCGTGAGCCGGAAGCATGGCGCAATTTCATGATGCGCTTTGAACTGGGGCTTGAGAAGCCAGATCCCAAGCGCGCACTGCGCAGCGCCTTTACCATTTCCGGATCCTATGCAGTCGGGGGATTAATCCCTCTGCTGCCCTACATGCTGGCAAAGGACGCCCATCAGGCCCTCACCCTGTCCATTGTCTTTACGCTCCTCGCACTCGCTGTGTTTGGTTTTGTGAAAGGACATTTCACCGGAGTCTCCAAAATCAAAAGCTCCTGGCAAACCGTGCTCGTTGGAGGTCTCGCTGCTGGGGTCGCATTCGGGATTGCCAAGGCGATTTCCTGATTTGCCGCCACCAAGCCACGCTGCGCCGCTTTGTTTGCAGGATGAACGAACTTTCATCCAGGGTTCACTCCCTGCTCATTTGGGGGCAGGATACTGCCCTCATGATTTCTCTGCTTCCCTCTCAGTCTAAATGGATACTGGGTGTTAAATTACTTCTTGTCATCGTCCTGATGCTGCTTTCCGGGCTTTGGACACGGGCAGGAGTTGTTTTCGAGCAAGCGCACACTGGCACCGGTGCGCTACTCGCTTCATCGCGCTATCAGGCGAATGGAACGGACTATGATCAGTGGGTGTGGGATTCGTTCAGCGTGCCCACGGCGCAGGCGATCACGGAAATCCGCTGGCGAGGCGGCTACGATCCGCAGATGGCCTACTGGGGCGGCGTCATCCTGAATTTCAGATTGTCCATCTATGAGTCCACTCCGGGACTTTCCCAGCCGTTCCTCGGACCGGGCTACCCGGTCACTCCCGCCACGCTGGCGGCCTATGACACGGGCGACAAGGCGGGCGAGACGAGCGCGGGAATGTTCGGCGGCGTGGAGTTGTTCGATTATCACTTTGTGCTGCCGACCACGTTTCAGGCGCAGGCCGGCAAGCTCTACTGGGTGCAGATCGAGGCGGAGATGGGCAACGGACTTCCCTATTGGGGAATGGCCAAAGGCACCGGCAATGGCTCCTATTTCCGCCGCCTGCCGGAAATGTTTTTCCAGGTCCCGCCAGGCGACGCGGCCTTCAGCCTAGTGACCACCGACGGTCCGATTTACACGATCGCGGCGAGCGCCTCGCCTGCGGGCAGTGGCACGATTGCGAACACGGGGCTTTACCCGAACGACTCGGCGGCACCGCTTATAGCGACGCCGAATCCGGGCTATGCCTTCGTGAACTGGACGGACAACGGCACCGTGGTGAGCACTGCCTCGAACTACACATTCACGGTCACGGGCAACCGCACACTCGTCGCGAACTTCTCCTCCGGTTCGACGATCACGACTGTGGCATCCCCGCTCACGGGCGGCACCACGAACGGCGACGGCAGTTTCGCGAATGGCAGCACACGCACCGTGGAGGCCTTGCCTTCCGTAAACTACACCTTCGTGAACTGGAGCGAGAACGGCGTTCCGGTGAGTTCGAATGCGTTTTACACCTTCACCGTCACGGCCAATCGCAACCTCGTGGCTAACTTCACACCCACGGCAACGAACCTCGGCGTCGTCTTCTCGCTGCCGCCCGGTACTTCCGGAACGATCCTGCCCTCAGCGTTCCTCACGCCCGATGGCATCGACGGCGAGTGCTACGCGTATGAAAAGTTCTCCACGAACGTGACTCAGGACATTACCGATGTCAGGTGGCGCGGCGGATTCGATCCCGCGTTCTTTGTCCCGTCGAATCCGGTCGTGGAGTTCGTGATCAGGTTCTTTGACAACTCGATCGCCAATCAACCTGTCCTCACCGGCTACCTGAAAAAAGTCACCATCCCCGGTAATGGGAACCAGACTCCCGCGGAAGTGGTCGGCGGCGTGCAGATGTATGATTACCACGTCACGCTACCGAGTTCCTTCCACGCGGTCGCCGGCACCACCTATTGGATTCAGATCGAGGCTTCGCAGGCGATTTATCCGCTCAACTGGGGATTCCAATCCGGAGTCGGCGGAAACGGCAGCCATTTCCGGCAAACCACGGGAGCACCCTACACCAATCGCACGGGCGACCTAGCCATCACGCTCAGCGCAGCGACGCCGACGAGTTACGCCATCGCAGCCACCCCATCATCGGTCGCCGGCGGCAGTGTCACCGGCGCGGGAACTTACGCGCTCAATGAAACCGCGACGCTCTCCGCGATCTCGAAGACCGGCTACGCCTTTGTGAACTGGACCGATGGAGGCGTGGTCGTGAGTTCGTCCGCTCTTTATCAATTTCCCGCCACGGCCAATCGCACGCTCATCGCAAACTTCCAGCCGACCTATCAGCTCGCGCTGGCGAGTTCCTCGACAACAATGGGCACCGTCACAGGCGCGGGCACTTTCCTCATCGGCACAAATGTCACCGCGACCGCCACCGTGAAGGCGGGCTACGTTTTTGTCAAATGGACCGAAGCCGGCACGACGGTGAGCACGTCGCCGAGCTACACCTTCAGCATCCTCGCCCAGCGTAGTCTGCTCGCGAACTTCGCCGTCGGATTCACCATGACCGCCACTTCGTCCTTCGCCCCTGGCGGAACCGTGAGCGGCACCGGTGGCTATGCAACCGGAAGCACCGTCACCCTCGCTGCCACGCCAGCTGTTGGATATCAATTCACAAATTGGACCGAAGGCGGAACGATTGTCGGAAGCAACACTCTTTACAACTTCAACGCTACAACGAACCGCTCTCTGATTGCCAATTTCATCCCGATCATAGATTTTACCACCACCACCCCCGAGCTTTTCACAATCATCTGGCCTTCTTCGGCAAATGGTTGGGTCTTGCGTGAAAGCCCAGACCTCAGCACTGGAAGTTGGCTGGACTCTAGCCTACCAGTGACCTCCAGCGCAGGACAGAATCATGTGGTTGTCACTACTTCCTCAAGTCGAGACTTTTTCCGTCTCGAACATCGTTGATGCAACAAGATCCCACCACTCATTGATCATGAATACTCCGATGGAACATACAAAAGCGATTTCGCTGGCGCCTCGTCATTGCAGGCGACATTCGCTGGCCCAGTCAAATCCTGCCACATCGTTACCCTTTATCCCTGTGAAACGGAAGACATCAAAGATACCTTCCAGTTCAAGTAACCGGCCCCTCTCCACGCACACTGTTGACCCAAATTCTGAAACCATGAAAACGACGCCCCATCACAACAAATCTGCGAACACGCCTAATCGATGTTCCGGCTGGTCAGCATTCCTTCCCTTCCTGTTGTTGGCCATCATTCCACACACCGCCCAGGCGAGCATCGCCTACGGCAGCATCAACAACTTCGACACCGTCAATGACACCGGTTCGGAGTGCCATGGCTTTGAAATCGAGCTGAACGACTGCCACAGCACCGACATCACCTATACCTTCAACTACAACCACTACGGGGTGCCGAAAATCACCGAAGACAACTCGGTTCCAGCCCACCCGAAGGTGCTCATCCGCTGGGAGAGCAAAAAGAACGCGAATGGCACCTGGGCCGCCTACACGGCGATTCCCGCGGGACCGATCGCACCGACCAACGGACACATGTTCACCAATCCCAATGTGAATTTCGGTGGCGAACACTTCGGCTGCGGCTATCGCGTGCAACCCTCCGCCGTGCTTTACAACTGGTTGATCGACAATGGAGGTGCGCTGGTCCGAGGCGGTGCCGTGCAGGTTTCTACCCCGACCTTCACCTATTTCCCGCCGGTGGTCGGCAATCCAGCCCCCCCTCAGGTGCAGGCAGTGATTGCGCCACCGCCGCCGCCCGTGCCGCCGCCACTCCAGTTTGGCAAGGCCGTCTGGGTCAAAGAGATCAAAACCACCACGCACAACAACAAGGAGATCAAACTCCGTGAGCTGGTGAGCGATGATCCGGAAGATGCGAATGACAAAAACTGGAAAAACGGCGAACCGGATGAGATTGAGGTGGAGTGGCGAATCTTGCAGAAAAACAGCGGCCTGCCGGACGGAGGCGTCAACAATCAGCTTGCCGCCGCTGCTGAGCCCCTGCCCGGCGGCGATGAAGTCGTAACCAGGCGCTACGAATTTTTCAAATATGTTGGGCCTCTCGATGCTGAGACCGGCGAAGCCATGGGTGATCTGGTGGGTCCAGACGGGAGCCACGGGTCTGGCACTGTATCCTATGCCGACCACTGGGATCCAAACACCGCCGAATGGGCGATAGTCACGACCAATATGTCCACCGTCGTCGTCGTTGGTGACTGGACCGGCTCCCAAATGGCCGCCGTCGATGTCCATGCGCCTGTCGGTCTCATTGACCATTGCGGTGAAGGCCGGATCAACACGCCGTTCGCCGCCCGCACACTAGTGGTTGAAGGCTCACGGCCGTTCACCAGCGTGAGAACCGGCGACCTGCCTTCCGGCATGAATTTCAATGAAGTCACCGGTGTGCTCGCCGGCACCCCAACCGCGAGCGGCACTTTCAGTTTCAAAATCGCCGCCTCCGATGGACTGAATCCCGACGTGGCGAAGAACTACACGCTCAAAATCGCGGCCGCAGGTGCCATCCTGCCGCCCGCCAGCTTGCTCGACACAACCGTCTCTCCCGTAGGAACCGGCTCCACGACGGGCGATGGTTCGTTTGCCATCGGCGCCAATGCCACAGCCACGGCCACGGCGATGCCCGGCTACGCCTTCCTCAACTGGACAGACAACAGTGCTGTAGTGAGCACGAACCCCAGCTACACGCTCACGATGAATATAAATCATTCCCTCGTCGCGAACTTCGTGCCCAACGTCGTGCAATGGAACATTACCACCAGCCCGGCACCGATCGCGGGCGGCACCACCACCGGGGATGGTAGTTTTGCAAGTGGCACGAGCGTCACCGTCGTGGCCACCCCAAACGTGGGCTATAACTTCGTCAACTGGACCGAATCCGGCACGGCTGTGAGCAGTTTCGCCAGCTACACCTTCGACGTTTCGGCCACTCGTTCGCTGGTTGCAAATTTCTCCCTCATTGGCGTCACGCTGCGCACGGTTACCACCAGTGCCACACCCCCAAGCAGCGGAAGCACGACGGGTGCGGGGACGTATGCCGATGGCACAAGTGTCACGGTAGTCGCCACCCCAAATTATGGCTACATTTTCCTGAATTGGAAGGAAAATGGCATCGCCGTCAGCGCGTCATCCACCTATACTTTCACCATTACCGACGCCCACACGCTGGTAGCAAACTTCAGCGCGATCCCGTCGCTGGTGGTAACTCCCGCCGCGCCCGGCACGCATACGATAATAGTCAGTTGGACCGCGGAGAGCCTTGGATGGGATCTGCAAGAAAGCCCTGACCTCATGACTTGGGTGCCTTCAACACGCATTATCGCCACAATCGGTGGTCAGAACACGGTCAGTGTCGACACGACAATCGAAGGCTACCGGTTTTTTCGCCTCGCGCATCCGTGATTCGCCGCACCAGCGCACCTGGACTTCCGTAGTATTTTTTTGGAAACGAGCGTGGCTTCCGCCTGGAACCCAACAAAAGAGATATAGATCACAACGGCGAGAATTGAGCTTCCATCGGCTCTGCGCCGAGAATTCAAGGTGTTCAAAATAGTCGCGTCACACAGGTCCATTTTCCCATGACCGTTGATGGCAGCCAGATTCCCCCGTCAGAAGTTGAGTAGGGAATCGTTGAGGCAGTGTAACTTCACAAATGCTCAAATCGCCGACTTTCCTAATCTCGAGCCTGGCATTAATTTCGAGAAACCTCCGGAAGATCTAAATCCTTGAACACCTCGGATGAGTATCCATCCCGGCTCAATTCGCTCAAAAATTAACAAATCTTCATCAATCCTTCACTCGGCGTTAATTTGCTGGCAGGACGTTGCCCACATGGACACGATCGATTTAAAATGCTGCACCTTCGCGAAGAACCTACGCCACTGCTCACCCCGCTGCTTGATAAGGCGATTATGGCTGGTCGGCTTTTGGATGGTCGCGATGCTAATTCCTTCAAAGGTAGCTTCGGCACAAGGAATCACAATCGCCAATCCGAGCTGGAACATCACGCTCACCGATTTCGGCTATTCGGACTTTCTGCTCGATAACACGCCAGGCTTTCAAGGCCGTGAGTATCTCTCCGGCGAATGGGGTGTGGCGGTCGGCTACACGAATAGCGGCGGGACGGTGACCCCGCAGTGGCTGGAACCACACTTTTCATACCCCGACTGGACCACTAATTCCACTTTCACCGTCGTCTCGCCGATTACCCAAATCGGAGTGAACGCGGACAACCTGCCCGTTGCACAGTCGGTCATTGCCAATAGCGACCTGCACATCACCCTGCGCCACGAGATGGTCGATACCGTGGTCGGCACGCCGATGGGAACGATAGCCGCATCAGCCGGGGGCGTCGGTGCCTCAATCAATAGCGGGCGCTACGTGCTGAAGCAGACCTGCACGATCAAGAACATCTCCGGTGCGACGATTTCGAATATCCAGTTCTTTCAATTTCTGCACGGCTTGCAGTCGCAGCGGGGCATCTATGACAATCGCACCTACTCTGGTCCGCTGAGCACGTTTCACTATGATGTGACCCTCGCGGGCGTGGATTCCGGTGCGGTGGGGCCGGGCAGTTCCACGGCGGGTCTGGAGGACTTCATCGGTTTTCATGCGAGCGTGGCCCCCAGCGGCTACGAGATCGGATACTACGGTATCGAAGGCAACGGCGTGGATAACCACAGCACCGGCAAGCCCTCGGAGGGCGTGCACTTCTCCATCGAGAACAACTGGCTGAGCGCACCTTATTCCTCACGCCTGGGAACGGATTCCTTCGCACCAGCGACGCGATGGGTTTCCGGTGCACAACGATGGAATCTTGGGGCTCTCGCGGCAGGCGCATCGCTCAGCCATGATGTCGTGCTCAGTCTGGTTACCGGCACGAAAGTGACCACCGGCACCGGCAGTTCCGGCGGCTGCAATGGCGGCGCGAGCGTGCCAGGAGGTCTGGACTATCAGTTTGACGACGTGACCTCAGCAGGCTCGTGTTTTGCGGAATTCTCCAAGGCGGACAACGCGGAACTCGCAGTGCGAATCGCGGCGGGTGAGTTCGGCAGCTTCAATTTCCTCACTCCGGGCAGCCCCGCGCAGGTGTGGAATGTCGGGTTCAGCGGCGCTTACGCGGGGTCGGTGAATCTGACATTCGCCTATGATGCGACGTTGCTGCCGCCAGGCTTTGATGAGAGCACGCTTTCCGTCCATCACTACAGCGCCGGGGCGTGGCAGAATCTGCCCGGCACGGTGAACACGGTCACGCATACGATCACGTTCAGCACCACCACGCTTGGGGCGTTCGCGCTTGGGGTGGACGGTGCAATTACCTTCCAGATCGATGCGAGCGTATTGCCTGCGAACAGCGGTGCCGTCACCGGTAATGGAACCTATGCGCAGGCATCGAGTCTGACGCTCGTAGCTGCGGCAAACACAGGCTATGTGTTCGCAAACTGGACGGAAGGCGCGGGCATCGTCAGCACCTCGCCAAGCTACACGTTCGCTGCGCAAGCCAATCGCACGCTCGTCGCTAATTTCATTCCCGTGGGCTCGGCCAAGTCCGTCACCACCAGCTCGCTGCCTTCGAATGGCGGATTCACGAGCGGCGATGGGGCCTACGCGCTGGGATCCAGCGCCACCGTCGTGGCGACGGAAAACCCCGGCTATAAATTCTCAAGATGGCAGGTCGGCACCACCAGCGTCAGCACTTCGAGGTCTTACACGTTTACCGTGACGGGCGATCGCGCTCTCGTCGCGCAGTTCAAACCGGCCTACAACATCGCAGTGAGCAGCGATCCCGGAGGAGATTTTGAAGTGCAGGCGGACTCTGCTTCCTACGATCCAGGTGAAAAAGCCATCGTGTCAGTCGCGCACACGGCGAGCGGCTATTCCTTCGTGAACTGGACGGAAAACGGAGTGGTCGTGAGCGCCGTGCCAACCTTCACTTTTAACGTCACAGGCAATCGAGATCTGGTAGCCCACTTCGCGCCGGGTCACCGCTTCGACGTCACCCTCAATCCCAAGACAGCGGGCACCGCGTCCGGCGCCGGTGTTTACCCAAACGGCGATACGGTGACGCTCATAGCTGAGCCGAAGCCCGGCTACATCTTCACGAACTGGACCGAAGGCGGCAACGTGGTCAGCACCTTGGCAAGCTACAGCTTCACTTCGAGCGTCGATCGTACGTTGGTCGGAAACTTCCTCGCGCTGCCAACGCTCAGCATTAGCCTCACCGCAGCCGGGCAGATCCTGCTCACTTGGCCCAGTGGTGCTTCTGGGTGGGTCTTGCAGGAAAACGTGGACTTCGGGTTGGACCAATGGGCAAATTCAACCTCCATTGTGGATCTGAACGGCTCGAATAATCAGGTTACGATCCCGCCACTGATGGATCGCCGGTTTTTCCGACTCTCCCATCCATGAACAAACAGCCCTTCTCTCTTGAATCTTGCACTTCCGCCGATGAGTGTGTAATTGACCTTATGCGCCTGCTAGTAGTCGAGGACGATATCAAAACCAGCTCATTCATTGCGAAAGCATTGAGAGCCGAGGGATTTGCCGTCGACGAATTGCGGAACGGTGATGAGGCACTAGTGGAAATCGAAATGACCCCCTACGATGGCATCGTGCTCGATATCATGCTGCTGGGCCGCGATGGGTTGAGCGTTCTGAAGCAAATGCGTGCCCGTGGCATCCAGACACCCGTGCTGCTGCTTTCAGCTCGCGGGGCTCTCAATGAAAGGATCGAGGGCCTGAATGCGGGAGCGGAAGATTATCTCGCCAAGCCTTTTGCGCTCGAGGAACTCGTTGCCCGCGTCCATGCGCTGGCAAGGCGCGGCGGTGATGTTAAATCTCCCGTTTTGCATGTGGGCGACCTTTCGCTCGACACCATTTCCCGGGTGGCGGAGCGCGGGGGGCACAAGATTGATCTCACGACCCGCGAGTTCCGGCTTCTGGAATATTTAATGCGCTCTGCTGGGCGGGTCTGTAGTCGGATGATGATCCTCGAAAAGGTCTGGGATTATGCTTTCGATCCAGGATCCAATCTGGTGGATGTTTACATTCGAAAACTCCGTGAAAAAATTGACGTCGGCATTGAAGGCAAGGAAAAACTTCTCCACAGCGTGCGCGGTGAAGGCTACGTCATGAGAAAGGAATGCCCATGACCATCACCCGCAGAGTTGGCATTGGCTATGCGCTGATTTCGGCAGTCTGTCTGACTCTCGTTGTCTGGCTTGGCTATCACGAGTTCGAGGAGGAGCCCACGGAGTTCGCGGCCATGGGTCTGCCGGATATTCACAAGGACACGAATGCCGAACTTTCAACCGTCTGTTTTCTTGGCGCGATTCCTGTGATGCTGGGCTTCGGCTGGTGGTGGCTGCACCGTCTGCTGGCACCCATCAAGGATCTTGCGGAAGCAGTATCGAAGGTTGATTCCCACAATCTGCGGCAGCCATTGCCACGCACTATGAACGGTGACGAAGTGGACAAACTCTCGGAGGTGGTCAATTCCATGACGGACCGGTTAAACGACTCTTTTCATCATATTCAGGAATTCACCCTTCACGCATCCCACGAACTCAAGACGCCGCTGACAGTCATGCGGGCTCAGTTGGAAACAGAGCTGCGGGATCGAGGTTCTTCACCCTCCTGTCAGAATGAATGGATAGAGAGCCAGATTGAGGAGGTAAAACGCCTCAGTCACATTGTCGATTCCCTGACTCTCCTGACCAAAGCGGATGCCGGGCTTGTGCAACTTGAACGCAAAATCGTCCCCATGGATGAACTGGTGGAGGAGGCGTTTGAGGATGCCCTGATTCTGGCCCAACCGCAGGATGTGCATGTCACGCTTGACCAATGCGAGTCGATCAGCCTTACCGGTGACAGGCAGAGATTGCGGCAAATGCTTCTGATCCTCACAGACAATGCGGTAAAATACAATCACGCTGGAGGAATGATTCATCTCGCCCTCCATCAACATGAGGGTATCGCTGAATTTCGGATCACCAATACTGATGCGGGCCCCAAATCCCCAGGCAACGTATTTGGGCGTTTCGTGAGGGGTGAAAATGCGCTGGCCAAGGCGGATGGCTGCGGCCTCGGCCTTACGATCGCTGAGTGGATTGTTAACGCTCATCGAGGTAGTATCCAGCTCATTACAGAACCAGATGAACAGGTTTCCGTGATTGTCAGAATTCCGATTTTTCAGGCCACGATTGAAGCAGCCGGGGCGACTTCTCCGCCGACAACTTCCGCTCTGCCTGCGTCAGCGGTTCCGACCTGAATGCCCGGCTTGTGGGCAACCGGCTGACTCGCGGGAGGTAACCCCTCTTGGAAGATAAATGAATCTTCATTCAGGCTTCAGTGCCGGTTCATTTCCATAAGCTAGTCTGGCTGCAATCAAGGACCATCTCACTGAGGCCTTGCAACCGGAATCACAATATGAAAACAGCCTCCCGCTTCATCAACGTCTCCCTGCTAGTGGCGCTCTTTCAATTCGGCCGGTCCTCTGTAGTTGCCGGAAATGGTCAGTGGACACTGCTCGGATGGAACAATCTTGGCATGCACTGCATGGACGATGATTACTCCGTATTCACGATCCTCCCTCCTTTCAACACCGTTGATGCACAACTCATCGATTCACAGGGCAAACTGATGACTGCGCCGACGGCTTTGATGCTTTCCTATGAGGCAGTGGCGGATCTCGACGGCTCGATCAATACAACTTCTGCAGGGAAATCCAACTTCTGGGAATTCGCCACGGCCGCCTATAATGCTGTCCTGCCGCCGGAAACAGGACTTGGAGGGACGTCCATGCCCGGAGCCGCAAACACCCCCCGCCCGATGACCTGGAATAGTTCCTTCAACTGGTTCGAAGGCCTCGGCATCCCCATCACCCCGATTGATGACGCGGGTCACCCCAATGCTTATCCCATGATGCGCCTCGTTGCAAAGAACAGCGCAGGAACGGTCCTAGCAAAGACGGATGTAGTCCTCCCAGTCTCAGGCGAAATGGATTGCCGTGCCTGTCACGGATCCAATGCCGGTCCGGAAGCCAGGCCGGCGGGTGGCTGGGTGAATGATCCCGTCGCCAAACGGGATTACCGCCTCAACATCCTCCGACTCCACGATGAGAGGCATCTGGGGAACAGCATTTATCAGTCGGCTCTCTCGGCGAATGGGTTCCGTGCCGATGGCCTGTTCAATACTGTTAAGCTCGGAAACACCCCCATCCTGTGCGCAAAATGCCATGCATCCGAAGCTCTTGGCACGGCGGGCGCACCGGGAGTCGATCCCCTGACCCGCTCCATGCATTCGAAACATGCCAACGTCACGAACCCAACCAGCGGCTTAAAGATGGACAACATTTCCAATCGTAATTCCTGTTACCAATGCCACCCCGGCTCGACGACCCGCTGTCTGCGTGGGGCCATGGGCGCAGCCGTCGCCCAAGATGGATCCATGGCCATGCAATGCCAGAGTTGCCATGGCAACATGAGCAAGGTTGGAGCAGCCAACCGCACGGGCTGGTTTGACGAACCTGGGTGCCAGACTTGTCACACCGGAACCGCGACCCATAACAATGGCAAAATCCGCTACACGGATGCATTTGAAACCAACGGTAACCTGCGCCAGGCGGTGGACACACTTTTTGCCACCACTCCCAATGCACCCGTTGTTGGCAAATCGCTCTATCGCTTTTCAAAGGGTCATGGCGGACTGCAATGCGCGGCCTGTCATGGCTCGACCCACGCCGAATATCCCTCGTCACACCGGAACGACAACGTGCAGAGCGTGCAACTCCAGGGTCACGCTGGCGTAATGATGGAATGCACAGCCTGCCACGCCTCCATGCCCGCAACCACGAACGGCGGCCCGCACGGAATGCATTCGATCAGTTCCAACTGGGTCAACGATCATGGAGACATTGTCGAAAATGGTGGTGGTGCCCAATGTCAGACTTGCCATGGCAGCGACTACCGGGGCACCGTGCTCTCCCGCGCCGCCACGGATCGCACCTTCAGCACGAAATATGGCAGCAAGAAATTCACCCGCGGAACCGAAGTGAGCTGCTACGTCTGCCACAACGGCGTGAACAGCAGCAACCCCAGCACGCACACTCCGCCCACCGTTGCCAATGCCTCACTCCCCGTGCCGGCAGGGCTTAGTGCTCCCCTCACGCTCAGTGCCAGCGGGAGCGGTGCCACTGTTCGCATTGCCCGCCAGCCGAGCCACGGTTCCGTGTCACTGGTTGGAAATCTGGCCACCTATTTCGCCGAACCCGGTTTTGTCGGTTGGGACAATTTTTCTTATATCGCCAGTGATAGCGGGGGATACGTCGATTCCACGACGGCGGGGATTGTTTCTGTTACCGTGGGCTCCTTTTCCCCAGCTTTGGATACTGATGGTGATGGCATTCCGGACCTTGTCGAATATGCTCTCGGTCTCTCCCCTCAATTCCCATCAACCAGCGGGGTGAACGTCCCGACGATCCAGAGGATTAATCCTGGATTATGCAGTGGAGTAGCTGAATGGGGGCGGGTGAGCTTTGATTTTGCGGAAGATAGCGTCCATCCAAGGGCGTTTTGTGCGGGGCAGTGAGAGTTTGAGCACCTTGTTGCGGGCGTGCTTGCTGACCCAGCCTCCTATTGC
>CALQSQ010000090.1 GCA_943333275.1 Akkermansia muciniphila
AATCTGGGGGCCTTTCTGGGGGATGATCGCGTGCAGGTCGTGGCGGTGTGTGATGTGGACCGGAGGCATTGCCAGGCGGCCGCGAAATCGGCGGGGTTGCAGGCGGGGGATATTTACGGCGATTACCGTGAGGTGCTGGCGAGGAAGGATGTGGATGCGGTGATGCTGGCCACTCCAGACCACTGGCATGCGATCATTGATGTGGCGGCTGCCAAGGCTGGCAAGGATTTGTATTCCGAGAAGCCGCTCGCCGCGAGCATAGGCGAAGGCCGGGCGGTGTGCAAGGCGGTGGCGGAGAACAAACGGGTGCTGCAATGCGGCACGTGGCGGCGGTCCGGTCAGAAGACGCGGCTGGCCTGCGAGTGGGTGCGCAATGGATACATTGGGGAACTGAAGGAAATCGAAGTCGGGGTGCCCGGAGCGTTTGCCATCAATGGCGGCTATACCGGACTCGAGGCGGAGGAACCGGTGCCCGAGCATCTGGATTATCAAATGTGGCTGGGGTCCTCCCCCCAGGCTCCCTACACGGCATCGCGCTGCCATTTTAATTTCCGATGGATTTCCGATTATGCGCCCGGATACATCACCGACTGGGGCGCGCACTTTCTCGATGTCGCCCAATGGGGCGCAGGCATGGATGAAACGTCGCCCACGGAAATATCCGCCACCGGAGTGAAACGTCGCGAAAAGGGAATCTATAACGCGCCCGAGGAATTCCGCATCGAATACCACTACGCCAAGGGCCCCCGCGTGGTCATGCTCAGCACTCCGGACGCCTCCAAATGGGGCGTCAAATTCATCGGCTCCACCGGCACCATCATGACGGAAAATGAAAAGCTCGAAACCGAACCCGCCAGCCTCCGCAGCGTCAAACTCAAGGACTCCGATGTAAAACTCTACGTTTCCAACAACCACCACCGCAATTTCATCGATGCCGTGATCAGCCGCGGCCGAACCGCCGCCACCGCCGACATCGCCCAGCGGGCCGCCACCATGTGCCACCTCGGCACCATCTCCGCCACCCTCGGCAGACCGGTGAAGTACGATCCCGTGGCGGAGAATTTCCCTGGCGATGCCGAGGCCAATGCACTGGTGACGCGTGCGATGCGCGGGGACTGGAAAATTTCGTAAACCAGCGGCGGGGAGCTTGTCTTTACGCAGAAGAAGGGGGACGATGGCCGCACGATGTTTTCCTTTTCACATTTGATCCGCGGATTCCTGCTGACGGTTTCAACGGCCACGGCCTCGGAATTTCCCCAGCCCACCAACAATCAGGCGGTCACGACGGTGCCGCTTACGCAACCGGCCGAGGCACTGAAAATGATGCATTTGCCGCCCGGCTTCAAGGCCACCCTGTTCGCCGCCGAGCCGGATGTGCAGAACCCGATCGCCATGTGCTGGGACGAACGCGGGCGTATGTGGGTGGCGGAAAATTTCACCTATTCGGATTCCCGGGAACGCTTCGATCTCAAGCTGCGGGATCGCATTTTGATTTTCGAGGACAAGGATAACGACGGCCACTTCGATCAGCGCACGGTCTTTGCGGATGACCTGCAGATGCTCACCAGCATCGAGCGCGGATTCGGGGGTGTCTATGCGCTCTGCCCGCCGCATCTGCTCTGGATTCCCACAAAGGATGACAAGCCGACCGGCCCGCCGCAGATTTTACTGGACGGCTTCAGCACCGGCGCGCAGAGCCGGCACACGTTTGCCAACGGCCTGAAATGGGGGCCCGATGGATGGCTCTATGGCCGGGTCGGCATCAGCAGCACGTCGTGGATTGATGTGCCAGGGACGCCGCAGGAAAAAAGAAAACCCACCGCCGGAGGCATCTGGCGCTACCATCCCACGCGGAAGGTTTTCGAACCCTACTGCCATGGCACTACCAATCCGTGGGGCATGGATTGGGACGAACATGGCGAATTGTTTTTCATCAACACCGTCATCGGGCATTTCTGGCACGCTATCCAGGGCGCGCACTACCAGCGCATGCACGGCGAGGACCCCTACGAACACATCTACGGCATCATCGATCAGCACGCGGATCACTATCACTGGGACACGGGCAGGAAATGGAACGAGACACGCGATGGCAAGGGACTCACGGACACGCTGGGCGGCGGCCATGCGCATGTGGGCATGATGATCTACCAGGGGACGAATTTCCCTCCTGAATATCGCGGCAAAGTTTTCATGAACAACCTGCACGGGCATCGCGTCAATGTGGACCGCATCGAGCGCGAGGGCAGCGGCTATGCGGCCAGGCACGAACCGGATTTTATGAAAATGGATGATCCGTGGTTCCGAGCCACGGAGATTCAATACGGCCCGGATGGCGGCGTCTATATTCTGGACTGGTGCGACATCGGCGAATGCCACGAGGAGGACGGTGTGCACCGCACCTCCGGCCGCATTTATAAGATCACCTACGGCGATCCCGTGAAACCAGCCGAGACGGATTTGACGAAATTGAGTGGCGAGGAGTTGGCCAAACTACAGTTGAGCGACAACGAGTGGCTGGTGCGCATGAGTCGATGGGAGCTGAGGGAGAGAGCGGTGAATGGTGTCGATCTGAGCAAGCTCGGGAATGTTTTCTACGAAGAGCTAAACAGAAAGCCAAATATTCCTGTGGCTCTGAAATTGGTTTCTCTGGTCTATCAGCTCGCTGAATTGGACAGGAACAGTAAATCCGAACTGCGAGGGGCCGCACGATTGGTCGCCGCATTGGGATCGACCTTCGAAAACGAGCATCTGCGGAAATGGTATTACCAGTCGCAAGTTGATATGACAAGGGATCGCAATCTGGCAGAGGTGCTGGCTGGTTGTGCAAAAACTGAAAAAAGTGCTGTGGTTCGTTTGGGTTTTGCTTCCATTCTTGGTGCATTGAAAAACGAAGGAAAAAGCTGGCTCGCAGCCGTTCTCCTCTCCCACGCCGAAGATGCCACCGACCACAACCTGCCGCTGATGTATTGGTATGGCATCCGCGACCTCCCGCCGGAGGCACTCGTCAAGCTCGTCAAAGACTGCCGCATCCCCCTGGTCACCCAGTTTATCGCCCGCCGCATCAGCGAGGAAATTGAAAAGGACCCCGCGCCACTCAACACGCTCCTCGGCCTCGCCGTGGAACAGCAAGCCCAAATCCCCGCCTCCGCCATCCTCACGGGTATGACCGACGCCTTCAAAGGCTGGCGCAAGGCGCGGAAGCCGGAGGCTTGGGACAGGTTTTCCGATGCTCTGGCGACCACGAAGGACGCGACCATGCAGAAATCCCTGCGCGACCTCAATGTCCTCTTCGGAGACGGACGCGCCCTCGATGAAGTGCGCGCCATCGCGATCGATCCCCGCGCAGACATCGAGGCGCGCAAATCGGCGCTGAGGACCCTCATCGAGGCGAAAGCTCCCGACACGCGCAAAATCTGCGAGAGCCTCCTGACCGAGCGCAGCCTCGCCGTCACTGCCACCCGGGGCCTCGCCACCTTCGACGATCCTGCGCTCGCAGAGATGATCGTGAAACGCTGGCGGACCTTTTATGCGAATGAAAGAGGAGCTGTTGTCTCCGCCCTCGCCTCCCGGCCCAGCTTTGCCAGGGTGCTGCTCAGGCACATCGGCACCAATGGCATCGCGCGTGGTGACATCACGCCCGGCCTTGCCCGGCAGATCCGCAGTTTCAATGACGCCGAATTGAATGCTCAGCTCTCGGAGGTCTGGGGCGAGGCCCATGATTCCAGCGACGAAAAGAAAAGGCTTATCGCCGAACTCAAGGAGAAGCTCACGCCTGAATTCCTTGCGCACGGCCGGCCCGCGCAGGGTCGCGTGCTTTTCAACAACGTCTGCGCCTCGTGCCACAAGCTCTATGGAGAGGGCAGCCTCATTGGGCCCGATCTGACCGGGAGCGGCCGACATGAGATTGCCTACCTCATTGAAAACCTGGCCGACCCCAGCGCCGTCGTGCCTGCAGATTACGCCATGGTCGTCATCACCATGAAGGACGGCCGCGTCTTCAACGGCCTCATCTCCGCAAAAAACGAGCGCACGCTCACCGTCAAAATGGTCGGCCAGGAAGTCACCATCGAACGCAGTGAAATCGCCAAACAGAATCAACTCCCCACCAGCCTGATGCCCGATGGCCTGCTCGCCGCCCTCAGCGACCAGCAACTCAGCGACCTCATTTCCTACCTCATGGGCAACGATCAGGTGGAGTTGCCGAAGTGAGCATGACTCAATCCGCTGTCCTCAGCCCACCCAACATATCAATCGCCCCAGTATCCCGACGTAGTGAAGCGCGGGCGGAAACAGGGGGAGATTGCGGATGCGGCGGCGGAGAAGGTTTGGAGGGAGCTGGATGACCTGGGTTGGGCGGTGGCGTTGCGGGATCGGGCGAGGTTTAGAGCCGTTGGTGTACAGCCTTCAGGCGTCTTCTGGGCGGAGGTATTCTGGCGGGCCATCCATGAGGAGCGGCTGAAGCCTGAACACCAACCTTGGGATGACGGAGCGGCGACATTCCTGTCGCTGAAGGTTTGGTAGAGCGGAGCCTAGTTTCCCGGAAGGGAATCAGGCTTCGCGGTTTTTAAGTGATCCTGCCAGGCGCATGCAGACACGGGAGGTTTTGGGCTTGCCATGCTTCATGATTGCGCCCCATCTTCGCGGCATGCGCATCCAAAGTAGTCTTTTCCTGTTGTTGACGGCCTGTGTTCAGGCCGCGCTTGATTCGTCGGATACATTTCAACCTGCGAACACGCAGGCCCCCGGGGATGAACCGCCTCCAGCGAAGGAAGTGGCCGGGGGTTGGAAATTGCCTGACGGTTTTCATGCGACGCTTTTTTCCAGTGAACCGGATGTGCGGCAGCCCATTGACATGAAACTGGATGATCAGGGCCGGCTGTGGGTGGCGGAGGCGTATTCCTACAAGGTGTGGAAACAGCAGGGGCAGGATCGGGTGATCCTGTTCGAGGATACGAACAATGACGGGGTGGCGGACAAGCGGAAGATTTTCCGGGGAGGATTTAATCATTTGAGTAGCATCGAAATCGGCTTTGGCGGCGTGTGGGTGCTGGATGCCCCGAATCTCTATTTCATTCCAGATGCCAATGCGGACGGGGTGCCGGATGGAGAGCCGCAGGTGGTGATCGATGGGTGGACGACGGGGGCGGGGCATAATCTGGCCAGCGGTCTGACGTGGGGGCCTGATGGATGGCTGTATGGCAGGCATGGGATCGTGCAGACTTCCAAACTGGGGGTTCCGGGGACACCGGCGGAGCAGAGGCTGACGGTGGATGTGGGAATCTGGCGGATGCATCCGCAGACGAAAAAGCTGGAGCAGGTCATCAACGGATCCACGAATCCCTGGGGGTTGGATTGGGATGCCAACGGGGAAATGTTCATGTCCGGAAATGTGAACGGGCATCTCTGGCATTGCATTCCCGGATCGCTCTTTGAACGCATGTATGGCACGGGGAATATCCCCTACGATTTCGAGCGCCTCCACATGATCGGTGAGAAGCCGCATTATCTGAGCGGAGGGGATTGGAAGGCGGATTGGAACAAGGCGGAAAAGGGGCGCGATACCAATAATGACCTGGGTGGCGGGCACAGCCACTGCGGGCTGATGATTTACCAGGGCGACAACTGGCCGGAGGCGTATCGCGGGCACCATTTCATGAACAACACCCACGGGCGGCGCATCAATGAGGAGAGTGTGGAACCGAATGGAGCGACCTACCTTTCCAAACATGTGGGGGATATCGCCCGGGCGAATTCGCTCTGGTTCAAGGGAGTGACGCTGCTCAACGGCCCGGATGGCGGCGTGTATGTGAGCGACTGGTGTGACATCGGCGAGTGCCATGACGATGATGGCGTGCACACTCCGAGCGGCCGCATTTACAAAATCACTTATGGCAAACCCGCCAAGCCAGACCTCAAGGGCGGGCTCGCGAAATGGAGCGAGGAGGAACTGACGAAAACGATTGGCAGCAGGAACGATTGGTATTTCCGCATGGCTCGTCGGATCCTGCAGGAGCGGGTGGTGGCTGGAAAGCCCTTCCAAGGCGCCTCCCTGGCGCAGGCTACGGCCAAGACTCCGCAGCAGAAGTTGCGTTCGTTGTGGATGCGGTCGAGTGCGAATGCGATGGATGCGGCGGCACTGACGGTGTTGCTCAAGGACGCGGATCCCCATGCCAGGCTCTGGGCGGCGCGGCTGCTGACGGACCGTAATCAGGGGGCCGAGGCGATCATTGAACTGGCGAGATCAGAAAAGGATCTGCTCGTGCTGGGCCATCTTTTGGGCCTTGCTTCACGCATGGCGGATGAGTCCGCGGCACAACTGGTGATGACGATTGCGTCCCGGCCGGAGTCCACCGCACCGGTGCTGGAGCAACTGACCTGGTATGCTAGCGAACCGCTGGTGGGGAAATTTCCCGCCCAGGCGGCGGCAAAAATTTCCCAGGCTCCGAGTGCGAAATTGCGGACGTATGTGGCCCGCCGGTTTGCCTCCACGCTGGATACAGCGGAGAGTCGCGCGGCACTTGGGGTGGTGTTGCAAAAGCCCACGGAGGAAATCATGCAGGGGATTGCCGATGGTCTGGCGGGCCGGAGCAAGGTGCCGCAGCCGGATGGCTGGGAGGCGGTGAGGCCGAAATTGCTGGATGCGTTTCCGAGCCTGACGACATCGATCGGCCTGGCGTTTGGCGATGTCGCGCTGGTGGATTTGCTAAAACAACGGGTGCGTGACACCGCGCAGCCTGCCGCGGTGCGCAAGCAATCGCTGATGGCACTGATCAGCAATCGTGTCGCGGATCTTGAATTGCTGGTCGGTGAAGCCCTGGAACAGCCGGTGCTGAGGCTGGAAGCGATTCGCGGCCTGCAGGCCAGCACCAAGCCGGAGGGCATCGCACCGCTTTTCAAACTCTGGCCTGCACTGAATGCCGAGGAGAAATCCGCTGGCATTGATGTGCTGGTGACCCGCGTGGCGTGGGCTGCGGATCTCATGGACAAACTTGAAAAGGGAGTGGTGAAGCACGAGGAGATTTCCCTGTCACAGGCACGCAGTCTGACCCTGCTGAATGATGCCGCACTTACTGAAAAACTCAGCACGCTCTGGGGCAAACTCAGCACGACGAGCGAGGAGAAAAAGGAGGAGATCGCCCAATACAAGGCGACGCTCAACGCCGGGCCCAAGGGTGATGCGGTGAAGGGGAAACTTGTTTTCACCAAGACCTGCGCCGTCTGCCACACCCTCTTCAATGAAGGTGGAAAACTCGGTCCTGACCTGACCGGCGGTGGCCGCAAGGACGCGGATTACATCCTGCTCAACGTGCTGGATCCCAATGCGAACATTCCGCGCGATTTCCAGATGACTGTCGTCACGCTCAAGGACAAACAGATTCTGGTTGGCACGACGCCGGCGGAGGATGAAAAGACCCTGACGCTGCAGAGCATCACGGAACGCCGCGTCATCGAAAAGGCCGCCTGTGAAAAAATCGAACGTCAGCAGCTTTCCTTCATGCCGGAGGGATTGTTCCAGCATTTGACCCAGCCCGAGTTCCTCGACCTCATGGCCTACCTTGCCCAATGAGCATCAGACAACCATCGCAAAATCTGCGGACGTTCGGAGCAGGTCTGACATTGGTCGGATTGTTTGCAGTGCTCGCCCGTTACGAACTTCCCCCGGTCGTGATGGATTATGCCGCGACCTCACAGCACGTGGGACCGTTTCAGTTCTGGCTGGAGCAGCGGCATTTCACTCCTGACAACCATGTGCTGACACCCGTGGGCATCCAGGTCGAACTGCAGGGCATGCGGCCCAATGCGCTGGCCCTGAGCCCGGACGGCGGATTGCTGGTGGCGGCGGGAACGACGGCGGTGCTGGTTTCTGTGGATCCATCGAACGGGAAAATTCTTCAGGAGGTTTCCCTGCCGGCGGAGAATCAGGCGGCTCCGTCCCCGGTCTCCGGAAATATTTTGAATCCGGATAACAAGGCAAAGCTGAGTTTCACTGGGCTGGTTTTTTCGCCCGATGGCACGAAGATTTATTTATCGAACGTCAACGGCAGCATCAAGGTTTTTCAGGTGGACGAAAATCACACGGTGACGCCGTCGTTCACGATTCCGCTGCCTGCGGCCAATGCTCCGAAGCGCCGCGCGGAAATTCCCAGCGGTCTGGCCATTTCGAAGGACGGGCAGCGGTTGTACGTGGCGCTGAATCTTTCCAATCGCGTGGCGGAGATCGATGCCGCCTCGGGCAAAATCCTTCGCACCTGGGAGGTGGGCGTGGCGCCGTATGATGTCGCACTGGCGGGGGAGAGTCTGTATGTAAGCAATTGGGGCGGGCGTCGTCCTGAGGCGGACGACAAGGCCGTCGGTCCGGCGGGGCAGGGGATGACGATGCGGATTGATGAGTCCACCACCGCGGCGCGGGAAGGCTCGATTTCGATCATTCATCTTGGTGGCGGTGGCATGGACCGGGAGTTGGTGACGGGTCGCCACGCCTCTGCGCTGGCGGTGCACCCTTCCGGAAAGTGGGTCGTCTGTGCGTGTGCGGCGGATGATTTCCTGGCGGTGCTGGATACGGCAAAGGAGGAGATCATTGAAAAAATCTGGCCCAAGAAAACGCCCGCCGATTTGTTCGGTGCTGCACCCAGTGCCCTGACGTTTGATGCGGATGGCGAGAAACTTTATGTCTGCAACAGTTCGCAGAATGCGGTGGCCGTGGTGGAATTTGAGGCCGGGGAATCGAAATTGGAGGGGCTCATTCCAACCGCATGGTATCCTGGAAGCGTGGCCTTCGACGCGGCGCGCAAGCGGCTGCACGTGGCCAATATCAAGGGGCTCGGCTCGTGGCGGCGGATTCCCACGGATCTACCGACGAAGTTTATTTCCGGAAATCATTTCGGCACCCTGTCGCTGATGGATCTGCCGGCATCAGCCGTGGAACTCAAGGAGATGACCGCCCGCGTGCTGATCAATGGTCGCGCCCCGGCTTTGCAGTCGGCCTTGCTGCCACCTAGAAGGAAGGTCGCGCCCAAGCCCGTTCCCGAACGGCACGGCGAGCCCAGTGTCTTCAAGCACGTCCTTTACATCATCAAGGAAAACCGCACCTACGATCAGGTACTCGGCGATTTGCCTCAGGGCAATGGCGATCCCTCGCTGTGTATTTTCGGCGAAAAAATCACACCGAATCAACACAAGATCAGCCGCGATTTCGTTCTCCTGGACAACACCTACTGCTCCGGAGTGCTGAGCGCGGACGGGCACAACTGGTCCTGCAGCGCCATTACCACGGATTACGTCGAGCGCGGTTTCTCCGGCTGGCCGCGCAGTTACCCGGATGGATTTGAGCCGGGCAATGCGGATTCGCTCGCATGGGCCCCGACAGGGTTCATCTGGGATCATGCGATGATGGCCGGGCACAAGGTGCGGGTGTATGGTGAATTCTGCGAGGGATTTGCGAATTGGAAGGATGCCTCAAAACCCGGCAAACCGAGCTGGAGTGACCAATGGAGGGAATTTCAAGCGGGATCGGAGGCCATTCAGATTCGCAGTGTGCCGACGCTGGCCACGCTCGTGCCCGTCAATTGCGAATCGTTTTCCGGCTGGGATCAAACAGTGCCTGATGTGCAGCGCGCGAGCGTCTTTCTCCGCGAACTCAAGCAGTGGGAGCAATCCGGAGAAATGCCGAACTTGATGATCATGAGTCTGTCGATGGATCACACCACCGGGACTCAGGCCAACTACCCCACACCAGCGGCCCAGGTGGCGGACAATGACCTGGCGTTCGCGCAGATGGTCGAGGCGGTGAGCAAAAGCCGTTTTTGGAAGGATACCTGTATTTTTGCCATTCAGGATGACCCGCAGAATGGCTGGGATCATGTCAGCGCCTACCGCACCACCGCCTATGTGGCCAGCCCCTACACGAAGCGAGGCGCCGTGGTTTCCACGCAATACAACCAGACGAGTCTGATGCGCACGATGGAACTGATGCTCGGACTCAAGCCCATGCATGAACTCGATGCCGTGGCCACGCCGATGTACGATTGTTTCACGGAGGTGCCGGATTTCTCCCCGTGGCAGGCCGTGGCCAACCAGCAGGCGTTGGATGAAATGAATCCGAGTCCCACGACGATGGCGGACGGGCCGCTCAAGGAGGATGCCCTCGTCTCCGCGCAACTGCCCTTTGAGAAGCCCGACGCCTGTCCGGAGGGGGTGCTTAACGAAATCCTCTGGCGCGCCTTGAAGGGAACGTCCGTGCCATTTCCACACTGGGCTGCCGGGATCGAGGAAGAAGAGGAATAAGACCGCCGCAGGGCAGAGTTATCTTACGATTTTCGCGCGTTTCGGAGCGGACTCAGCGGGTGTTTCTGCTGATTTATCCTGCGGCTTTTCCTGCACCGGGGGCGCAGCATCAGCCGACTGACTATCAATGATGTCGCTGCGCCAGTTGTCCGACCGAATTTTTTCAAGCACCACGTAGGCAACCCCGTTGGTCTCCTTCACCCAGCGCAGGGTGACGATGGGATACGAGGTCTGGCCGAATTCCGCGCGCACGCCGAGTTTAGTGATCAATTCGAGATCGCTGTCGCTGACCCAGGCATAGTTGCTGTAGCCGGGGACGGGAGGTTCCACGGAAAAACAAAGTTTGCGATCCTGATTGGGAACGTCGGTTCCGAAGTAGTGCTTGCGCTCGAGCACGACGTGGAAACTGGCCGACTCGGGCGAGTAGGTTTTGAAAAATTCCGGAAGCAGCAGATCCTTGAATTCCACGAAGGATTGCCAGTCGATGCGGTAACTGCCCTGCATTTTTTCCACAGCCACCGGGAAGGCATGTCCGCCCTTCATTTGAACATTAAAGAGATAGAATACCTCGTTGCCATTGGGCGTGGGCTGGCTGGTGAGAAAATCGACCGAGTCGGTTTTGACCACGCCATCCGAGTGACTGGTGTAATAATCGAGGATCTGGGGACGAAGTTTGTCCGCATGCTGGATCATTGGCAGTCTCTGCTGCCAGTTCGGGGCGGCAAGGAAGGATTCAAGCGCATTCCGAGGTTGCTGGAGAATGGAGGGGGCGGGCGGGGTGTCGCTGGGCTCCATTGGGTTGAGGGAGTCCACTTTGGCAGCGGTAGCAGGAATTTCTTCGATGAGCAGGCCGGGCGTGGGTTGGATTTGGGCCCGGCGGATTTCCGGGGTTTCGATCTGCGTTGATGGTGGTTCTGCCGCGGGTGGAGCGGAGTCGGGGGGAGCCGGGTCGGAAGGGGAGGGAACAGTGGGGGATTCCAATCGCGGTATCACGGGGCTGGTGACGCTTGGTAGATCTTCGTCCGGTGGCAACTCGCCCGAGGGTGTTTGCGGGATTGTGGCAATCGCAGGTTCCACCGGGGGTGGCGGTGCGGTCTCAGGAACAACGGGGTTGGCCACGGGCGCAGCGGGTGGTCTGCCGCCCGAGGGAGGGCTGAAAAGGAAGTAGACGCCGACTGCCGCACCTGCGATCCCGGCAAGGAGTCCAAGTTTCAAAACCCAGGAGCGACTCGGCGGCCCCACGGAATACGTTGGTGCCTGGGGGAGGGTGAATTGATTCTCAGCTGCCGGCGCCTCGACCGGAGCCGGGCTTTCGCCGACCAAGTCCATCCAAGTCGGAATGGGGGCAGGCGTGGGGTCAGGTGCCGGGGTGAGAAATTGAGGGGGAGGGGCTGAGGGTGGAACAGGCGGGTAAAATGGGGCGTTTTGTATTTCCGGGGGCGGCACTGGAACCGGAGGAAAGGTGGGCGCCATCGCGGGTATGCTTAAGGTGGGCGCGGGAGGCTGACGCGGCGGTGCCGTGATGGTGGAGTGGCACTGCGGGCAGGGGCCGGTGACCCCCTCCAATTCCACCGGGAGGCTGAGAATGGAGAGGCAGTGCGGACACTCGAACGAATAGTTGGTTGGGAGCAGCGCGGTCATCAGCTGGGTCGGTTGTGATCGGTTTGGAATGTAGCCGATTCGGGCATGAATATCAAACGGGAGAATACACCGCCATAATGCTTCGGATGTCCAAACCAATTTTTCACTCATTAAAGATTTCCCAATCCTGCATTTGCTCAATTCCGGCGGCTTGTTAGACTCGGCGTTTCCCAAATTCCCCGTTATTCCGACCCCCTGATTTCATGGCAACCAAAACCAAGCATTTTCATTTTATCGGCATCTGTGGCACCGCCATGGGCGCGGTGGCCGCCGCGATGAAGGAGCGTGGATTCAAGATCACCGGATCTGATTCCGCAGTGTATCCTCCCATCTCCACCTTCCTGGAGGAGCGGGGAATCAAAATTTTCCGTGGCTATCGCGCGGCCAACCTGCCGGAGAAGGCCGATGTCATCGTGGTTGGAAATGCGATCAGCCGCGGCAATGAGGAACTGGAGGAGGTGTTGAATCGCAAGCTGCCCTACATTTCCCTGCCCGAAGTGCTGAAGGAGCAGTTCCTGCGCCGGAAACGCAATCTGGTGGTGACCGGCACGCATGGCAAGACAACGACCACTTCACTGCTGACGTGGGTGCTTTTTAAAAGTGGTCGCGATCCCAGCTACCTGATCGGGGGGATCCCGAGAAATTTTACCGGAGGCGCAAAATTTACCGATTCCGATTTTGTGGTGCTGGAGGGCGATGAATACGACACGGCCTTTTTTGACAAGCGCAGCAAGTTTATGCACTACCTTCCCGAGGTCGTGATCATCAACAATATTGAGTTCGATCATGCGGACATTTTCAACAACATCGATGAGATCAAACTCAGCTTCCGCCGAATGTTGCGCTTGGTTCCGCGCACGGGTCTGGTGCTGGTGAATGGTGATGACAAAAATTGCCTGGATGTGGTGCAGGATTGTCCGGCCCCGGTCATCAAGGTCGGGCTTGGGCCGGAAAATGACCGGAGGGTTACGGATTTGAAATACAGTGCCGACCAAACTGACTTTGTAATCAATGCCCAGCCCTACACGGTGCCGATGAATGGCGAGTTCAATGTGCGCAATGCCGCCATGTCGGTATGTGCGGCGGAATTTATCGGCCTCGAACCAGTAAAAATTGCCGATGCGCTCAGTCACTTCAAGGGCGTGGCGCGGCGTCAGGAGTTGCGCGGCGAGGTGGCGGGAATCAAGGTGGTGGATGATTTCGGCCATCATCCCACGGCGATCAAACAAACCGTCGACGCCCTGAAACTGCGCTACCCCACCGGAAAAATGTGCGCCATCTTTGAGCCTCGCTCCAACACCACCCGGCGGAATATTTTCCAGAAGGACCTGCCCATCGCGCTCGGCGCCGCCGAGGTCTGCATCCTCGCTCCGGTGGCCGATCCCCACAAGGTGCCCGAGGGTGAGCGGCTCAATGTGCAGCAGGTGCTTGATGACATCGCCCGCATGGGCCGCAAGGCCTTTCTGGAACCCAATGTGGAGGCCATCGTGACGCGGGCCATGAACATGGTGGAGGCGGGTGACACCATCGTGGTCTTCAGCAATGGGGGCTTCGACGGGATCCATCAGAAGCTGCTCGATGCCCTAGCGCTCAAGGAAGCTGCGGTCGCAAAATGAAGACCGGAAGGGAGTATGACCTGCGGCATCGCTGTCACGACAGCGCCTATATTTTAAAACGCTGGCGGGCCGTGGCCAGGGCGGCGCGATTCGAGACCACCACGCTTCATACCACGCCGGAAGGTTATCCCATTTACCTGTTTCGCACGCCCCGCCATGCGGAGGGTGGGCTCTATCTTTCCGCCGGCGTGCACGGCGACGAACCCGCGCCGGTGGCCGCCTTGATTGACTGGGCGGAGGACAACCTCGCGGTGCTGCGCCGATCCAATGCCTGTCTGGTGCCCTTGTTCAATCCCGCAGGCCTTGACCGCAATACGCGGGCGGATCATGAGGGCACGGATTTGAATCGAAATTTCAACAACGTGGGCCACCCGCACACGGGCGCGTGGCTTCGTGCCGTGGAGGGCCGGAGATTTTCGTGCGGCGTGACGCTGCATGAGGATTACGATGCCCAGGGTGTGTATGCCTACGAAGTCAGCCGCGACCCCGCACTCAGCACGCAACCATTTCTTCAGGAGGCGGAAAAATGGCTGCCCCGGGATTCTCGCTCGTGGATCGATGGATTTCCCGCCAGGTCCGGAGTCATCAAGCGCAGTCGCATTCCCAAAAATCTGCCCGGCCTGCCCGAGGCGCTGGTCCTTTTCCAGCATCATGCCCCGGCCAGTTTCACGTTTGAGACACCTTCGGAGTTCAGTCTGGCCCGGCGCGTGGCGGCCCAGCGGGCCATCATCGACACGGCTTTTCTGCTCCACGGCCGATAAACTGCGGGACTGGAAAATTTGCCGGCCGGATGTAAAATTTGCAAACAAATGTAACTGATGCCCGCGCTTTCATCAGCGACCAGATCCGTATGAATACCTCCCCCGCCAATTCCAATTCGCAGCCCCAGGTTTCCCCAGAGTGGAAGTCCTGGTTTGCCCAGCACGCTTCGCGCCTCCTGATGTTTGCACGCCAGCAGACGCGGACCGAAGCCGATGCCGAAGACGTCTTACAGGATGCGATGCTCCGACTCTGGCGTTCCGGCATGATCGAGACTGGAGAGAACGGAGTCGTGGAACCCAGCCTCGCCGGTGCCTTCACCCAAATCCGCCGCTCCGCCATTGATCAGGCCCGCAAGAACATCCGCCGCGCCAACCGCGAGGACCGGGCGCTGGACATGGGCGAATACTCCGACATCGTCTGGTTCGAGGACAGCCTTGAGCAGGATGAACGCGCCGCGATGATCGAAAAGGAACTCAAGGCCCTGCCGGATTATTACCGCGAGGTGGTGACACTGAAAATTTGGGGCGATCTCACCTTCGAAGAAATCGCTGAGACTCTGGACATTCCGATGAACACCGCCGCCAGCCGATATCGTTATGCGCTGGAAAAACTCCGCCGATCCCTCACCCCTTCCAAATTGCTATGAAATCGCACGATGACTCCATCTTCGCGTCGCTCGAAAGGGAGCTGCGCAGCCTGCAACCGCTTCCTCCCGACCCTGATTTCCTCGGAAAATTGGAGCGCAAAATGCAAAATGCCCACGCCTCCGCCCCGGTCGCAAACAACATTGTGGCCATGCCGATGGACAACCGTGGAAACTACAAGCCATGGCTCGCCGTGGCCGCCTGCGCGGTGGTGGCAACCGGAGCGGTCGCCTGGAAGCATCAGCAGTTGACCGCGGAACAAAACACCCTTGCAGGGGCCGCTTCCGGCACGAATCAATTTGTGCCGCAGGCCGTGAGCAGCCAGTTCCAGCGGGTTCATGCCGGCGATCTCATCATGGATCCCCAGCGTGGCCCCATGCGCAAGGTGCGCTTCGAATTCAACAACACCCAGCAGTTCATTGACCAACGAAACGGTTCCCTCATGGAGATCCGATATCCGAGCCAGCAGGAAATCCTCGTGGCCGAACCCATGGACTGACGCACAAGCCCCATCACCCCATGAAACACTGGTTGCTAGCCGCCGTCCTTCTTCTGGCCCCCAGTAAAAACGGGGCTGCCGATGAACGCGCCAAGCCGACTTCGCGGCCGTTCCTCGGCGTGCATGCGATTTCGGTGCCTGACGAAGTGCGGGCCCAGACGGAATTGTCCGAGGACGAGGGCCTGATGGTGGACTTTGTGATGGCATCCTCCCCGGCGAATCTCGCGGGGATCGAGGTTTATGACATCCTCACCCACCTGGGGGATCAAAAGTTGCTGTCATCGGAACAATTTTCCAATCTGATCAAGTCGGCTGCCATCGATCAAAAGATCACCGTGACGCTGTTGCGAAAAGGCAAGCCCGTCAGCGTTTCCGCCGTGCTTGCTGCCAGTCCGCATGCGGAGGATCCCGTTCGTCCGGCAGCCGCCTCTCCGGACTTGGAAAAACTGCTTCCAGACCTGATCAAAGCTCTGAAAAAACAGGAAAAAATCACACCCGGAAAAGTTGCCGCCGACGGAAAATCCTCCGTTATGTCCATGACGGACAACGACGGAACGGTGGAAATTCAAACTGAACAAGGCCGGAATTCTGCAACGGTCAAAGACGCTGCCGGCAAGGTGCTTTTCTCCGGATTGATTGATACCGACGAGCAACGGAGTGCCCTGCCAGCGGAAGTGCTGGCGCGGATTTCCAAGCTGGAAAAATCAGTCCGGGCGGTGAGCGGCCCCCGTTAGATTTGGGTCGAGTGAGGTCCGCCGGGGGGCGTTCACGGGAACGCGTCGGAAGCTTTTGGCATTTGCAATTCCATGGATTCCCCGTTCCATGCGGCACAATGAAACGCTCCGCCCTTCTTCTCCTCTCCTGTTCAGTTCTCGCTGGTGTCTCCCTTTATTTAACATCCACCACCGCAGCGATCGCGCAGGATGCCGCCGCCAAGCCCAAGCCGCTGAAAGCCCTACTCATTGCCGGGGGCTGCTGTCACGATTACAAGTCTCAAAAGGATATTCTCAAAGCAGGACTTGAAGCGCGTCTGAATTTGGAAATTGAAATTTCCTACAATCCCGATTCCGGCACCAAGCCGACCTTCCCCCAATACGAAAAGGATGGCTGGGCCAAGGGATTTGATGTCATCATCCATGATGAATGTGCCGCCGACGTCAAGGACCTGGCCTATGTGAACCGCGTGTTGCAGGCTCATCGCGATGGCGTGCCCGGCGTCAATCTCCACTGCGCCATGCACAGCTACCGCACCGCTCCGGATGTCAACCAGCCCGTCAAACCCAATACCGATGATTCCCTGTGGTTCGACTATCTCGGTCTCCAGTCCTGCCGCCACGGTGCCCAGCTGCCGATCGCCATCACCTACGTGGACAAATCCTCGCCGATCACCAAAAACCTCCCTGAGTGGACTACGGTGAACGAGGAACTTTACAATAACGTCCAGGTTTATCCCGGTGCCCATCCTCTGGCCCGCGGCAAGCAGGGCGACGGTGCCAAGGAGGGCGAAAACAATGCTGTGGCCGTTTGGACCAATGAATACGGCGACAAGAAGACCCGCGTCTTCTCCACCACACTGGGGCACAACAATGAAACCGTGGCCGACGACCGTTATCTCGACCTCGTGGCTCAGGGGATTCTCTGGGCGACGGACAAGCTGAATGCCGATGGCTCGGCCAAGGCTGGTTACGCTCTGGCTAAAAAGAAATAGGAGGGGACATTTTGCCCCTCTTGAGCCGCGTCCGGCGGCCGTTAACCGACCCGGCGGGAATTACTTTACCTTGCTTAAATGATGGGGTATAGGTTGCGCTTTCCTTTTTCTGCCCGTGTCCATTCGATTTTCATTTTCCTTCGCTCTCCTTCTGACCCTGACCTGCCCGGCTTGGGCGGCACCGGAACCGCCCGAGCTCCAGGCGGCAGCGCAGGCGATGCAAGACAAACTTCCGGAGGTGGCCATTGGCAAACTGGAGCGATTTCTGGCTGGTGAAAAAGTGAATCCCGAACTGGCGGCGGTGGCGAAGCTGCGGCTGGTGGAATCCTTTGTTCGCGCGGGCAAATTTACCAAGGCCCTGCAGGTGACGGTTGCGGTCGACCCCAGGTCAAATCCGGACCTGACTTTCTGGCGGGCGGCAGCCCTGCAGGCTCTGGGGCGCTACACGGAGGCCCTGGAAACCTCTGCCGTCCTGCCGACCGATCCTGCATGGCCCCTTTACCGGGAATCGATTTACAATCAGGTCGCGAGTTTAAGTGCCGTGGGCGATTATGAACGTGCACGCCAAGTCCTGCAGCCGCTGGTCGCCGCCGCGCCGGAACCGCGCCCACTCCTGTGGCAGGCGGAATTGATGATCCGTCAGATCCAGCTTCCGGAGGCTGAAAAAGTGCTGGAGGGCGTGCCGGGAGTATCGGCCGAGGAACAATGTCAGCACGCTTTTCTGATGGCGCGGCTGCGTCTGGAGCAGGGTAAATTTGCTGACGCGGTGGCCCAGCTGAATCCCTGGGTGGAATCGAAACAATCCCGGGAATTGCACCAGTCGCTCCTGCTGCTGCTGGCCAGGAGCCAGCGACTGGCGGGCGAACGCGTGGCCGCAGCGGGGACGCTGGCGCTTCTGGTGGAGGGAGTTCCGGAGGGCGAGGTGCTCCATGCAGTTTTCAGGGAGTTTCAATCCTGCAATACGCCACCCATTACGGAGCTGGTGCAAATGCTG
Organism: Akkermansia muciniphila; assembly: GCA_943333275.1. GTDB lineage: Bacteria > Verrucomicrobiota > Verrucomicrobiia > Verrucomicrobiales > V1-33 > JAGNEJ01. The sequence continues at coordinate 18,152 of CALQSQ010000090.1, forward strand.
GTTCACTGGACGGAAAGCGCCCGCTTGGAGGTCCAGTCCGAGGCAACCATCGCCCTGGCCGATGCCAAGGAGGCGGCGGGTGACCTGCAGGACGCACTGCGCCTCTGCAATGGATTTCTCACCACCCAGCCGCAGAGTCCGCTGCTGGCCTCCGTGCTGCTGCGGCAGTCGCGATTGCTGATTCGGCTGGACCGCAGCCAGCAGGCCCTGGTCCTGCTGGCACCATTACAGGCACCCGGGCAGCGCCCCGAGGTGCGCGCCTATGCCGCGGCCATCAAGGCCTATGCGGAGGTGCGGGAAGGAGATTTCCGCAAGGCAAGCGAAGCGTTTAAAATGGTGTCGGAGGCAACTCCCGACCCTGAAAAAAAATTGGTGGCTGTCTACCAGGCTGCGCTTGCTGCAGTCTCCGCTGACGATCCCGAACAGGGCGAGGAACTGCTGGGAGCTTTAAAAACAGACGCGGCCAGGCCTCTGCGGGCGGACTATGCCCTGGAGCGTGGGCTTTATGCCGCCGCCCAGGTTTCCGGCAAGGCTCAGGAGTTGCTGCAGAAATTCCTGGACCGGAATCCGGACCATCCGCGGGCCTTCGCGGCCGCGCTGGCCATTGCCGAGGTTGCGCTGCAGGACGTGGCGAGCGCTCCCGAGACCATTCGATCCAGGATTCTTACGGCCCAGGAGCATGCCAAAACCGATGAGCAGCGCCAGCGTGTGGAAATTCTTTCGCTGCACCTCGATTCCATCGACGCCACCCCCGAAGCCTTTGCCAAGAAGGCCGATCTCTTTCTCACCGCCCATCCTGAAAGTGTGCTGCGCGGAGATCTTCTGATGAAAGTGGCCGTGCGTTTTTACAACAGCCAGCAACTGGCCTCCGCCAAGGTTCGTTTCCTGCAAATTGTCGAGGAGGAGCCCGATTCCAAGCTCGTGGAAACCGCCCTCTACTGGGCGGGCAAGGCCGCGCTCGGTAGTCTGGCCAAGGGATGCGAGGACGAGGCCATCAAACTCTGGGACCGCGTGGCGGCGGGCAAGGGGGTGATGCAAATGGAGGCGCGGCTCGAACAGGCGAAACTCAACCAGCGGCGCAACCCTGCAGCCGCGCTGCAACTGTTCGATGTCATGCTCAAGGCCCAGCCGCCGCTTCCAACCAACCTCAAACACACCGTTCTCTGCCTGCGCGGGGAGACGCTCATGGCGATCGCCGGCGAGGATGAATCCAAGATTTCCCAGGCGGTGAATGACTTTGATCAGGTCATCACCTCCAGTGACAGTTCCCTTTATTGGAAACAGCAGGCCCTGGTGCGCAAGGGGGCGTGCCTTGAAAATCTCAAGGACGATGCCGCCGCCCTCGAGGCCTACAGCGAGGCCATGAAGCTCACGCAATTGAACCTTTCCACCAACGAAACCGACTACCATTGGTTCTTCCGCGCGGGCGGCAAGGCCATGCGCCTGCTCGAGTCAAAAAAGAACTGGGAGGCCGCCGTGGCCATTGCCCAGAAAATGGCGGAAGCACCGGGACCGCAGGCTGATGCCGCCCGGGACCGTGCCAGCCGCCTGACCACCGAACATTTCCTCTGGCAGGATGACTAGTCTTCACCTGCCCGTTTGCATTCGGCCTCTTATCCCCCTATTTCCCATCTCATGACCCGCCAAGCCACCATCAAGCGCCGCACCGCTGAAACCGACATTTCCCTTAGCCTAACGATCGAGGGTTCCGGAAAAGCCGATGTCTCCACCGGGATCGGATTTTTCGATCACATGCTGACGCTTCTTGCCAAGCACAGTCTCATTGATCTCACCGTGAAAACGGTGGGCGACATCCACGTGGATTTCCATCACACGGTGGAAGATACCGGCATCGTCCTAGGGCAGGCCCTGCGCGAGGCGCTTGGCGATAAATCGGGCATCGTTCGTTATGGTTCCTTCCACCTGCCGATGGACGAAACGCTCAGCCGCGTGGTCATTGATCTCAGCGGACGGCCGTTTCTGGATTATCGCGGGCCTTCCAATGTAGCGAGCATCGGGCAGTTTTCCTTCACCCTGGTTGAGGAATTTCTCCGCGGTTTCGCCAACAGCTTGGGCGCGAATCTGCACGTCGAAATCCTCTACGGACGCGATGCCCACCACATGTCTGAATCGGTCTTCAAAGGGCTGGCCAGGGCGCTGGATGCGGCCATGCAGCGCGATCCCAGAGTCATCGGCATTCCAAGTTCGAAAGGACAGATTTAAGCACCCATGCTAGGCGTCATCGATTACGGCGGGGGCAACATCCAAAGCGTGCGCAATGCGCTCGCGGCCATGGAGGCAGATTTTCTGGAAATCAACAGTCCGCAGCGGCTGAGTGATGTATCCGCGCTGGTCTTTCCGGGCCAGGGGGCCTTTGGGGATTCCATGGCGGCGCTCCATGAGCGAGGTCTGGTGGAACCGCTGCGCAAATGGCTGCGGGCTGACCGTCCTTTTTTCGGCATCTGCATCGGCTACCAGGTGTTGTTCGAATCCAGTGAAGAGCAACCCGGAGTTGAGGGCTTGGGGATCTTTCCAGGCCGCGTCGTCAGATTTCCCTCGGATCAGGGATTGAAAATTCCCCATATGGGCTGGAACCACGCCCGGATTGTGGCGGATGATGTCCGGCTCTGGGATGGGCTGGGCACTGATCCCTATTTTTACTTCGTGCACTCGTATCATCCCGCCCCGGCCCAGCGCGCGATCATCGCCACCACCACGACCTACGGACCTGTGGAATTCGCCTCCAGTATCCAGTGCGGTCAGGTGCTGGCAACCCAGTTCCACCCGGAGAAAAGCCAGGAAAATGGGCTGAGACTTTTGGGGAATTTTGTTTCGCACCACCGCTGAATCCGAACGCCCCGTTTCCGCGTAATTCCGTGGGTATTTCCACTGGATTTTAGAGATTTCCCCTCCAGCTTTGCGATCCGCTTCAACCAACTCGAATCCAAATTTTCTAGCACCAACCCAAATTACCATGGCCGACACCCCATCCTCCTATTCCTCCGCCAAGCCTGAGCCTGCCGAGAGACCCGCGCCCAAGAAATCCTGCTGCGCTTGGTCGGATCTTACAGTCGCGGCAATTTTGCTGAGAATATGCGCGGCCATGTTGCTGATCCTTTCGGGAGTGGACAAGTTCAAATCCGGTGCCCCTTGCACCTACAGTACGGACAATTACTACGGAACTCCCGCTGATTTGGCGAATCCCAAGTACGTTCCCAAAATGGTAAAAATCGTGAATGTGGTTTATGCCAATAGCGGCTTGGACAATCCTAACAATTTCACAGCTTTTGGAAAGGAAAACAGCGAGAAAATCGCCAACGCCTTTGGGTGGTCCTTCTACCGTTTTGGCCAAGCCCTCCCATGGCTGATGATTGTGAGCGGAGTGCTCATTCTGGTGGGACTGTTAAATCGTGTGGGCCATTTCGTGGGAGGTATGGTTTGGTTGAGTCTGATCATCGGCCAGTTGTTTCTGCCGGACATCGAAACTGTCGTTCGATTGCTGGTCATATTTGTTGTCAGCGTAGGTGCTCTGGCGCTGCAGAAACACAATCGTTTCTGTCTGACGCGTTTCTAACCGGATCTAACTTTGCGAACCTTCAAGAACATGAGCCGAACCACCCCTGTGAAACCTGTTGTCGATCTGACACGCCGCTCCTTCCTCCGCAATGGAGCAACGGGTGCCGTGGCCTTGAGCCTTGTCCAACGTAATGCCTCGGCTGCCGAAGCATCCGATGCCATCAATATCGCATTGGTCGGGTTCGGCGCCCAGGGTCAAACTTTGATCTGGGCCATTCAGAAGGCTGTGGGTGTCAAAGTGCGCTGGATCGCGGTTTGCGATGTGTTGGGTAAAAAAGCCCAGTCGGCAGCAGCGCAAGTCAGTGCGAAGAATGCCTCAGGCGGTCTCAACGCCTATACGGATATCGACCTCATGCTAAAGGAGCATCCGGAAATTGACGCGGTATTTCTCGCCGTTCCAGACTGGATGCACGCTCCCTACGTGCAAAAGTGTCACGCAGCCGGGAAGCAGGTTTATTGTGAGAAGATGATGTCCAATACTCTGGAGGCTGCGCAATCCATGGTCAGAAGTCAGCGGGATTCCGGCCTTCTGCTCCAAATCGGACATCAGCGCCGAAGTAATCCGCGCTACCAGTTTGCACGAAACGAACTCATGCGGAAACTCAAGGTGTGCGGACGAATCACACACGCCTACGGACAATGGAACAGGGGTGTGACCGTTCCAATCAACGCGAAATATTCCGAGGAAGAAGTCAAAATCATCGTCGGGCAGGGTTACAAGGACGTTTTTGAATACCTGAACTGGCGCTACTATCGGAAATATGGTGGTGGTCCGTATTCGGATCTCGGGGCTCACCAGATTGATATCTTCAACTGGATGTTTGGGGTAACGCCCCGTTCGGTCGTCGTTTCGGGTGGTAAGGATTACTACCAGAACATTAACTTGGACAAGTCCAACCCCGATGCCCCGCGTATTACTTACGAGCATCCGGATAATGTCATCGCCGTATACGAATACGATGTCCCGGACAACGGCCTGGTTCGTGTCGTTTACCAGGTTGTGACAACCAACAGTTCCATGACCGCCTACGAAAAATACATGGGCGATGGAGGCACCATGGTGCTTGGTGAAGTGGATTCGTTCAACCAGGTCTACCGCGAAAAATGGGATTCCGATCTGGCCAAATGGGAAGAGGGGTTCTTCAAAAAAGGTTATCTGAAAAAGAGCTCCGGTAACATTAAGCACAAATTCTGGGAGAAAGATCGATCATCATGGTTGAAAGCCGACCCCTGGCTGGACAGGGAAGGAGTGGTGGATGTTCGGGCTTCGGCACCGTTGGACCCGTACGAAATGCCCGTCAGTTTCAATCTGCCTTATCACACCCCGCACGTGGCCAATTTTCTCGAAACAGTCCACAAAAAGGGCAAACAAACCGATCTTAATTGCCCTGTTGAAGACGCCTACAAATGTGCCGTGGCGGTTATCAAGGTCAACGAACTGGCCCTAAATGGCGGAGGTAAGATCACCTTCAAAGCCGAAGATTTCATTGTGCCCTGATCGTTATCCATGGGCCTAAGTCTGCGATATCTCAAACTATTTACTCTCAAATGAAAAACCAACTCCTCTCCCTATCCTTCGGTGCCGCTTTAGTCGTCGGCCTAACTTCCTGCGATAAGTCCCCTCCCGGCATGACGATTGTCGGTGGTGGTTCAGGAACTTCCGATCAAAATTCAGCCTCCACGCCGCCCCCGGCTGTGACCCCAACGATCGTCAAGGCTCCGGAAACAACCCCGCCAGTGGCATCGACTCCACCCACACCGTCCCCAGCTCCGGCACCGACTCCTGCAAATCCAACTCCGGCCCCCACGGGTCCCAGCGTGGCAGTGAAGCCAAAGATGCCACAACCGCTTTTCGCCGGCACTCCATTGCCCGCTGACAACACCATTCCCAATCTCGATCCCGCCGGCACACCGGCGGTGCTCTCCGTTGACCTTCCTGAAGGCGTGACGTTGATTTCCGCCAAGGCCAAGGTCACTTCCAGTGACACGGCTCCTTTCACGGGCACGCTGGATTTGGTCACGGACGGTGAAAAGGACGGCAGCGATGGCTTCTACGTGGAACTGGCTCCTGGGAAACAGTGGGTGCAGATCGACTTGGGCTCCGAGAAGGAAATCTGGGGTATGTGGGTCTGGCATTTCCATAAATCCGCCTTCGTTTACAAAGGTGTCGTCGTTCAGGCCTCCAACGACGCTGAATTTAAAACCGCGACCACGCTCTACAACAACGATTACGACAACAGCGTCGGTCTCGGTGTCGGCAAGGATAATTCCTACGTGGAAACCAACAACGGCCGCTACATGGCCGGCAAGGGAACCAAGGCTCGTTATGTGCGCCTCTGGTCCAACGGTCGCTACCTTGATGAGATGAACCACTACATCGAAGTGGAAGTTTACGGCAAATAAATCTGCTCGGTAGGCGCGCGTGGTTTCAATCATCAGTTGATATTTCATATCTCCGAGGCAATTTCATTCCCATGAAATTGCCTGTCCTTGGTCTCGCCCTCCTTGTCGTTTCCCTCTTTTCGAGTTGTGCTCCGTTAGGCGGAGGTGCGGTGAGTTCGTATCCTCAGGGAGGGGGGCAATCGGGCGGGTTTGCACTGGGCATTGATAGATTGGCGGAGGATGGTTTCCGAGTGCTGAAAGGAAGTAAGCGTCACACGCAGCACCCACCGCTGGTCTCTTTAACGACGGACCTGGCGGACACCTATCGTAATTGTCATAGGTCATCGCTATGACACTTACCATCCGCCCGTGCGCAATGTCCGGGTCTTCGCTGTTCGCCTACGCTGCGGC
>CALQSQ010000091.1 GCA_943333275.1 Akkermansia muciniphila
ACCGCCTCAAATGCCACCTCCCCGGAACAAACCGATGGCCAGGGCAACTACTGGAGGGATTTCCCCACCAGTGCCAGCCGGGGATTTTTCAGACTGAAGGTCACGCAACCCTGAGGATTAGGCAATCGTCGCCGCGCGGGCATCGATCTGACCGCTTTTCTCCAGGAAATAGTTGTAGCCCCCGGCGTAGGACGTCACCACGCCATCATTGATATGCAGGACCTTCGTTGCCAGGGAGCGAATGAAATGCACATCGTGGCTGATGAAGACGAGGGTGCCTTCATAGCGTTGGAGCGATTGCGTGAGTCCCTCGATGCTGTTGATGTCGAGGTGCGTCGTGGGCTCGTCCATGAGCAGGAGATTCGGCGGATCGACGAGAAATTTCACCAGGTTTAGACGACTCTTTTCACCGCCCGACAGCACTTTGCAGCGTTTATAAACGTCCTCTTTCCTGAACAGGAAACTCCCCAGAATCGCCCGCGCATCATCCTCCCGAAGCGTGGGGCAGGCGCGCATGACCTCCTCCACCACCGTGGCTTCGGGCTCCAGCGTCGCACTGCGGTGCTGGGAGAAATAGCCCAGCTTAAGATTGGTTCCCAGTTTGCGCTGTCCTTGTTGGAAGGGAATTTCACCCGCCAGAATTTTCAGCAACGTGGACTTACCAGACCCGTTCGGCCCAACCAACACGGTGCGCTCACCACGTTCGATTTCAAGATCCAGCCCCTGGTAGATTTTTCGTGTTCCGTATGCCTGATGAATGCCCTCCAGAATGATCGTTCGCTGACCACTCTTCTGCGGCTGGTTGAAATTAAAACGAAAAATCTTCCGCGGCGTCTGCGGCTTTTCCAATCGCACAATTTTATCCAGCACCTTCTGCCGGCTCTGCGCCTGCGAGGCCTTCGAGGCCACGCTGCGGAACCGGTCGATGAATTCCTCCAGATCGGCAATCTCCTTCTGCTGATTGCGATAGGCGATCACCGCCCGGTCATACGCCGCCTCTTTCTGCTCCAGATATTTCGTGAAATTCCCCGTGTAGGAATTCAGCTTCTTTCCGTCGATCTCATAGACCGACTGCACGATCTCATCCATGAAATCCCGGTCGTGGGAAATCATGAGAATCGCGCCCGGATAGGTTTTCAAATACTGGCGGAACCACCACAGCGATACGAGATCCAGGTGGTTCGTGGGTTCATCGAGCAGCAGCAAATCCGGCTCCAGCACCAGCAGATGCGCCAGGTGCGCCCGCATCACCCAGCCACCACTGAGTTCTTTCGCCGCACGCATCCAGTCCTCCTCTTTGAAGCCCAACCCGCGCATCATCTTCTTCGCCTTCGCCTCCACTTCGGGGTGATGCAGCGTGTCAAATTTCGACTGCAGTTCAAAATAAGCCGGCTCGTTCACCAACCCCTTGACCTCAAAATCGCGCAACTGCGCCTCCATCTCAACCATCCCGTGCCCCCGGCCACAGGCAATATCCAACGCCGTCTCCTCCCCCACCGCCTCCCCCTCCTGCGGCAAATATCCCAGCGTCGTCCATTCATCGCGGGTCACCGTCCCCTCGTCCGGAGTATCCGTGCCCAGTATCAGTTGAAAAAGTGTCGACTTCCCAGCCCCGTTCGGCCCCACCAGCGCCACGCGCTCGGAATAGTTCACGGTCATGTCCGCACTCTGGAAAAGAATGCGGGAGTTGAAGGATTTGGTGATATTGCGGAGGGTCAGCATGGCGGCTGATAGCTGGTGTATCTCCTCGGCGCAAGGCCCAATGAATCACCGGGGACCTCGGGCAACCGACGGCACCACCGTTGCCTAAAGAGTTTTTCAACTGCCCGGCTTCCATTCACCTGGACCCATCACACACTCGAAAATAGCCCGGCCCCCATCATCATCCAGTTCGGGCCCCCTGAGCGTAACCCTTCAAGCGCTAATAATTATTCCCCTGAACTCCGTTGCATCGGTGCATCGCCATGGATGACATCTGCGGCGGGGACCGCCAATCCTGTAAAGCTGTCGCGCCGCTGGAGCTATGACTTGTTTTAACTGACTCCATGTAGTTGGTCCCTCGGACTGCAAGCCAAGTCACCCCGTAGCAGCAGGAGAAGGGAATGACTGCTCATGCTCAGTCCGAAGCAGCGGGCATTCAGAGATGAAATTGGTGGACGCCTCGGCGGGGAAACTCCCCCATGTCCGAGGAAATGAGCCCGGTTGTGCGAGGTGCGGTGAATCGCAGTTTTCAAACGTTTTGGGTAATGTTTTGACGTTTTTCGCACACCGACCACTTTTCCGGATTCCGAAAAAACATCCATACTGATTTCAATGGGGCAGTGCCAGTGCAGCCTCCGCTGTTGCTGAACGCGAGTGTGTAAGTCCAGATGTAGTAACCAGAGGGCAATCCAGATCAGGCGCAGAACCGACGGGGCTGATTTAGGACCGCCTCCGCCAAACAGCCAGTATGGAGATCGTCAACAGAACGAAAGCCGCTCCACTGGGCTCAGGAACAGTGCCCACAAGGATCCCGGTGTTAGCGACATTCTCATACGCCCACTGGTGAATGACGCCGGATCCTCCAGTATCGTTGGTTGTGATTTCAGCCCATCCGTAATAAGTGGGGCCGGCCGGAACCAAACTGAATTGAAATCCAACATACCCTGGAACGTTCGCCTGGAACTGCCCCGGTGCGGCACCCATGTGCGTGGTGCTGGCACTGCCTCCGGATGCAAACGTGCTACCTGCGTCCACCAGGCTCAGTAGTGTGAGGTTAAGCACAACATCCGGCCCGGTAATGAGCGGACGCAGATTGTCACCGTTGACGATATCCACGCCACCAAAGTCAAGATTGATCCACGGAGCGGAATCAAAATCAATCGGCTGGGTAAACGAGGTAAGTTTCGTGTCAATGTTCACGTAGACACCTGCAAAGGTATAGGGAACGGGAATATTCAACTGACCGCTCGAGACGATGGCACCCTTGACGGAAGGCAGCATTGCGAGGACTAGGAGGGCTAGGAATTTTTTCATGGGAAATTTCTGGTTTTGGTTTGATCGTTGCTCAGTTTGAAATGCGCCTTATGGGAAGATGCTGACACTGACACGCGAGAAACGCGCTTTTTTGCCGCCAATGAATCTGGGGTATGGAACACTAACCAGTTGGTAGGTGCCGTCGTCTGCAAGTATGGTGGGGGTGACGGAACTGTTTTGCCAGGATGTCATGGATACACTGAACTGGGGAGTATATGTCAGGCCCGCAGAGAGGTAGTCGGTGCGCCGGATAAAGACCATGCGGAAATCCACACTGTTCGGCACAGGCTGGACTGCCGTAATGGGCTGGCCATTAAGAACTGAACCGGGTGCACCAAACGTTCCTCCATAGGTCAGATCATTGGGACCGGAGGCAATGCTGACAGGATTGGTGCCAAAGGCGAATTCAAGGAGGTTGATCACGCCGTCACTGTCAGCGTGTTGAAGATTGCCTTCGTTTGCCCCCGTGCCATTCGGATTACCGAAGAATGCCTGGCGCCAGTATTCAATGGGCCCAAACAACACGGTGTCACTCGCGCGTGCTGGCAATTGTTGAATCCGGGTATCAAGTGCCACCGGAGTATCTGCCTGATTATAGGCCTGGGCGGGAGCGGGATGGAAGGCCGCAAGATAGTCACTGAAGGCTTTTTGCTCACCGAGAGAATTTGCGGGAACCACCGCCGCCGCCGTGAAATCAGAGGTGATGGGCACGGCTGCGGAGAGCGTGTTATTGTTGAGCAGGAATCGGAAATTACTGGTCGCGGGATTGGGGATTTGATTTGGCGGAGTGGCTAGTGGATCAAGGTATTTGATTGGATATCCATCCCCTCCGTTGGCGGTGAAGTTGAGCGCAATGACTTTAATGGTCACTGGAGCTGTGGGCAGGACCGCGCCATTTTCCGCAACTTTCGCGATGATGGCTCCGTAGTCATTGACGAGGGAGACCGAGCGAACTTTCTGACCGGCGGGGCGGCTGAATTCATAGGAGAAACGGATGTTGCCGACTTGTGGATATCCACCACTTTGGGAGGCAGGTCCGCTGCTGAGACCGGCGGCGTAGTTGAGGATGCCGAGCAGACCGGTTGGGGTTGTATCGAACACCATGAGGCGGTTGTCGAAACGCAGCGCATTTTCCACATCAAGTTGGGAAATTGCACCGGCGGGTTTGCCAGTAAGCGGGTTCGCTAGAGGTGGAACTTTAGCGCCACTGGCGTCGACCGATCCCAACGAGGCACGGAGACCTCCTCCATTTTTCAGCGAGAAGACGGCATCCGTTGGAAGCAGGCCAAGCGCTTGTTTGGCCTTCCATGCATTGGCGTCTGCGGTGACGTCTCCCAGGTTTACTTCTTGAGTGCGACCAAAGACTCGGTCTCCCTCCATGTAAACATTGGTGTAGCCATAGATGTTGCTGTCCTTGGCGACCACAACCGTGTTGATGGCATCGGTGATGGTTTTGACTTTGGTGGCCATCGGACTTGCAGCGACGATCTGGGAAGCGGTTTGACCGTTGTTATAGGCTGCCTCGACGGCGGTTGGGGTCGCAGCATAGGCTCCGTTGATGGCTGGGCTGAGATTGCCAAGGATCAGTTCGCCATTGGCATCGAAATCGACGACGAGACGTCCGAGGTAGGAATATTCCGTATCGGTCGTAACGATCAGGGTGGGTTTGCCATCGGAACCGGCGGTGACAATCGGGTAGGAATCGCCGATAAAATTGGCGTCATGGCCATTGAATCCAACGGCTGTGTCCGTCGCGTCGCCCATGCGTTCGTGGCCGCCACCAGCCACCATCACGTCCACACCACTGAGCATCGGGGCCAGATCCTTGTTGCGTTGAAGGGTGTCGAGTTGGTCCACCATGATGATTTTGTTCACTCCGATTGCCTTAAGGGAATCGACAGCAGCCTGCACATAAGCGGCGACCTCTTGCAGATCGTCCGTTGCACCATTGGCATCGTCTTTTGGTACCGTTCCATTTGGCGAGGATTTGGTGAGCAGGTCATAGGTGGTGGCACCGACGAACCCGACTTTCTGCCCGTTGATGGTCTTGATCGCATACGGTGCGATTTTGGCTTTGATGGCCGAGGTTTCCGCTCCGCGGAAGGCGTTTGGAGCAGGCGGCAATGACGGATTGGCTCCTCCGGTTCCGCCAATCGTTGAGTCAGCAAAGGCCCGAAGCGAACTGTCGGCGGCAAAATTCAGATTGGCTGTGATAATCGGGAAATCAGCACCAGCCCAGTTGCCAACAGTAGAACTGGCGGCGGGCGCGATAGCGGCGGCGAGCACCGGTGACCCTAGGTCGAACTCATGATTGCCGAGCGAGGAAACGGTGGTGCCGAATGCATTCATAATCGCGATGTCTGCCTGAGCGAATGGAGTGGCTGTGGTGTCGGCGGCGGAGGTAAACGTGCCAGTGTGAAGAATGCGATTCAGTGCAGGGTCAGCACCGCCTACCAGCCATGGGCCGGGGATGTAGCTGTCTCCCTCACCAATGACCACGGTGGAATAGTCATTGTCGAACCTGTCGATGAGTGCGCCCATGTATTTGGCGGTTTCGATGCCGAGCAGGCCGCTTTCGCCGTAGTAATGCAAAATTTGCAATTGCATGGCGGGGGTCTGTGGCAGCAGTTCGTAGGTGGTCAGGGTGAAGGAAACTTCATTGGCTACGAGCAGGAGCGGATTGCCCGTGGGGCTGTCGGCGGCGGGAACGACTAACAAGCCTTCAGGATTCAAATCGCCCACACGTCCGGCAAATGTCGTGAAGGTGACGTTAGCGGGATCTGTAACATCGAAGACCAGGACGGAATGGGCGCGCTCCAGGCCGATGAAAGCGTAGGTTCTGCCTGCAAGAGAAGCGATGGTGACTCCTTCTGGTTCAGCGGATTTGTTGTCGCTGCGGGCATCGTCGTAGTTGGACGGGAAATACGTAGTGAGAATGCGGTCGATGACATCGCCGCTGTCGAAGATCCGTTTGCCATTGGCATCCAAAATGGAGAAGGAACGACCGCCGTAAGAGAGGATGCGGTCAATGTCGCCATCCCCATCCAAGTCACCACGCAGGCCAGTGACGTTGGAAACGGCCAGACGGCCAAGCTGAGCATTGCCCTTGAGGCCTGAACCCGCTGCGGATGTGCTTCCAGTGGTGCCTTCGGTTGGAAACACAGTATTGTCCAAATCGTAAGCCGCGTTGTTCACGGTGGTCGTCTCGCCGGCGGCGGAGAAATCATTGCGGTCATCTCCTTCGTTGGCTGTTACGTAGTAAGTCTGGCCAGCGGACTGATAGGATGAAATTCCATCTGGCATGAACATCCCGTAAGCAGGCATGCCAGTGATGAGCTTGATGGTTTGAGTGTTGGCCGAGCTGTCGCGATCCGAGAAATCAGCCATGAGCGGCGCGAAATTTTTCAATCCGAGTGGATTGATCGCTGTGATCGTGGCGGTCGCGATGTCCAGGGTTGCGACAGCATTGGCTTCCTGGAGCGTGACCATGGCGGTGAGACCATCTGGGGCCACGGCGATGTATTCCGGCTCAAGATCTGCGCTGGCAGAATTGCCAGGGAAGACGCGGATGCCGCGCGCACGCATCGCCGCTTCCTGGCCGTTGAAGCTGGTAAAGGTCGCGGTGGTCACGGTGGGAGAAGCGAAACCGCCGGAGACATCGATGATGCTCACGGAACCATCCGGGTCGGTGCTCGCAGGATTGATGCTGAAAAGTTGCTTCTCGCCTTCGTTAGCGACGAGCACTTTCGTTCCATCGGGTGTGAATGTGAGCTGGTCAGGTCCCGCACCTACCGTGACGGAACCGAGGAGGATACCGGTTGCAGGATTGAAGAACGCCACGGTGCCAGGAGCGGTATTATTCGGACTGGCGATGAGCGAAACGGCGAGCACGCCGTTTTTCACGGTGACGTGGGAGACGTTCTTGCTGGACAGGCCGGATGCCGTGGGATCAATCGGAGCCAATTTCACGGGTGCGGAAGGGTTGGTCAGATCAGCCACCTGCACACCAAAGTCGGAAGCAGCGAAAGCGCGTTTCGAAGCGGGATCGAAGGCGGGAATTTCAGCGCCACCTTGACCGGCAGCCGTGCCAGTGGTCGAGAGCACAATGGAACTCTTCAGGATTGGGATCAGGGCGTTGCTTGGCGTGGCAGCAATCGTTGGGGAGGCTGTGACGGTCACGTTGAAGGTGACGCTTTGCGAGCCGAATGTGTAAGTGATGACATTCAAACCGACAGGGGCCAGTGCGGGATCAAAGGTATCCCCCATGATGCCTGCTCCGGAGAATGTACCACCGGAAGGCGAGGCTTGGGTGACCGCAGGCAAGTTGAGCGGCGAAGAATTGGACGTGATGGAAAGTCCGGCGCTGGCGGCGGCGTTGACCGTGGGGGCGATGGACATTTCAAACTCGCTGACGATGGCAGGGGAACGGGCGGTGATGGCGGCAGGATCAGCATCCAGCTGGGCCTTGCTGTAGGGAGCGATGCCCCAGGTCTTGACGTTCAGTTTGAGCGTTGCAGGATCAATGGTGAATTCGGTCCAGCCGTAGGAGTTGGTGGCGGTGTAAAGCCCGCTGAGCAACTGCATGTTCGGAAGCGGATTTGTGGCGATTCCGACCTGGTTGTATCCGAGCGCGGCGAGGTTTGGATTGATAATGTTGTTGAACACCTGTCCCTCTTTGTTCACAGCGGTCTGAGCTTGGTAGAAAAGATCCGTGCCAGGAGCGGCTAGGCCGGCAGCCATCGCCAGATCCACAATCGTTGGACCAAACGGCTTGTCATAGGCGATGGCGCCGGTGACAATTTCAATGGAATTCGTCTGAATCTGCGGACCAAAGGCGGCCAGTTGATAGGAGAGTCTGTTGACCACGGTTCCGTGGAAATCAGCGGTGATGAAAACCACGTTGGATATCTTGTTGTCGTCGATGAATTTCAACAATTCGGTCCGCTCAGCAGCATAGCCTTCATAACGGTCTTCCGCCGCCAGAGGGCCGAAGTTTTGGATGGGCTCTGGGCAGCAGACGAATTTCCAGTGGACGCCGCTGGCTTGCGCATCGAGCAGATCCGCCTTGAAGTCAGCCTTTTGCTGTCCGCCGAGCAAGGTGCGACCGGGAGCGAAGGATCCTGCGAGGAAGGCTCCGACCTCCGCGGGATTGTTGATGTTGCTGACGGGCGTAAGTGGAGCGCTGCGGAACGTGCGAGTATCCAGCACGAAGGTGGCGGCTGTCTTGCCCTGCTTGCTGTAGCGGTAGAGCTTGGCGCGGTTGGCGGTCACGGGATCGCCGGTTGCTCCGTAAGATTGATTATTGATCGGCATGTATTCGTTGAACGCCTGCAATCCATTCAGGAACGTCTCGGTGTCGCTGATCAGGGTGCCGGTGTCGCTGGAAAACCGCGGGTCGCCGGTGCGGGGCTCGCCGCCGGCGAAATCGTTCGTGACTTCATGGTCGTCGATGACAGAAAGGATCGCTGTGGATTTCCGCAGGTCGCTGTAGGTGTTCAGGCCGTAGCGCGGGGAGTAGATTTCGTTGTGCTTGGCGCGGTATTCAGCCAGCGTGCGGGCCTGCGCGGTGGGCACATCGGGTGAGGCAACGTCAGCGTAGATGTTGTCTCCAAACTGCAGGAAAAAGTCGAGATTTAGTCCGGCGGCATTTTTGATGGATGGGAAGGGAGCGAGTTCGCCGCGTTGGTCGCCGGAGATCCCGAAATGCAAACCTGTCAGGGCGGTGGGCGCCGGTGCGGTCTTGAATTTTCCAGTGGTTGAGTCCCCGGTCGTGGTTGCACGATAGTGGTAAACGGTGTTGGACGTCAGTCCACTAATGGAAACCTTGACTGGCTGCGTGGCATCTGTGACTGAGGCGGAGGCGGAGGAAACTCCGGTGGTGAAGGTCGGGTTCGTCGTATAGTCGAAGGTCACGTTTCCAAGGTATTTGGAATTTGCCCAGAGAACGGCGGAAGTCGGTGTGGCATCGCCGGCGGAGACGACGGTTGGGGGGGTGACGGGCCCAAGCCTCACACGGTAGGCGAGCACAAGCGTATCATTTTCCAAACCACCATCGTAGCTCTGAATCACCCCTGCACTGTCCAGGTATTTTCCGGTGCCGGAGATGAAATCGTTGTCGTTGCCGATGAACAAAAAGAAATCGTTGGGATACACTGGATCGTTTGCCGAAACCAAGGCGAGCGCCTCCCACTTTTCACAAATTGTGTTGATATCACCCGGAGCGGCATTGAGGTTCAAGCCAAATTTCTCCACTTCAGCTACGCTCAGATCCAGCTTACCGATCATGTTCAGCGCCTCAGTCCATGCGATGGGCGTAATGAGTGCATTCAAGACTCCGGCAGGAGCGACCGCATTTCCTTCTGCATCGTAGGTTCCATCAATGTTGGTGGCCCCGGTAAGATCCGCGAGGAGGATCGATTTGAAGACAGGAGTGCCGGTTGCACCGCGACCACTGCCGTCACGGGCCAGGATCAAGAGTTGGTGGTCATTGAGGGCGATGATGGAGCTTTGTGCACAGTTGCGATTGACGGTGCTGCCGTTGGTGGCGCTGCCCGTATCATCGGCTCGTGGGAGTTGGATGACGTATTGGGCTACGGGATCGCCCGGGGTATCCGAGGACGAGATATTGTAAACAAGAAGGCGGGCGTTTGAGCGACCTTGGTTGCCAGTGCCGGAGTCTTGGATCGTGGCGCTTTGCAGAAGAGCGAAGAGTTTCGTGCCATCTGGAGACTGCGCGATGCCCTCCATCCCTTGATTGATGCGACGACCATTCACGCCCTCAAGGAGAAAATTGTTGGTGCCCACGGGATTGTGCGGGACGAGCGCTGCGGGGAGTTGCAATTGGCCATCCAGTTCCTTGGCGGCGTTGAAGTGATAGATGTAAGCGCCGTATTCATCGCCCACCCATC
Source organism: Akkermansia muciniphila (assembly GCA_943333275.1). Classification (GTDB taxonomy): domain Bacteria; phylum Verrucomicrobiota; class Verrucomicrobiia; order Verrucomicrobiales; family V1-33; genus JAGNEJ01. Next base: position 9,924 of record CALQSQ010000091.1, read on the forward strand.
CGCTGCCAGTCTTGCCCGGACGCGAGTCCAGGATCAGTCCCTCCGCATCGACGGTGAGTCGGTTTGTCACCGAACCATCGCTTTGCGTAGTGGTTCCAGTAACCACAGGAACCAGAGTGCCAAACAAGGTCGTCGCTGGACCATCCGCCAACTGGCCGGAAGTGAAAACCGACGCGGTGCCGGAATTTGCATCGTGGTCATAAGTGAATCGCGTGGAACCGGCAAAAGTCAGCGCGATCTGATTCTGTGCCGTGGTCGTCGCCGCACTGGTGTAAGGGGTGAAATTGAACGTGAAAGTGTTCAGGCGTGCCGCGTAGTTGGAAAAAATCGTGCCACTGTTGTAGCCACGATCCGGCAGCGTCTGCATCGTGCCGCTATAACTGCCATCTCCGTTTTTGGTGAAACCGGTGATCTGCATGTCGGAAATGGATCCGAGTGACTCGCCAGTAGCACTGTCGATGCTATTCGCAGGCACGCGCCCAACGCCCTGCAGGCCGAGATTGATGAATTTTGTATTTCCGAGTGCGACACCTGTGGCCGGCCAAGTGCCCTTGTTTGGTTCGACCACATCGCGGATTGCGGACGTGTAGAGGGCGGGCACTCGGAAAAGGGTGAGATTATAGGTCTTGACGGTGGTGGTGTCCGCTGCAGTAACTTTCACAGCCACCGGATTGCTCCCTGGATTCAAGCTTACAGCAAACGAGGTGCCGGAAATGGCGGGATTGAACGGTCCACCATTGATGCTGAAGGTAATCGTGGCGGTGGGTTCCGCCAGGGTTGCCGTTACATTTGCGGAGGTCGTTGCATTTGATTCGCTGGCAGAATAAGTCAAGGTGGCTGGTGTGAAGGCCGGGGAGATGGTTCCAGGGGTTACGGAGAGACCTGTCAGGAAAGCGTTGGTGACAGGATTGACGGTGACCGTGGCGGTGGTGCTGTCCGCACCGCTGACGGAGTTAGTAGCGCGCACCCAGTAACTCGTCGTGACGAACAGAGCAGGGGTTGTGAAATTGGCGTTGGTGGCCAGGGTGATGGGATTGGCGGTATTGCCCGAAAGACCACGATACCACTGGTAGGTGGGTGCCGGGTTGCCGGTGGCGAGAGAAGTGAGTGCAGCCGTGGCCCCGCTGGTGATGGGAATACTGGCGGGATTGAGGGTGAAAGACGGAGGAATGTCAACATTGTCAGTGATCGCGATGTCCGCAGTCGCAGGGGAGCCGATCGTGATTCCGGCGGAAGGGGCTGAAATGGTGAGCGTGGCAGTTTCCGCCCCTTCCAGGAACATGTCGTCCACGACGGTGAATGTCACAGTGCCCGTGGTTAATCCGCTTGGAATGGTGATCGTCGAATTGGAAAGCGTGTAGTCACCAGCAGTGATGTTCGTGCCGGAGACGCCAACGTTTACAGTTTGATCTCCTGAGACGGCAGAGCTGGCCGTGGCCGTCACAGTGATGACAGAGGCGGAAGCTTCTGCGCCAGTTCCTGAACTTACGGAAACGCTGACTGTCGTAGGAGTCAGTCGAGGAGCAAATGCGACACCTTTCACGATTTTACCAGACGGAGCGGTGTAGAGGGTGACATTGTTCGCGGTGGTAATTGAGATAGTCGAATTGTAGCCTGCAGTGTCCGTAAGTTTCAGAACGTTGTTGGCAGTCAGCGCCCCTGCTCCGCTGGACACATACAATACCGCGCCTCCCGCACTCGTCGCAGCCGCCAAGCCGAATCCGCCGAAGCCCGTGACGTAGGATCCATTTGCAGTCCAAGTGCTTCCAACGAGCGAGTATTTGCTAATGAGTCCGACGGTGTTGCTTGAAGCGGTCAGCAGGTAGAGCACATCATAGGTGCCATTATTACCCGAGGAAATCAGGGAGAAGTCCTGAGTTGCCGCATTGTTGGTCAACCCGGTCAAACCCGTGATTGTCCCGCCCGTCGGAGCCGAGACGGTATTCACAGCGATCAGCGTAACCGTAGAAGATGCCTGACAGGTATAGACGTTGGCTCCGAAAGCCTTGATGCTCCGGAGATTGCCGGTTGGATTCGCCGCACTGGCTGAGTTGGTGTAAAGCCCGCCCTGATCGGCAATGAACCAGGTGGAGTTGTTAAGCGACGTCGCGCTCCGGGCTTGGGTGTTGTTGGTGCCTGTGTAAGTGGTGGCCAAGGTAAAAACGCCCGCAGGATTGAACGTGCCTACTGCACGAGGTAGGAGTGTATTGGCGTTCGCCGCTGAGTTAGCAGAATTGGGCGCTGTGAAGGCGAGCAACGATCCGTCTTGTGAATTCGTCAGATACCCGGTGCTCGTGGCAGAACCACTAAAACGCAGGGAATTTGGCAACGTGGTGCCGTCGATGGCAATCACATTGGTGGGAGTCTGCGCGGGAGAGTTCGGATCCAGTTCAATCACGGAGGCCGTCGTATTGGATGCGGAGGCATCGGCCTGGAGCACTGCCAAGTTCCCATTAGTGAAAGGAGCGGCTTGAAGGATTGGGGCTGATGCGACAAGGATGCCAAGGGCAGTGAGGGAGGAGACAATGAAGGGCCTGGAGAATCCCTTGGAGACGTTTAGTTTGGAGAGCCAATTGCGTGGGTTCATGATTTGGTAGTGACAGCGCGATGATTGAGTGAATTCTGGGCGAAAGACGGCGCATCATCACAATTCCCGCCTAATCATCAACAGAATCAGTGTGCCGTTATAGGCACATTTCTATTGACTATATATATGTCCATTCTGTCACATATGACAACATGGTAAGATTTATTTCATAGCGCCAGGGCTTTTCTGTCGCTTGACAGCGCCCACCCCCTCTCCGTGACCGCGCATCCTTCGGCCTCATCGAAGCCACCTGGTCAGCCTGTAAACTGGAATTCAGAGCAACTGCCGGGCATTGCGTAGTCCGTCGGCACTGACTCTGGGGAGTCCTTCGAAGGCGATTTTGTCCTGGTAGTTTTCCCACTGGAGCGGACGCAGGCCACGGAGGCCGAAGTCCATGCCGATGAGGTTGGGGTCGTAGATTTCCCAGCCGAACTGGGAATTCCGGTTGCCGTATTCCAGCCGGTGCATCCAGGCGCCGCATTCATCCTTGCGCCAGAGTGCCTCGTCATTTCCCGGGACGGTCTGCGCCAGATTCCAGACATGGTCGACGACCGTGCGTTCGTACGCGTGGAAATCCCATTCGGTGGAATCCGGTGAGGACATGGACGGCAAATCAGGCGGGGTTGGGGAAAATGTAATCGTGCCAGACTTGTGGCAGGGGTGCGGACTCCACGCTATGGGCGATGCGGCCCTCGTTCTCCGGAACATACGTGGTGCTGGTTCCGTAGACCATGAGCAGATCGTTGGTGCTGCCGCAGCGGATGGCATGGGCGACACCGGCAGGGATCACGACGCCCACGTTGTTGTCGCCGGGATAATCGTCGCCGTAAATGGTGAAGCGCATGACGCGGCGCGGCAGTCCCGGGCGTTCGTCCACGAGGATCATTTCCGCCAGGCCCTGCACGAAGAACATGGCGTCCCATTGCTCGTGGTCATAGGGTCTGAGCGCGACGTTCTGCGGTTCCTCGATGAACAATTTACGAAACCAGGCCTCCGGCACGATCCCTTCCGGGATGTGCGGAGGATGAATGTGAAATCCCTTGGCGCTACCGCCGAACATGCGGGCGGTGGCCCATTGTTTCGGCCACATTTTGATGGCCGCGAGCGGTCCATCGGTCTCCCGTGCGAATTCACCAAAGAATCCCCGCTGCGGCTGGGCAAAGACTCTTCTGGGAAACACCACGACTCCGGGAATGCCGGCCTCGCCGAGGTCTTGTCCGGCGATCTCCCGGGCCTCCACACCGAGGGTGGCAAGCCTTTCGGCCAGCGGGGGTTTGGCATAGTCCCGGGGTTCAACGAGTGCCTGGGCTTCGGGCCGCAGGCCTTTCCAAAATTCTGATTTATTCATGAGTGATTTATCCTGCTGATTGAATGTCGTTTGCGGCGTCTGGCAAGCCCGACAATGTGGCGAAAAGTTGACCGGAGGAGGTGGAGAACAGGAAATGCGTCTCGTGATCCTGCGGCAGGCTGAGACGACGGCTGAATCGGTAGAACGCGCTCTGGCGTTCCAGATACCAGAGGACGCCGGATTCCTGCCCGGTGGGCCCCATGCAGGCGGTCTGCATCATGTGGAGAAATTTCTCATCCCCCAGCGGCACCGCCTGCAATCCCCAGACCAGAATCATGGTGAAATCTTTTTTCTCACTGAACCACTGCCACCGGATCCCACGGGTCAGTTCGTCCTGCATGCGACGTGCGGCGACGGCGAGTACGTCATTTTCCGTGCCACAGATTCCGACCCATTGTCCGCCCAAAAACCCCTCCTCCCCCTGACGACGCAGCGCGATGGAGGACGGGAGGCGACCGGGAATTATGGAGACAAACTCATGCGCCAGTCGGCCGAGTTTGGACCATGGGACGACGAGGTAAAACTCCCCGCCCTGATTGGTCAGTGCAAACACCGTGAGACTTTCCGGCCGGGCTTCCTCGGGGAGGCGTTTGGACTCTCCAAAAACAACCTTGTCCCCCACCCTGATCGAACGTCGGCCGCGGATCCGAAACACGCCCATGCTTCGCTGGCATTCCTGCTGCAGCCATTCCGTGGCCTGTTCATGCTCGGCCTGCTCCCGTTCGGAAAGGAGGTCAAACTCATCCGGCCAGTAATCGAGAAGGCCGGAGGCAGGAATGCGCGTGACGGACAGGGGCTCCGGCGCATAGGGGTCGACCGGGGCCTCGCTGATGGCCTTCACCAGTTGGGGAAAGACTTCCCTCAACTGCACCCAGTCATGCGTGCCTTCCTCAAAGATCCAGCTTTCACCGTCCGCGCGTCCCTCATGCACCCATTCGGCCACGACATTCTTCACCACGGGCCCGAATTGTTTCCCGTTGGGAAATCGCAGATACCAGCGACCGGTGCCACGGTAGGTTTCCTTCAGATCGACTGTCGTTTCCGCCGGCACCCGGAAAACATACCCGCACATCTTGCAACGAATCGCCTGCCCCACCAGCGCGGGATCGTGCTGGTATTTCGTCTGGCAGTTGTCGCAGAGAAAATAGGGTGAGGACATGGGAAGGAAACGGGAGGCCGAAATAGCGCGGGGCGACTCGCTTTGCAAAGGGGAATCCGTCATCCGGGCCATCCGGAACGGAGAATCACGAAATACCCAGGGAATCTGGCCCCCACCCTTTGCCTCAGGCCGCTCAATCGGCTGATTCCAGCTTTGGCCAAAGCCGGCCTTTGGCTTTCCAGTCGAGGATGATTTCCCGAAGGCGCTCAACGGGAGGCGTTTGGTGATCAGCATGCCAGACCAGCACCAGCGGGACGGTCTGCGCAGGGATCAGGGGCACGAAACGCAGGTCCGAGTCGGGCTCGATGATGGAATCGGTGACCACCCCAACGCCAGCACCCCCGGCGACATAAGTGATGACCGTGCCGATCAGGCTCGGGGTGTGGGCAAGTTTCGGCACGAATCCCGCCTGCCGGCACCCTGAGAGCACCGTGTCATGCAGGCTGGCACCCTCGCGGCGGGCCAGAATAATCAGCGGCTCCTTTGCGAGCAGTTTCCAGGGGATCGATTTTCGATCCGCCAGCGGATGGTCCGACCGCAGGGCAGCGCCCAGTCGTTCCTCGCGCAGCAGAAGCGTGCGCAGGCCCAGATCGCTGGGGGTCGAAACGGGCCTGGTCAGGGCGGCGGAGAGTTTGCCGGTGGCGACCATTTCCCAGACCCGCTCGGGAGTGCGCTCCTCCAGATGGAGGGAAACGAGCGGAAAGCGGCGGCGGTATTCAAAGACGAGCCTGGAAAGAAATGGAGCGGTGGGCGGCCCAACATAGCCGAGGCGCAGTTCGCCTTCCTCACCCGAAGCCGTGCGTTTCACGCGCCGCAGGGCTTCATCCCAACGTTCAAAGATGCTGGCGGTCTCGCGGAGCATCGTGGCTCCGGCGGGCGTCAGGCGGACGTATTGCCGGGTGCGCTCGAACAATTCGATTTGCAATTCCTGCTCCATTTCCTTGATGGCGCGGCTCAGGGCAGGCTGGGCGATTCGCAGCCGCCGGGATGCGCGGGAGAAGCTGAGTTCTTCAGCGACGGCTTGGAAATAGCGAAGGTGTCGGAGGTCCATGTGCGGGCCATCTTTAAACGGCGCACGGTGGGTTGAAAGCGGAAAGTCACTGCGTCCCCTGTCCCAAGTCCCTCCGCCGAGGCACGGAGGGCTTGGAGGTGGAGGGAGACTCTCACGAGCAGTGGTTAGCCCTGGTTTAGGTTGCGCGGGTGCTTCCAGATTTGGTAGGTGCTGTTGTTGTCACCCCCCCATTTCCAAGTCAAATGCACCAAGCGAACTGCCGCCAGCAGGGCGGTTCTCGGGTCCCCAAGCAAGGTTATTTCCCCGGCAAAGCCCGGAAACGTGCGCACTCGGCCGGGCTGAGTTCGCGACCTGCGGTTCGCCGGGCCAGGGCCTTGAGCCTCGGGATATCGGTGTCCCAGAGGGAGGCGAAATTGGAATTGCCTGCGGTGACAAGGTGACCATCGGCCATCCAGGTGAGGCTACGGATGACATTTTCCGTCTGAATGGTCCGTAACTGATTGGGGTGGCGCCAGTCCCAGAGGTGCAGCAATCCATCATTTCCCCCGAGGGCCAGCCATTTTCCATCAGTGGAGAATCCCACACCGGACATCAGCTCCACTGAAACCGGTGCGAGGATTCTGCTGGCCGGTATGTCCGCGGACTTCAGATCCCAGATGGTGGCCGGCCCGCCACCCGCCGCAAGCCACCGGCTGTCGGCACTGATGGAAAGCGAGGTCTGTTCGATAAAATTCTCCTGCAGCGCCATCACATACCTGGGTGGATTTGGGGGGGAGTGAGGGGTTGATGGTGCTGTCTTCCATGCTTGGCAGGGTGGAGGCTGCGTTTGAAATGCTTAAGGCGTAAGTTTCACGGCGACCAGTTTCTGTTTGTCCCTGGCATACAAAACCCCTCGGGACAGGGCCGGCGGCGAACGGTGACCAGCGCTGAGAATTTGGCCGCGATCGAGCAATTTCCAAGCGTCGGTCGATTGCGAAGCCAGAATGAGTTCGCCGTCCTCAGTAAGGATGATGAGTTTGCCGTCAGCGGAAATGAGTTCGCCGGGTGCCAGCCGACCCGAGGTCCATTTCTGTTTCCCAGTGGCGGCTTCCAGGCAGCGCAGTTCCTGGCCTGAGCCGGTGTCCACGCGCCCATGCATGCCAAAGAGATGACCCTGCGCGTAAATGGGCGTTGCATAATGAGCATCCAGTTTGCCCACTTCTTTCCAGACCGGCTCAAGGCCCTTGGTCGATTGCTTCCAGAGTGCCGCACCCACGCCATAGCTGGAGGAGGTGAAAAACTCCTCCTTATTGATCGCCACTGGAGTCGCGGCGTTCACAGAGGCCTCCATCGTGGAGCGATAATGCGTTTCAAACAGCACTTTGCCGTCCTTGGGATTCAACCCCATCAGCCCCTCGCGCAGGAGACAGACGATGCATGGGCCACCCTGACTCTCCCAGAGCATCGGCGAGGCATAGCCTGCGGCTTGTTTCCCAGCCTTCCACAAGGTTTTCCCAGTGTCCCGATCCAGCGCCACCACCGACGCGTCCGGTCCTCCCGGATGAACGATCACTTTGTCCTCAACCACCAGCGGCGCTCCCGCCCGGCCAAAAAATCCCTGCTCGGACCCAAAATCCTCAACCAAATCCCGCTCCCACAAAAGTTTCCCGCTATCCCTGGCCACGGCATGCACCTGCCCTTCCGCACCATAGGTGAAAATGGAATTTCCTGACACCGTCGGACAGGCCCGCGGTCCATTATCGAAACCAAAACTATCCTTGTAATTCGTCGCATACGAAAAATCCCACTCCTGTTTTCCCGTCGACGCCGACAGCGCCCGCAAATGTGCTTCGCCACCCACCCGGTGGAAAATATAAACCGACTGTCCCACCACCAACGGTCCGGCGAAGCCCGTGCCCAAATCGGTTTTCCAAAGGATCGTCGGTCCGTTGTCGGGAAATTTCTCCACCAGTTTGGTCGGATCAGTGCTGACTCCATTTCTTTCAGGACCCAGAAATTGCGGCCAGTCCGTCACAGGCTCGGCAGCGCTGCCAGAGCAACACACAGACCCTAAAAGAAACCCAGCACAAAACACCAATCGGAAATTCATGGCCGGACTATGGCACGTCCAATGATCGGCACAATGAAAGAATGGGAGATCCCAGGGATGACCTGCCTCGGCAGCCCATCCCCTGGACCGCGAAGTTGCACTTCGCACCACCGCGCAAGCCCGGCATACCAGCGATGCGAAGTGCAACTTCGCGCTCCGTCAAGCAGGCCATCCATGCTCTGCCAGTGCGCCGCTTTAAATAATCACCCTCGGAGCATTCGGCAGAGCCTTGAGGAATTGTTTTCCGTAGTGCTTCGTCAGCACACGATTATCGAGGATCACCGCGATGCCCTTGTCCTTTTGATTCCGGATGAGGCGGCCGATCCCCTGGCGCAATTTCAAAATGGCTTCGGGAACGGAGTACTCCATAAAGGGATTGCCACCACGGTCCTCAATGGATTCCAGCCGGGCGGCGGTCAGCGGATGATCCGGCACCGCGAAAGGCAGACGGGTGATCATGACATTGGAAAGTGCCTCCCCGGGAACATCCACGCCGGTCCAGAAACTTTCCGTCCCAAAGAGCACGCTGCTCACGTCCTCCTTGAATTCCGCCAGGAGCTGATGCCGGGGTTTGCCCTTGCCCTGCACAAGCAACTCCCAGCGCTGCTTGGCGAAAAATTTGGACATTCGGGCCGCGATGGATTCCATGAGCCGATAACTTGTGAAGAGCACGAAAGCGCGGCCTTTGGATTCCAGACAGAAACGTTCAATGTGGGCTTCCAGGGCCGCCTCGTAGTTGGGATGGCTGGGCTCGGGCATTTGTTTCACGAGATACAACGTCATCTGTTTGGTGTAATCAAATGGACTGCCCAGTTCGATGGCACGAGAGCGTTCTGCTCCCACCCGTTTCCGAAAATATCCCAGATTCGGCTCGCCCGCACCGAAGGTTGCGCTCGTGAGCACGCAGGCTTTCTGGCCGTTAAAGAATATTTCCCGCAGCAGGTCGGCCACATTGATGGGAGCGCCGTGCAGGGAGGTATTGCGGCCATCCACCCCAGATCGCTCCACCCAGTAAACGCGATCCTTCCCCCTCACCGAAAGGAATTCATCCACCGCCGCACGGGCCTCGAGCATACGCCGGCTCAGGTCCAGCAATTCGGGCTGGATGCCCTCATTGAGTGTCTTGTCGTCGGTGAGAAATCGCAGCCGCTGCGTGATCGCCGTGAGGTGATCGCTCAGCGTGTCGTTGACCAGGCCAGGCTGGCGCACGCGGAATTCGCGGCCCGCCGTGGAGAATTTGCACGCATGCTGAACGTCCCAGAAGAACTCATCCATCATCTGCATCGCGTTGGTCACCTCTTCCTCGCCCGATTTCGATTTGGCCAGCGCCAGCAGGCCCTTGCCGGTTCTTGGATTGAAGAGCCGCTGCAGATCGAAACGCAGTCCGGCCTGGGATAGATTCAGCCCCAGTTGTTTCGCCGCAATGCTCTCCAGCGTGTGGGCTTCGTCCATGATCAGGAAATCGTTCGGGTAAAGAAATCCCGCGCCTTCCGCCCCCATGTTTTCCGAACTCGAAAGCAGCGTGAAAAACAGCGTGTGATTGACTACCACGACATCCGCCTCATTGAGCCGGCGCTTCGCCGCCTGATAAAAACACCCACTGTCCGGTCCGCACGTCCGCCCGGTGCAGATGCCCTGCTCGCTGCACACCTGGGCCCACACGGCGGGGGTGGGCGTGAAATCCAAATCGCTCAGCGTGCCATCCGGCGTCGATTTCGCCCAGGCCGCGATCCGACGCAACTCCGTCTGCTCCCCGGTGGTGAAGAGTTCCCCCTGCTGTCCCAGCGACCGCCCCATCCGCCGCGTGCAGAGATAATTCGAGCGCCCTTTGAGCAGCACCGCCTTGAATTCCTGATACTCCGCCGGCAGCACCTTGCGCACCAGCGGGAGGTCCTTGGACATGAGCTGCTCCTGCAGGTTGATGGTGTGCGTGGAGATGACCGCCTTGCGTTTGTGCCGCATCGCGTGGAGCACGGAGGGGATCAGATACGCCAGCGACTTCCCCACCCCCGTCCCGGCCTCAATGACCACCGGCTTCTGCAAAGCCAGCGCCCGCGCCACCTCCTTCGCCATGGTTTGCTGCTGGGGCCGGTATTCAAAATCGCGCGACCGCGCCATCCACCCTTTCTCCGAAAAGGCCTGCTCCATTTCCTGAATGAAATTCACCGCCGCCTCCGGCAGGGAATCGTAGAGCGGGGGCTCCGAACGCATCGCCCCCTCCCATTGGTCCGGGTCCTCCTCCTCCTCAAATTCTGGTCGATAGCGTTCCATTTCTTGTGTTTCCATCCGCCAGATTCAGGAAAAGGAAATCATAAAAGCACGAACCGGTCGCACCGGATGATAACGAGCGCCCCATTTCCTACGACCCCGTTCGAGCCAGCGTGATCACACACTCCAAATGCTTGGTCTGCGGAAAGAGATCGAAAGGCTGGATGCGGGTGGGCGAGTAGCCGTGATCGTTAAAAAATCGCAGGTCTCGCATCTGCGTGGCCGGATTGCAGGAAACATAAACCACGCTGCGTGGACCAAACTGCATGAGTTGCGCCAGAAATAATTCATCGCACCCGGCCCGTGGCGGATCGATGAGGACCGCCGTTTCTGCAGCGGGAAATTTCACATGCGCAAAAATACTCTCCGCCGCACCGGCGTGAAATTGGCAGTTGTTCAAGCCGTTGCGCCCTGCATTGGCCGAAGCCCGTTCCACGGCCGAGGCACTGATTTCAATCCCCAGCACCGATTCGAACGCGCGCGCCGCCACCAGCGCAAACAAGCCGCTGCCACAATACGCATCCACCAAAAACTTCGCCCCCGAATCCTTCGCCTGGCCAATGCCATAGCTGACGAAGGCATCGAGGATGAATGGGTTGTTTTGAAAAAAGTCCCCCGCGAGAAATTCCAACCGCTCACCGCAAACCGTTTCAATCGCCGTGGCCCCGTGGTCCGTGTGCACCTTGCCGGAGGCTTCCCGCAGCAGCAGCGTGGCGCCTTTTTTATACGTCGCCGCGTTCGCCCGCACCTTTTCACGAACCGCTGGAAGGGCTGCATTGATACCCTCCGTGGCAATCGCGCACTGGGGCACATCGACCAGCGCGCGTCCTCGTCCGGGCTTGAGAAATCCGATTTCTGTAATCACTCCCTCCCGGGGCCTTTCGAAATGCGGCGTGATCTTGGATCGGTAGTGATACTCCTGCGGACTGGCCATGACCGGCTCCACCGGAAATTCAATCTGCGCCATGTGCTTGAGCAACTCCGCCACCTGCCGTTGTTTCCAGAGCAACTGCTCTGCATAGGCCAGATGCTGATACTGGCAGCCTCCGCATTCACCAAACAACGGACACACCGGCTGCACACGCTGCGGAGAGGGCTCCAGCACTTCGATCAAATCCCCCTCGCTGAAATTTTTATCATTCCGATAAATCCTCACCCGCACCTTCTCCCCCGGCAACGCAAACGCCACCATCACCACCCACCCATCCACCCGGCCCAATCCCTGCCCCATGTTCGTCAGCGTGGTGATGTCCAGCGAAATCTCCTCGTGATAGGCAAAGGGAACGGGGTTGAACTTCTTGGGGGGACGCATCAGGGCTGAATGGAGGAATGGGGAATAAGTCCGGCAGTGCTCTCCTCAATTTTCTGGGTTCCGATGGCGCACATAGAGCATCAGCGGAATCATCGTAATCAGGGAGAGAAATGCGGTCGCTCCAAGCAGGGCCGCCTTGAACCAGAGATGCGCCTCCATGGAACCGCTGCTCACCCCACGGGCTGTCATGAATCCATTTTTGAATCCCACGATCAACAGCAGGAAACACAGAACCACTCCCGCCCAGTGCGCCCAACCTTTTTGCCGGGCGGCAAAGACACTGAAGATCAGCGCCAATAGCGCGCCGATTCCATTCGCGATCAAACCCGTCTTGCCCTCGGGATGCCATCCCACCACCCCGGCCTTCGCATTGTAAAACACACTGCACAGGCCCACGATCAGCAGACCGAGGGCGTAGAGGCGGAGAGTGGCGGCTTTGTGGGTGGGTTGCATGGGAAGGAAGGGTTGGGGATGGGTAGTCAGCCTCCGGACTCGGAGCAAGCTGCAATTCTTCAAATGAACGGATGAACCGGCGGACCAGTTGCAATGACTGCCTCTGCAAATCATGAAAAGAATCCGATTGTCGGGTGCGCAGGCATGTGCTCCCTTGGCTCCACTACCCCTTCCTGTCCCCCATGCTTTCCGAATATCTCCCCGTCCTCATGCAGGCCCTTGCGGCCATCGGCCTTGCTTCCAGCATGCTGTTCCTGAGCCACGTGGTTGGCAAATCCTCCAAGTCCAATGTCACCAAGGATTCCGCCTACGAGTGCGGGATGCTGCCGATCGGTGAGGCTCAGCCGCGCTTCAGCGTGAAATTTTACCTCGTGGCGATGTTGTTTGTGCTTTTCGATATCGAGGTCGTCTTCATGTATCCCTGGGCGGTCGTGTTCCGCCAGATGCTCGAGCATGGCACCGCCGTTTTCTGGAGCATGGCAGGATTCGCCTTCATCCTGGCTGTCGCCTACGTCTATGTTTTGAAAAAAGGCGCCCTGAAGTGGAACGACTAATCAACCCCCATGGTCCACCACGTCGCCCTCTACAAACTCCGCCCGGATGTCACCCCGGAGATCATTGAAGAAATGATCCGCAAGACGCGCAGCCTGCTCTTGAAAATCCCCGAGGTTCTCAGCGTCCGTTCCGGCAAGAAAATCGATTCCAGCGCCGACTGGCCATTCTTTGTCTCCCTGGATTTCGAAAGCCGCCACAAGCAGGCCATGTTCCGCGACGACCCCATCTACCTCAAGTTTCTGGAGGAAGTGGTGCGCGCCCACACCACGGAGAACCTGCTGCTCGACTACGAAACGGATCCCGGCAGGAATGTGAAATATTCCTGATCGCCACTGCTCCCGGCGGCGTTTGATCTTAGGGAAGTGTGTTCCCATGCTTGAAATGGTCCTATCTCCCCCACCCCCATGACCCAGCCCCGCCTCATCAAAATGCTCGTTCTGGGCCTGCCCATCGGCCTGTTTTTGATTGGGGGCGGATCGATCCTCTGGCATTTCAAGCACCCCAAACCCACCGGCAAGGCACCGGTGAATCCTCCCTCCAGCAAGCCGATCACCCAGCTCGATTTGCAATTCTACGTCACCCGGATGGCCCGAGACATCGGCCCCCGGCCCGCCACGAATGCGAATGCCACCAAGGCCTCGATTTCCTTCATCCAGGGAACGCTCGGCATGAACAACATCGGCTTCATGCGCGTGGAGACCGAGCCCTTTTCGGAGACGGACGCCACACTCGTGAATCTCTTTGTCGAAGTTCCCGGCAGCGATGCCTCCGCCGGCACCATCCTCGTCGCCGCCCACTACGATTCCCCGCCAGAATCCCCCGGAGCCAATGCCAACGGCACCGGCGTCGCCGCCAATCTCGCACTGGCCAATTATTTCCTCGGCAGGAAACCCAAGCACACCCTGAGGTTTGCCTTTCTTGGAAATGCCCTCGGCGCACCACCCAACGGCCCGCAAACACTCGCCAAGGCCTATCAGACCCGCGGCCGCCCACTCAGCGCGGTGATCTGCCTCGATCAGTTGGGATATTTCACCGACGCCCCCAACACCCAGCAACCCTGGCCCGGCGCCGAAGCAACCCTGCCCACCACCGGAAACTTCCTGGCCTTCGTCGCCACTCCCGCCAGCAAACCATTGCTCACAGACTGTCTGCAAAAATTCGCAAAAAACTCCCCGCTCGCAGTCCAGCAAATCATCGCCCCAGACACCCAAAGCCCGCTGGCCCA
>CALQSQ010000092.1 GCA_943333275.1 Akkermansia muciniphila
AATCTCTCAAGACATTGGATAAAAATGGCGATGGCAAACTCACGCCCGAGGAATATCGCCCCGCCTTCCCGGCCGGCCCTCACCCAGCTCCCGATGCTCCTCCTGGCAAGGATTGAGCTTTCCATCCACGGCGATTATTGATACACCGTCGCCATGAACCGCCGCCAATTTCTCCTCGCCACGACCGCCGGAGCCCTCGCTCCCGATTCCACGCAAGCCGCCGCGCCGGCCCTGCGCATCATCGATACCCACACCCATTTCTACGATCCCACGCGCCCCGAGGGCGTTCCATGGCCGGACAAGGGCACCAAGCTCTACCGCAAAGTCATGCCCGCCGACTGGCAGGCGCAGGCCCATCCGCACGGCGTCCGCGAGACAATCGTCGTCGAAGCAAGTCCGTGGGTGGAGGACAACCAATGGGTGCTCGACCTCGCCGCCAATGAGAAATCCATCCTCGGATGTGTCGGAAATCTCGATCCCACCGATGCTAATTTCGCGCAGCATCTGAAGCGTTTCTCCGCCAATCCCCTCTTCTGCGGCATTCGCTGGCGGGGTGAACTCATCAGTCTGGAAAAGAATCAGCCTGGCGTCCTCGCTGCCGCCAAACTTCTCGCCAGTCATGGCCTCCAGCTTGATTTAAACGGCCCGGTCACCACCCTGCCGTCAGCCACCAAACTCGGCGCAGACGTCCCCGACCTGCGCATCGTCATCGACCACCTTGGGAGCCCAGGCGATCCCAAGGCCATGAACCCCAGTTGGAAAAACAACATCCAAAAACTCGCCCGGCACCCCCAGGTCTTCATGAAAGTTTCCGCCCTGGTGGAGCAAATGGAATGCGCCGAAGGCCAGGCCCCCGCGGACACCGCCTATTACCTGCCCATCCTCGACCACCTCTGGAAGACCTTCGGCCCGGACCGCCTCATCTATGGCAGCAACTGGCCCGTCTCCGACAAGGGCGCCCCCTACGCCACAGCTTTCAACATCGTCGATGCCTACTTCACCTCCAAAGGTGCAGAAGCCCGCGAGAAATATTTTTGGAAGAACTCGCTCGCTGCCTACCGCTGGAAGGAAAGGAAATAACCCGCATGCCCACGTTCACTCTCGCCCTCGCTCAAATTCCGGTTATCGGCGGGCAGCCTTCGGAAAATCTGCGGTGCGCCTTGGAGGCCATCGCCAAGGCTGCGCAAGCGGGTGCTGCCATCGTCCTGCTGCCGGAAGCTCTGGATTGTGGCTGGTGTCATGGCTCGGCGCTCACGGATGCCGGCCCCATTCCTGGCGGCGACGCCTGCCGGCGACTCTGCGAGGCCGCGAAATCCCACGGCCTTTATGTCTGCGCCGGATTGGTTGAGCGCGCCGCAGACCATCTCTACAACAGTGCCGTCCTCATTTCTCCAACCGGGGACATCCTCCTGCACCATCGCAAAATCAACGAACTCGAACTCGCCCACCACCTCTACTCCCGGGGCGACCGACTCGCCGTCGCCCACACCCCCCTCGGCACCTTAGGCCTTATGATCTGCGCAGATGGCTTTGCCAGCGGGCAGACCATCAGCCGCACCCTCGGCCAGATGGGCGCGCAACTCATCCTTTCCCCCTGCGCCTGGGCCGTGCCTCCGGACCACGACAATTCCCTCACCCCCTACGGCCAGATCTGGCTCGACAACTACGGCCCCGTCGCCCGGGAATTTCACCTCTGGATCGCCGCCACCAGTAATGTCGGCCACCTCATTGATGGCGAGTGGACGGGACACAAATGCATCGGCTGCTCCCTCGTAATGGATCCCCGTGGCCAGACCGCACTCCGCGGTCCCTACGGCCCCGATGCCCCAGCACTGCTGTTGGTGGAAATAGCTCTGCAGGACTAAAATCCTGTCAGCAAAGTTTCCCTTCAGCTTCTCGCACCGGCCTTGCCTTGGGCCTACTGCGTCATTTTGTGGTCAGCCCTGCACTGTTCCGGGCTCTCGGCTGGCCACAGCCTCCCCGCCCAGTGGCCGCTGGCCGCAGGGTTCTCAATTGAGATAGGTCGTGGCACGACCTCTTTAATTTGCAGGATGAGGGAGATTTGTTTCTTTTGTGTAACGAAATCGTTGGGGAGGGCGAATTTGGTTCCATTCTGGAAATTATTTGTTACAATGAGGGGCGTCGCTGTTGGCATTTGGCTTTCTCCCCTCCCCTTCCCCATGAAACCGATCACTGCTCGTCTCGTTTGCTCCTTGTCCCTGATGGTTGCTCCCGTTTCCCTATATGGACATACCGATGGATTTGGATTGGATCAGAATCACAATGGGGTGAGTGATGTTTTCGAGGCCCTGTATCCTGCGGCGGCGGATCCGACTCTGGATACGGATGGGGATGGGACGAGCAATCTGGAGGAAAGCATCGCGGGGACGAATCCGCTGACGGGGACGAGCCGGTTTGATTTTAGCTCGGTGAATTCCGGAGCTGGGACGGTTACGGGACAGTGGCAGTCAACGCTGGGGAAGCGTTATCAGTTTCAGACGTCGCCGACGATGGAGGTGGGGACGTGGGTGGATGAGGGGTCGGCGCAGATGGGGACGGGTGGGGTGATGAACGGAGTGAGCCCGATGTCGGGGGAACGGCAGTTTATCCGCATCGCGGCGGTGGATATTGATACCGATGGGGATGGGCTCAGCGACTGGGAGGAATACCAGCTGGGGACGAGCCCGCTGCTGTGGGACACGGATGGGGATGGGCGGAGTGATTATGAGGTGGCGGCGGCGATCGTGGCTTCGCCGAATGTGGTGAATGTTTATGCGCTGCAGTCGTATGCCACAGAGTATGGGAAAACGGCGACGTTTAAATTCGTGCGACGCGGTGGATTCCAGCCTCTGACGGTGCCGTTTACGATCGGTGGCACAGCGACGCTGGGGACGGATTACACACTGTCGACGAGTGGGCCGCTGGTGTTTTCGGCGGGGGTGTCGAGCATGACGGTGACGATGACAGCGCTGAGCGATGCGGTGCTGGAGGATGCGGAGACGGCAATTCTGACCATCAATGCCGGGACAGGCTATACTGTGGGACCGAACGGGGCGGCGACGGTGACGATCGCGAGCCAGGGGTTGATCGGGCAGTATTTCAACACGTCGAGTTCCAGCTACTCTTTCGATCCCGTGACCAACGGAAATTTCGATCCTCTCCAACTGAAAATCACGCGACGGGATCCGGCGATTAGTTTCAACTGGAGCAAGCCCGCGGGCACACCGCCTGGCACCGGAAATGGAGTGCCGGGGACGCCGACGCAGATTGCCGACGATGATGCGTGGAGCGCACAATGGATCGGCGTAGTGACTCCGAAATACACGGAGGTGTATCAGATTCTGACCACGGCGGATCGCGGGGTAAAGGTGTATTTCAGCCAGAACCCGATCAGCAGCACCAACAATACCAACAGCCTACGGATCAACACCTGGAGCACCGTCGATCCAGTGACGGTAACGTTTAACAACGCGCAGTCGAGTTCGGAAGTGAGCACGCGCATCCTCGTGGCGGGCAAGCCCTATTTCATACGGGTGGATTACCGTGATTCCACAGATTTCACCAACAATGCCAACATCGACATCCGGTGGTCGAGTCCCAGCCAGCCGGAGGAAACGATCCCGACGTCGGCCTTGAGCAGCGAGGCCTTTGCCGGCACGGCCCCCATCATTTCCAGTCCGCTGACGACGCTTGGACTGATCGGGGCACCATTTCTCTATCCCATTACGGCTTCGAACACGCCGACCTCTTATTCAGCGAATGGCCTGCCCGCGGGACTTACCGTGAACACCACCACGGGACAGATCACCGGCACGCTGAGCACCGCAGGCATTTATTTCCCGACCATCGTGGCGTCCAATGCTGCGGGGAGCGATGCGAAGAATCTGACGATAGTGGTGATCGGCACGGCGGGGAATCTTACGCGCCAGGTTTGGTCCACGCCGCTGTCTGGCTCCGGTGTCTCCACAGTTCCCGTGTGGACGGTTCCCACGTCGACGACGACGATCACCTCGCTCCAGGCTCCGGCGAATGAGGGGGATAACTTTGGCGACCGCATCCAGGGCTACATCACCGCGCCGATTACCGGGAATTACACGTTCCAGGTCAGTTCGGATGAAAATGTGGAGCTGTGGGTGTCCTCGAACGCAGAACCAGCGCACCGCTTGAAACGCGCCTGGGTTGTCAATGGCAGCGTGCCTCCCGGTTCCTACACCACGCTTCCCTCGCAAACGTCCTATCAGATGCAGATGAAGGCGGGCAACGCCTACTACATCGAGGCCATCCGGCGGGAGACGACGGGCGCGGACCACCTGAGCATCGCGTGGATGAAGCCGGGCGATGCCGTGGCGGAGATCGTTCCGGGATATGCCCTGTCGCCGTTCTCCGCGACCGGTGACACCTCGGATGGCGGGACACTTTACATTGCCAGCATGAAACCCCAGAACGGAGCGGCCTCGCTCGGATCCGGCACGGCTTTGTTAAAAGTGAACGAGGCCAAAACAGCGGCTTTGCTGAGTTACTCCTACGCCAATCTGACCGGCCCGATCAGTTCACAGCACCTGCATGACGCGCGCAACTCTCCAGCCCCATCGGGAACCATTGTCTTTGACATTGACACCGCGCCGCTGACGCCCGCCAACGACCGGCTCTGGGTTTTCACCAACAGTTCCACCCACACGATCCAGGATCTCATCAACGGCATCGAATCGGGGCAGATTTACATCAATCTTCACACCGGCACCTATCCCTCCGGGGAGATCAAAGGATTCTTTCAATTGGTCACCGGATCGCAGTTCTTTGTGCCCCCCGCCGCTCCACCCGCCGCGGAATTGACGCTGCCCAGTGACCCAGCTGCGCGGCAGGCGGAAATTGTGCGTTTCCTGCAACAGGCGACCTTTGGCGCACGCCACGATACCGACGGCGTGGCACCGTGGGATCCCGATAGCATTGAAGCCGTGGAGGCGCTTGGATACGAAGGATGGATCGATGCCCAACTGGCCATTAGCAAGGGAACCGACCCTGAAGTGCTCGTCACCCAGTTGCTGCCCTCGCGCATCCAGTATGTCTCCCCCACCCCGGCCGTACCGACGCTCCTTCCCAGCAGCACGGAAACCGGATACAACGGCTCCGGCCCCATGGCCAGCTACGTCAGGGATTACTACGACAAATTCCCCCTCTCCAACGTCTCCAATGTCGGAGCGTCCCTGGAGAGCAGCGATGAAATCTGGCGGGCCTGGTGGCGCACGTCCGTGAAGGCGCCGGATCAATTGCGCATGCGCACCGCATTTGCCCTCAGTCAAATTATGGTCATTTCCGAAGATGGCCCGCTTGATTCGCTCGCCCGAGCTGTCGTTCATTATCATGACTTGCTCTACTGGCACGGCCTTGGAAATTTCCGGACGCTCATTGAGAAGGTAACGTTGAATCCATCGATGGGCCGGTATCTGGACATGCTCAATAACAAAAAGCCCAATCCGGCCATCGGCTACATCCCCAATGAAAATTACGCGCGGGAAATCCTCCAGTTGTTCACCATCGGCCTGCGCCGCCTCCACCCGGACGGCACCTACGTGCTGAACTCGGCGGGATTGCCAGCCACCACCTACGAACAGGAAAACGTGGTCGGGCTCGCCCATGTCTTCACAGGCTGGAGGCTCCCTGGCAACGGCGGCGATTACATCACGCCAATGACGCCACGCGCCAGTGATCACGACACCGCGGAAAAATTGCTCCTGGAAAATACGATTGTCCCCGCCACCACCACGGCGACCACGACAAGTTGCAATGACGAGCTGACCCTGGCACATGATATTATCTTCCATCACCCCAACACCGGACCGTTCATCGCCCGGCAGTTGATCCAGCGGATGGTGACAGTCAATCCCAGCCCCGGCTACATTTACCGCGTCGCGAAGGAATTTGATGACAATGGATCCGGAGTCCGCGGCGATATGGCAGCGGTGATCAAGACGCTCCTGCTCGATCCGGAAGCCCGGAATCAGGCACCCCGGGCCCAGTCAGGCTACGGTCACGTCAAGGAACCGGTGATCCGCGCCACCCAATTGCTGCGGGCAATCAACGGCTTCAGCTACGGTGAGGCGAATTATGGATCGGTCAACATGCTCGGCATGGTTGCGGTCAGCCCCAATGCCAATTTGGATCTTTCCCAACCACTTCCCGTGACCGCCTACACCAGGCTGGGATCACGCGCGATCTACCCTGGCGACGTAGTGACACTTTCCAACCAGTCTCCATCCACAGACAACGGGCTTTATATTTTCAATGGCAACGGCCTGCCGTTGACCAAAACAAGCACCGGCACGTCCGTAGGCACCTATTCCACAGACATTTCAGACGTGACGACGGTCGGCCTGCCAACGGTGAATTATCCTGCCATCGAGGACATTCCCCTCACCACCAATGCCAGGCTGCTGCTACGCAATCAGACAAACCCGGCGGAGAACGGCATTTACGTACTGACCAACGCCACGCTACCCATCTCCCGCTGGGACAAGGCCGACGAACCTGCTGAACTCACCGCGGCTTCCGTTACCGTGGCCGCCTACCGGGATCCTGTGACTCTGGCGTATTCAAACAAGACATTTCTTGAAACAGCCACAGTGACCACCGTTGGCACAAGCCCGGTGATCTTTGCCGATGGCTCGGCCACGGCCTCCGGGCGGCACGCCTGGGAGATGGGCATCACCGGTGGAACAAGCTTCGAACAAACGCCCCTGCGTTCGCCCACGGTATTTAACTTCTTCCAGCCCGATTATGTGTTTCTCGGCAATACCGGAAACAATGGCCTCTACAGTCCGGAATTCCAAATCACCAGCGAGACCAGCATCGTCAACTCGGGCAATTGGTTTTACGAATTCACGCGGAGAAATGAATCCTCACCCGCAACCATGGCCTCGCCGCAAACGTACGGCCAAGGGTATTCCTATGGCAATCCGATCGGGCGTGACATCAAGCTCGATGCCACAGCCGAGCAGGCAGTAGCACTGGATGGCGGCGCCCTCGTGGACCGTCTAGGTGGACTGCTCATGCCCAATCAAATGTCGACGCCTTTGAGAACGCTGTTGGTCAATTACATCAACTCGTTCCCTGAGACCGTGGTGTCCGCAGGATCGGCCTGGTCGTATTTCACCAATGCCAGCGGTCTCGGTGCCAGCAACATCGTCGTCGGCAATGCGTCCTATAACTCGACCAATTGGAAACATCCCTCCTACAACGATGCAAGCTGGACCTCCGGCAATGCAGTGCTGGGCTACAAGGACAACTCCACGCCGCTCCACATCGGTGTCACCACAGTCATCCCCTACGGAGGAGTTTCCACGAACAAATGGATTTCCTCCTATTATCGGAAAAATTTCTCCGTCACAGATGTCGCCCACGTTGGCAGCCTGATCCTGCGCCTCAAACGCGATGATGCGGCCATCGTTTATCTCAATGGGCAGGAAATCAAAAGGGACAACTTCACCGCGGGCCTCCTCGTCAACGGCACCACCCTGGCTACCTCCGCGGGCGATGATGGAGGAAGTTTCTTCGAATACCCACTGCCGAGCACTGCACTCGTTGAAGGCAACAACGTCATCGCTGTCGAAGTCCATCAAAACAGTGTGACTTCTTCCGACATTTATTTCGACCTCGAACTCAAGGCCGTCCGCAATGGCACCACTTCCTACGGCGGAACCTCGGCGGACCGCATGGGTCGCGTCACCGAAGCACTTTATCTCATGTCCCTCTGCCCCGAGTTTGCCCTCCAAAATTAATCCGCACCGAAAGCCCCACCACCATGACAAATCGCGAATTCCTTTCCCGCCGCTCCTTTCTGCGCCGCGCCAGCGGAGCGGCCTTCGGGGTCGGTGCCTTCAATACGCTCTTTGATTTGAGATTGATGAACAGCGCCATGGCCGCCGTCAATGTCTCCGATTACAAGGCGCTTGTCTGCGTTTTCCTCGCGGGCGGCAATGATTGCAACAACACACTCATCCCTGCCCCCACCGACGCGCGCTATGCGGGCTATAAATCCATCCGCGGCCCGCGTCTCGCCCTCTGGGAGGATCAGGCCGCCGCCGCCGCGCGCCCATTGGTGGACGGCAATGCCAACCCGAACAATTACTGGGCACTGCCCCTCAGCACCGCACAGACCGGCAGCCAGGCCTATGCCGTTCATTCCTCCATGACGGCAGTCCGCGATTTGTTCAACGCCGGGAAACTAGCCTTCATCCCCAATGTCGGCGTGATGCTCGAACCCGCCACCAAGGCGCAGATCCTGGCGAAACAACGAAAACTCCCTCCCCAGCTCTTTTCCCACAACGATCAGGTGACCCAGTGGCAGACCTCAGTGCCGGATCAAATCAGCCGCACCGGCTGGGGCGGGCGCACCACGGATAAGGTTCGCGAGGAACTCGTCCGCCTCGGCATCCCCCTGGGAAATATTTCCCTCTCGGTCTCCATGGCAGGAAGCAACACTTGGGAAGTCGGCGATACCGTGAACCAGTTCCAAGTCAGCACAAATGGCGCAGTTTCGTTCAAGCTTACCTCACCCACCGACACCGGCTATACCCTGCCCCGCAAGACCCTTATCGATCAAATCCTGCGCGATACGGCCAACGGCGGCGATGTCAGTCTCTCCTCCGCGCGCACCAATCTGCACCTGAAGGATTTTCAAAAAGTCAGCGAACGCGCCATCTTCAACGGATCGTCCCTCAGCACCGCCCTGGCCCGGCTTACGAGCGGCCAGACCGATGCCGCCGTGGGCCTCAGCATCGACACCGCCTTCGGCATCGGCAGCGGCGGCGTCACTTACAACAACCTCAGCGACCTCGAACGCCAGTTGCATACCGTGGCGCGCATTATTGCGGAGCGGAGTTATCTGGGGATGCAGCGGCAGATCTTCTTTGTGCAAATCGGTGGTCACGATACCCACGGGGATCAGCCCGCCCCGCATGCCGGCCTCCTGGCCACCACCAGCCGGGCGCTCGGAAAATTTTCCGCTGCCACGGAGGCGCTCGCGGTTGCCAACAAGGTGACCTCGTTCACGGCCAGCGATTTTGGGCGTACGTTCAAGAGCAACGGACTCGGTTCGGACCACGCCTGGGCCAGCCACCACATGGTCGTGGGCGGGGCAGTGAACGGAGGCCGACTCTACGGCACGTTCCCCACCCTCGAACTCAATGGCCCGGATGATTACGACACCGGTTCCGGAGCCACCGGACGGTGGATTCCGACCCTGAGCGCGGACGAATACTCCGCGACTCTCGCACGCTGGTTCGGTCTCGACGATAATGCCATCAGCGCTGTCTTTCCCAACCTCCATCGCTTCGCCACTCCGAACGTCGGTTTCATGGCCTGAGCCGCGGCGTCCATTTATCTCCATTCCATCCTCCATGAAATTCCCCTTCGCCTCCCTGCTCGCCTCCATCGCCATCCTCGCAGCCGCCACGCTTCGTTCCGCCGACGATGCCAAAGGCACCCCCATCACCGAATGGATTCAGGCCGATGGTTCTGCCCCCGCCGCAGGATGGGAATTCAAGGACGGGGTGATCCATCGCCAGGGAAAAGCGGGCGACATCTACAGTGCGAAGGAATACGCCGATTTCACGCTCGACTGGGATTGGAAAATTTCCGTCGGCGGCAACAGCGGGGTGAAATACCGCGTGATGAAATACGACGATGCCATGCTGGGTCCGGAATACCAGATGCTCGACGACGCCAAACACGCGGACGGTCTGCTACCGACCCACCGCACCGCCGCAATCTACGACCTCTTCCCGGCGGTGGACAACAAACCCGTCAAACCCGTGGGCGAGTGGAACCAAAGCCGCATCATCGTCAAAGGCACCAAATTTGAACACTGGCTCAATGGAACCAAGGTGACCGAATGCGACACCTCAACTCCCTCCTGGGACGCAGCCTTCGCCAAAAGCAAATTTAAGTCGCGCGCCAACTGGGCAAAGAATCCCAAGGGACGCATCATGCTGCAGGATCACGGCGACGAAGTCTGGTTCCGCAATGTTCGCATCACGGAAATGTGACCGTCGCGCCCGGCCATCCCCCTACTTCAACGACTGCAGATAGGTCATCAGGTCCGTGACCATTTCCGGAGGGAAGGCATCCAGCAGGCCCTCTGGCATCAGACTGCGTTTCAGATACTGCGATCTCAACACGGCGTTCTTGGGAATGCGTTGATCCTCGGCTCCGGGCACGCGCAGGATGTAGGCGGTTTCCTCCTGTTTGGCGAGAAACCCCTCGAGCACCCGTCCGTCATTCATCACCACCTGATAGACGCGGTAGCCCGCTTCCATGGCTGCGTTGGGCGTCAGAACGTTGCGCAGAATGGCATCAAGTCCCATCGCCCCCACGCCGCTGAGGTTTGGTCCGATCTGTCCTCCAGCTCCCTGAATCTGGTGGCACGTGATGCAGATGTTCGCGATAAGTTTGCCCTGGGAGGGATCGCCCTTCTTCTGCGCCAGTGCGGCGAATTTGGCAAATTTTTCATCCAGCGCCTTTGCATGTTCAGGAGTGCTCAGGGCGGGGAAATCAGTGGTCTTGGCAATCCTCGCCGGACCGCGCAGTTTGGGCCACTGGGTCCCGGAATAACACGCCACCAAACCCGGCACCTTTTGTCCCAGCAGGGTGCGGTCGAAATTGGTGCGAATTTCCGCCGGGCTCCGGCAAAGGTTCCAGACCCGGAACTCAGTCATCGCCCCGTTCGTTCCGCCTGCAAAAATGGTGTGGCCCAGGGTGAGGTGTTCGTATTTGGTTTTGTCAGGTTTCCCCTCGGTGTTATCGAGTTCCCCATGCTGGTAGATCTTGAAATTTCCCTGCTCATCGCGGGTTGCGGCCACGTGCGACCACATGCCGGCTGTCATGGGTTTCTTGGCGACAATCACATCGCTGAGCGGACCGGCAAACACCCGCGCGATGCCTCCGTAGAAATTGAAATCGAAATTTCCCGGACCCGCAAGCAGGCCGTCGGCATTGGAAATTTCACCATCGAGCTTGATCCACGCCTCGACGGTGAAGGGACCGTCCAAGGTAAGGTCGGTTTCCGCCCCGCACGCCTCGTCGCCATTCAGCATCAGCACGGATTGAAAGAGGTTCGCATACTCGTTGAGCAGCGACTGCAGTTGCGGATCAGTCTCCCCGAGCACCGCCTGCAATCGTTCCACCAGCGGACCATCGATGACTTCGGACCCAACCTGCTTCGCGGTCACCGCCGCAACCAATGCCTGCGCCCCCGGCTTCGTGCTGGCGAGTTCCTGGCTCAGATTCTGCTGCTGCGCGGGGGAAAGTTTCGCCCACCGGGCCAACAATAATGCCGGCGTAGGCACTAGTCCCCGCAGGGCTTCATTTTGAATGGCGGGCACTTCCGAGCTGGCAAATTTCTCAAACACAGCATGGCGCTTGGATCCCAGCATCCACAGGGCTCGCAGGAGGACGGGAATCTCGTTCTCGCCGGCTTTTTCCAAAGAAGCCGCGACCGCTGGTTCCAACTCTGCGATCTGAAAACCTGCCGCCAATTGGATGGCCAGTCCAGGATCTTTCGTCATCCATTCCTGCGCCACCTTCGTGAGCACGGGCTTCAGGGACGCCGTTTCAAATTTCGTTTTTAAACGCAGCAGCAACTCCATGTTCTCCCGACGCTTCAGCAGAGCACTCAGCGCGGATTGCACCCCCGGCTTGCCGGCATGGGCCGCCATGGGAAGCAGTTCATCCTCACGCAAAGGACGATCCACCGCCGGCAGCAGCGAGGCCAGACGCAGCACGCTGACCGCTTCCGGAAGGGCCACGCAGGCGAACAATCGATTCTCCGCCGAAACCTTTTGGGCCTCGGGACTGTCTAGAAAGGCTGCCAGAGCATCCTGATTTATTTCCAGGGCTTCACGAATCAACCCGCGTACGAAATTCGCCTCATACGAGCCATCAGCAGCCGGGGTCTGGTTCAGCAGATCCGAAACGGACGCCTTGCGGAGGGCGGCCCGTCGGTCCCGATCCTTCCAGACGAGATTTGCATTCGCTGGAACCGGTGCGCCGGATTGCTCCAGCAGCCAGGCCGCTGTTTGCGCGGTCCATTTGATCGGTGCATTCAACTGGGCGGTCAGGCCGACCGCATCCATTTTGGAAAGATCAGGAACGGCCACCGAAGGCTGCGCGGAGTGCCGCACTCGCCAGATGCGACCGCGCGTCTTGTCGCGTTCGGGGAAATTTCTGGGCACTTCATTGTGGCTGATGATCTTGTTATACCAGTCCACGATGTAGAGGCATCCGTCCGGGCCAAAAGCAATGTGCACCGGACGGAACCAGGGATCGGAACACCTGATGAAATCTTTGACCTTGGTAAATTTCTCCCGGTTGGGTTCGCCAATTCCCTGCGTGGCCTGGATGCGATTCGTGATTGGATTCGCCAGATAAAACATCCGGTGCCGCGCATCCTCCTCCATCCCATAAGGTTTCGGCCAGGAGCCGATGTCATCCGCCAGCGCCAGTCCACTCAATCCGGTTCCACCCACCTGCCAGTCCGTCACCGCGGGAGGTCGCACCGGGCCGTAAGGTTTCAACCGTTCCTCACCGATGCCGGGGAAATTTTCTCCCACCTCCAT
This sequence comes from Akkermansia muciniphila, assembly GCA_943333275.1. Taxonomy (GTDB): domain Bacteria; phylum Verrucomicrobiota; class Verrucomicrobiia; order Verrucomicrobiales; family V1-33; genus JAGNEJ01. The sequence continues at coordinate 12,612 of CALQSQ010000092.1, forward strand.
CGGAGTCAGCGGATAGCCCATGTCGTTGGCCTCCTGACCGTAGAGCCGACTCTCTCGATCAATCACAAACCCCCAGATGTTATTCAACCCTGCTGCCACCAGTTCAAACTTCTGGCCATCCGGTGTGAACCTTCCCAGCTTGCAGAAATCCCATTTCGTCACCGATCCATCCTTCGCCTTGATCTGCGAATGATTGAAAGCCCCCTGCGCCGTGTAGATCCAGCCGCCGGGACCACGGGTGAATCCGTGGAGAAACAAGTGACTGTCATCAATCCCCACCCCATCCAGCAACGTTTCGGATTTGTCCGCCTTGCCATCGCCATTCGTGTCACGTAGAAATTCAATCTTGGTGCCATGCTGGACGATGGCGCCATCCTGGTGCGGCAGCAGACCAAGCGGAATCGCGAGGCCATCCGCGAAAACTGATGGGGTCGCCTTGTAGGTGGCGGGCTTACCATTGCCTCCGCGATCCGCAAAATCATAGACCAGCACCTTGTCTTTCGCATGGCTGGCATACATAGCTTCGGCTGACGCACGGTTCTCATTCGCATCCACCGGATACTCCATCGCCGTCATCGTCCACAGACGTCCAGCCGTGTCCCATGTCGTGGTGATGAATTTCCCATAGCCCTCCGCTTCCTCGGCCACCAGTTCAATGGCAAAGCCCGGCGGCAGGGTGAACATTTTCTGCTGCTCCGCAGCCGACGCTGGTGAGGCCTTGGGGGGTGGGGCCGGCTCGGGGGCTTCCTGGAAGGCTGGCACGGGCTTGGTCGGGGGCAGTTCCTCGATCGTGATGTCCTTGACCTGCATCCATGGCTTCCCTCCTCCGTGCACCTGGATTCCGATGTGGCCGGTCTGAACGATCGTAGCATCCTCCTCGATGTAATCCACACAGGTCACACCATTGAGGACGGTGCGAATGCGCGGACCATCCGCCAGAATTTCGTAATCATTCCAGTCATCGCGCTTGAGCACCGGTTCAATCTTTGTCATGTCGCTCTGCGCCATCACGCGATTTCTCCGGCTCTCATCATAAATACACCCCCACCACGTGGGATCGCCGAGATCGCATTGATACCCGGCCATCTCCCCGGAATTAGGGACCCGTTGCGAGCGAATCTGGATGCCGCTGTTCACGAAACCTCCGAAACCGGTGAGTTTGAATTTCAACCGCAGCACGAAATTCCCATATTCCTTTTTTGTAGCGAGAAATTCATTCTGAGTCACGTCCATGGTTTTCGCCCCCCCGGTGATCGCCCCATCCTCCACCCGCCACAGCGCAGGCAGCCCCTCCCAACCCTCCAGGGTCTTTCCATCAAACATGGATTTTGGCTCAGCGTAAAGGCTGATCAGGCTCGCCGACAACAGGGAACTAAGAATTACAAAATTGCGCATCGGAGTCCATAACCGAGGAACCTTTTCGGACAAGTCCGGAAATAGGGGTGCAAACCGATGCAGCACAGCCCTTCTCCAGCTGAGGCGGGCCATCAGGCATTGATGAGGTGATGAGGAAGCGCCGTGAGGACGCCAGCCAGAAAACACAGAATCCCCGAGCGCAGGATCCTGATTTTCCGCTCTAAAATCCTGGAGGTGTAGAAATTCAGCACGCTGTATTCCTCATCGAGCAGACCGGCAGAGGCCGTGGCCGCAAACCGATCCCGGTAGGCGATTTGGTCGCTGCAGCCCGCGATGTCACCCCAGAAAACGCTTCCCGTGCCGCTACGGGCTGGCAATCGCGGCAGGACGACCAGCGTAGCCAGCACGAGCGAAACCCCGAGACTCGCGGCGGAAAAGAAATACAGCGCCCTGGCACCCCATCCTTCGGGAAATTTCATCAGCAAAAACGATGCCGCCGCCACACTTCCGGCAATGAAGATGGAGGCCTTGGTGTCGGTCACCTGAATGTAATAATTCAGCACATCATTCACCCCCTTGGCCATGCTCGTGAGCGAGCCATCCGAATCCGGAGGCAGCGTGCGCGGCGTCTGGACACCCGTGGAAACCGGCGGCCTGCGAAAGGTGAAGGGGAACAATATTCGAATCATACCGGCACGATGACGCGATGCCATCGGTGAATCAAGGATTTCCGCCAAGGGCTACGATCTTTGCCTCAAGTTCAGCAATGCGTTGCTGCAGCGGCGCGACAGTTTCCTTCACTTCGGCTGTAGTAAACCGCGGCGTGATGAACTTCGGGCAGTTCCAATCGTAGCTGAGGATGTCGATAATAAAAACACGCTCCACTTTTGCGGCGTGCCCACCGGGGGGCAAAACAATTCCAACCATTTCAGGATGATCGCGCGCGTCGTGAACTTTGGCGTGGCCCAGCATCTTCAGTCGTTCGCGGTGCGGGTAATCCATGAGGAAGAGCGCCACCCGATGCTGCTTGGAAATACTTCCGACACTGATCATCTGGCGGTTTCCACCGTAGTCGGCAAACCCAATTTGACGGGGACCGAGCACGCGAATAAACCCCGGAGGACCTCCGCGGTGCTGGATGTAGGGCCATCCATTCTCCGTGATCGTGGCCATGTAAAAACTGTCCCGATTTTCCAGGAAGGTCATCTCCCCGTCTGTCAGCTCCTCCGATTCAGGGGCCTCGGAGGTGGTGGCATAGGACCGCCCGTAATAGTGACGCTCCGCTTCGAGAACGGCGGGTGTAAGGACGGTGTGCATGAAACGGTCAGCCATGGTTTTGATTCGTTGGTAGTTGCTCCCGTAATCCTCGATTAGGACTTCGGTTTAAGTGAGAAATGGAGGCGAAATATTTATGCGCGCTGCGAATGAGTGATGCCCGTCTCGTCCTCCAACTCCCGTTTGCGAGCGCGATCCATCCGCAGGCAATTGACGTCATCCAAGGCTCCACCCAAGGCATAAAGCAGCATCCGGTGCGGCTTGACAATACCCTGGATGATCAACCCGCGGTAGGCCGCCGCGGCCCCGATGGAGCGAAGATCATCCGCCGTGAGGATATTGATCTGCGCCAGCCAACCCGCGCTGCGCGGGCCGAGATTCCTGAGTAGCTGGACGGGAATGGACACGGAGATGAGGGCAGAGATTAGGATTTCCTTTCCCAGCGGAACCTGCGGTCGGCCTCGTTGATCTTCTGGTCATTGATGCTGGCAAAACGCCGGGCCATGTACCCGTGTTCATCGAATTCCCAGTTTTCGTTTCCGTGGCTGCGCCACCACTGACCGCTGGCGTCGCGCCACTCGTATTCGAAGCGCACGGCAATGCGGTTTCCAGTGAAGGCCCAGAGTGTTTTTTTAAGACGGTAGTCCTGTTCCTTCGCCCACTTGGTCTTGAGAAACTCGACAACCTCCGCACGACCGTTGAGAAACACGTCACGATTTCGCCACTCCGTGTCTTCCGTATAGGCAAGCGAGACGCGTTCGGGATCACGGCTGTTCCAGGCATCCTCGGCCATCTGAACTTTTTGTCTGGCAGTTTCCTCCGTGAAGGGCGGGAGTGGCGGGCGTGGGTTCATAGGCGGGAGATGGGTATTTTGATTTAGGCTGCACCACCAAAGCTGACAAAATCATCGAGATCAAGGTAATCGAATGTGCCCCGCAAATCTTCACGGGCGGGATTAAGGCGCCTGATTTGATCGGTAAACCACTCGCGCATCTCAACGTCGTTGAAGGAAACAGTTTCCGTCCAGTCGGACCATTGTTGGATCTCCAATGTCGTTCGCTTGAGCGGTGCATTTTCGTTCGCCCAAAGCAACGTATCCCAGTCGCCTGTCCCGGTCCTTACCTGCTCCATGAGGGCCTCGGGACTGATACCTGTAAAGCGGAAGAAGTGTCCGTCGTTCGGGTTGTTGTATTTGTATTCCCCGGCAGTGCCAGCAATAACAGCGCGGGCTTTATCGAGCAGGCGTGGTAGTATGGTGTAACCGCCGAGGCGGACGCGGGGGCTGCGGGGAGGATGGATGGTGAGATCGGGTGCTTTCATGATCCGGGAAACTGCCGGAAGCGGACGCCTGCGGGTAATGCCGGTTTGGTGTTGCCGTTATGCAAGATTTGCATACCCTTGCCCGATGATTGATCGAATTCGCGCCCTGTTGCTGGTGATTGAGGAAGGCAGCGTCAACCGCGCGGCCGTGCGACTGCGCATTTCCCAACCGGCGCTGAGCCGCCAGATGAAAGCGCTCGAAGCGGAAATCGGCGGAAGGTTGCTGGAACGCGAAACAAACGGCGTGAAGCCGACGGATCTTGGTCACAGCCTGATCAAATCCATGCGCCCGGTGATGGCGGCCTATGAATCCTCACTCGCCGAGTTGCGCCGTAAGGCCCGCGGGCTCAGATCAGAATTGCGCATTGGCTACCTCGTTTCCGCATCCCACGCCCTGCTGACCCCTGCACTCGCGCGTCTGCGGCAAAGCCACCCCGATCTCAAACTCAAGCTGCACGACATGTCGCCCAGGGAACAAATCGACGGTCTGCGGGCGGGCGAACTCGACATTGCGCTCATTGGTCAGGAAGGGGCGGTTGCCGCACGCGACTTTCACAGCACGAAACTTTGTTCCCTCGGTTGCTGTGCTGCGCTCGCGACTTCCGATCCCCTTGCCCGGCACCGAAACCTGGCCGTCAGGGAACTGAAGAACAAGGATTTTATAGGGATCGATGAGGACCAGATGCCGGGGCGCAACCGTTGGATCACTGCGCAATGCCGGGCTGCGGGATTCAAACCACGTTTTGCCCTCATCGCCGATGGCATCACCCATGTGCTCTCTCATGTGGTTTCGGAATCCGCGGTCACCCTGCTGCCCGCCTATTTCCAAACCCTCAACCATCCCGGGATTACTTTCGTTCCCCTCTCCGATGCCAAGGCACGCTGGGATTTCATCCTGCTCTGGCAGCGCGGCAAAGTCCCTCCCACCACCCGCGCGCTCGTTGAGGCGCTGAAGACAGTCGGTTCCGAACTCGGCTGAGGGTTTCGGGCGAGTAAATTCAGAGGCCTACTTGCCAAGTGCAGCACCCATCAGGGCATACATCCGCTGGACCATTTCACGCGGGTCTTCCATAAGGCCGGCGGAGATGAGGGCGTTGTCGAGCATCTGGCGGGCGACGAGCGTGGCGGTCTCCGGCTGTGACTTGGAGGCGGCGGAAAGTTTGTGAATGAGATCATGGCGGGGATTGATTTCCAGGATGACCTTGGCGGGCGGAGCGTCCTGATTCATGGCCCGCATCATGGCCCGCATCTGCGCGCTGGCGGCCTGATCTGGAGTGAGCGCCGCGGCAGGGCTGTCCACGAGGCGTTTGCTGGCGCGCACTTCCTCCACGAGGTCGCCGCCGACTTCGGCCAGCCATTTGCAGAGGGCTTCGGTGTCGACTTCATCAAGGACCTTGGCCTCATTGACAACGTCCTCCAGTTTCACATTCGCGCTGTCCACCGCGACGAGTTTTTTGCCGGAGAATTCCCGGACGGCTTCGCAGACGTATTCGTCGATGGGTTCATGGAAATAAATAACCTCCAGGCCACGGGCCTTGAATCCCTCGAGATACGGACCGCTCTCGACGGCCTCGCGACTGGGGGCGATCTGGTAATAGATCTCCTCCTGCCCGTCTTTGGCGCGGGAAACGTATTCGGCGAAACTGGTGAGCTTGCCTTTCTCCGTCATGGAGGATTCGAAACGCAGCAGCTTGCCGATGGCATCGCGGTGGGCGTAATCCGTGGCGACGCCCTCCTTCAGGAATCGCGAAAATTTGCGGTAGAACTCATCGTATTTCTCCGCATCCTCCAGCGCCGTGGAATCGAGGAACTTCAGCAGGCGCTTGGTGATGACATCGTTGAGTTTGCGAATAAGGGCGCTGTCCTGCATCGTTTCCCGGCTGATGTTGAGCGGAAGATCATCGCTGTCGATGACGCCCTTGACGAAGCGCAGCCAGTCGGGAAGCAGCCCCTTGGGATGGGGATCGATCATGACGCGACGGCAATAGAGCGCCACGCCGGGGTCCATCTGGCCCATGCCCCACTGCTCCTGATTTTCCTGCGGAACGAAGAGCAGCGAATTGATGGAGATGGGGGCATCCGAGTTGAAATGCAGGCGGTAGCGCGGCTCATCGTACGCGTGGGCCACGAACTGGTAGAAGCTCTTGTATTGCTCATCGGTGACGTCACTCTTGGATTTCAACCAGAGGGCCTCGACGGTATTGACGTGCTCACCGTTGAGTTTGAGGGGGAAGGAAACAAAATTGGAATAGCGCTCCAGCAGGCGCTTGATGGTATCCGATTCGGCAAATTTATCCTCATCCTCCTTGAGGTGAATGACGATGCGACACCCGCGCTTCTGCTCCTCCGCCGTGGTGATTTCATAGCCGCTCACCCCATCGCTGCTCCAGCAAAGCGACTCGGCATCCGGATGCCACGAATGAGTGTAAACCTGGACGGATTTCGCCACCATGAAAACGCTGTAAAAGCCCACGCCAAAACGTCCGATCACATTGCCGGCTGCCGCCTGCTCCTTCGTGAGCGTCTGCAAAAAGGACCGCGAACCACTGTGGGCAATGGTTCCCAGATTCGTGATCAGCTCCTCGCGGGTCATGCCCAGCCCGGTATCCGTGATGGTGATCGTTTTGGCCTCCTTGTCCGTTTCCAGGGAAATTTCCCGCGCGGAATCCGCATCGTAGATCGGGTCGGTGTGCGTGAGTTGGAGGTGGCGGAGCTTTTCGAGGGAATCTGCAGCGTTCGAGACCAACTCACGAACAAAGATATCCTTATCGGTATAGAGCGAGTTGATCACGATATCCAGCAGTTGCCGGACTTCGGCTTGGAAGGAGTGGGAGGTGGTCGTTTCCATAATAGATGAGGGGTTGAATTAGGAGGGGGGCGCAATCCATAAGCGGATTCCCCCGCTTGTCAAAATTCCAGAGGATCAAATCGCACCCCAGTGCCAGGAAGGCACACCCCACGGTCCCTCCTGGCCCAAAATCCGTGCGGTGGAGGGCGGAATTGCCGCAGCGTGAAAAATTTGTGCTTTCTTTGCCCCGGTGATTCCGGCAACCTGCAGCCTTCATGATTTCATCCCGGCGATCCTTCACCGTTCAGTTGGCCGTTCTGAGTTTGCTCAGTGCGTTCCTGCTTTTTCAGGTGCAGCCGATCATAGGAAATTTCATCCTCCCATGGTTCGGTGGCAGTCCCGGGGTATGGACCACCTGCATGCTGTTTTTTCAAATGGTGCTTTTCGCCGGCTATGCCTACGCCCATGGATTGACCAAATTGCCGCCCAAGGCGCAGTGGATGACGCACGGACTGCTGGTGCTGGGCGCGCTTCTGGCATTGCCCATAGCGCCCGGATTGTCCTGGAAACCTTCAGGCGGCGCTGAACCAACTGGAAAAATTCTGCTCCTCCTGATGGCCAACGTAGGCCTGCCCTACTTCGTCCTCGCCAGCACCAGCCCGCTTGTGCAGGTATGGTTTCACCGCGGTCAGGGAACGGGCGGGAGCCCGTGGAGGCTCTATGCGCTCTCCAATGCCGGGTCCCTGGTGGCGCTGCTGAGCTATCCTTTTTTCTTCGAACCGCGCCTGAACGTGCTGCAACAGGCCCAAGGCTGGTCGGTGGCCTTCGCAGGCTTCGCGGCATTGTCGCTTTTCATGTCCTTTCGGGATTGGCGAACCTCTCCACAAGTTGCCCGCGTCGTCTCCTCAACGGGCGCTGCACCACGGTGGTGGCAGCGGACATTGTGGCTGTTCCTTCCGGCTTTGGCCAGTGCACAGGTGCTGGCCGGGACCAGCCACGTGACGCAGGATGTGGCGGTCATCCCGTTTCTCTGGGTCGTTCCGCTAAGTCTTTACCTGATCACGTTCATCCTCTGTTTCGAACATCCGCGCTGGTATAAGCCGGTGCTCTGGGCCTCGCTCGCGATTCCAGTGCTGGTGCTTGCAGCCACACATCGGCGGATGCCGGATGCGTGGTTCGACAACTCGGAGTTTTTCTCCTGGCTGTGCAGCCGCCTCTATGGCCAGGACTCACCGGCAAATGAACTGGTCAACAATTTCAAATCCCAACTCCTCATCTGTTTCAGTGCCATCTTCCTCGGCTGCATGACCTGCCATGGAGAGCTGATCCGCCTCAAGCCCGGTCCGGAGCGACTGACCGAGTTTTATCTGTTTCTATCGGCAGGCGGGGCGCTCGGAGGTGCGTTTGTCAACCTGCTGGCTCCGCGCGTGTTCACCACTTATCAGGAATGGCCCTGGGCATTGCTTCTGTGTCTGCTGGCGGCACTCGTTGCGATGGTTCGCGTGGGATTGGAACTACGAAGGAACGGTAAAAGCAGGCGGTTGGCGAAAGCCTATCTGGCCGGCATGATCGCCCTGCTTTCCCTGCCGTTAATCCTGGCGGGGGCGGGCATCCACTACCATCGCACCCTGGAACCGGAGATTTCGCTGACGGAAAGTGGGGGGAAAGTGGGCGGGGATTTTTTAAACCTCTGGGGTTTCCGTGAGACGGATCGGACCTTCCGCCTGCGCAATTTCTACGGCTGCATTTCCATTCAGGATTTCCCGGATGAGGAAGTTGGGGCGAACTTTCGCCAGCTCTATCACGGCAGCATCGCCCACGGCACCCAGTGGATGCATCCTCAATGGCGTCTGAAACCGCTCAGTTATTATGGAGCGCAGAGCGGCATTGGGGTGGCGCTGGACCATGTCAAAAATCAACGGGCCGTGCATGTTGGCGTCGTGGGCATGGGGGCCGGCACCGTGGCCGCCTATGGTGGGCAGGGCCACCGCTACCGGTTTTATGAAATCGATCCGGACATCGTGAAGATCGCACGCACGCAATTCACCTACATCGGCGATCTGGAGGCGCGTCATGGGGAGGTGACGGTCGTGCTTGGTGACGCGCGACTCAGCATGGAGCGGGAGCTGGCGGCGGGGCAAAGCCAGCAGTTCGATGTGCTGCTGCTGGACGCTTTTGCCGGCGATTCCGTCCCCGTGCACCTGCTGACGCGCGAAGCCTTGGAAATTTACAAGCGCCACATGAAACCCGACGGAATCATTGCCGTCCACGCATCCAATACCTACCTGGCACTGGCACCCATGGTCGAGCGCACCGCCCAATCGATGGGTTACCAGAGCAGCATCCTGTCCACCCCCACCAATGATCCTCTCGAAGCCACGGACTATGTGCTGGTGTCCAACAACACGGCATTTCTCAAGGCCCTTCCACCCTTCCCCTCAAGATTTGACAATGCAAAATACCTCCGGATCAAAACGTGGACGGACCAGAAGCACAATTTGCTGGAGATCCTTGAATAATGGAACGATCAATGTAAAACAGGCCGTGATGTCTATGAATTGGCCTGGGAGAGCGCAACGAATTAACTGAGGCAGGCACAGCGCCACCTTACTCTCCTGCAAGTCCGCGACAACGGGGGTTATGATCCCTTCTTAAAGGAGAGCGCGTTGGCTTCCTTGAACTTGACCGAACACGTGGACTTCGAAACAAATTGTCCAAGCTCCGGACTGTAAACACCGCCATCACCTTGGATGAGTCCGCTCTCCGGGCACCAGATGCAGGCACCATCGTAGCAATCTTTCATCCAATGATAGCCGCTGATGGTCGAGGTGGCTCCAGGGCGGACATTGCCCAGTTCATTCAGGAAAATGGGCTGGCCGCCGTCATCACAGGCGACGCGCTCCATGGCGTTTCCGGTCGTGTTGGTGACGGACATGCGGTAGGTGACAGGTTCCTGGGGTTTTGGAACCACCGGTGTCCAGCGCATGGCTTCGGTGCTGTTTTCGCCTTGCATCAACTGCCATACTCTCAGGCGGGCGCTGCTGGTGGTGGCGGCGTGGGGATAAATGGGATCGCCATTGATAGGCACGATGCAGATGGCGCTGCCGCTGGCGCAGGCAAACGTCCGCTGCGGAACATTCGCACCATCCGACTCCTGAATGCAGGTATCCCCATCATACAGGTAGGAGGTAACAGCGGGGGGCGCTCCCACGGTGGATGAGGGAATGGTGCTGGTGGTCCGGCGATCGCAGGCGTCGTAGGCGTAGGTGGCCAGGGTGGTGCTCGCCGCATCCTGAACCTCGACGAGCCGTGAGTAGGCGTCATAGACGAGATGCAGGCCGCTGGTGCCACGGCTCAGTTCCGTCAGGGAACCGTTGGGATCCCAGCTAAGCGGGCCGCCGGGCCAAGTGGAATATTGGGCCATCTGGGCATCACCCGGAGGAAGGGTGGCGTCGCTAGTGTAACTCCCCGGATGACTGCCTCCGCTGGCGCTTACGCGCTGCCCGCGGGCGTCGAGGCCATAGCTGACATTGCTCTCGGTGGTAACCTGGCCTCCGACTGCCGTGCGGACTTGCGTGATGCAACCGGTGATCAGATTCCGGGGATCCAGGGTAAAGGTCATGCGGCGCACGCGCGGTGCTCCCCCGGCCCCTGCGACTCCAAAGGCGCGTTGATTTTGAACTTCATATCCATCCCGGTTCCGACGGGTGACGCAGTCCTCCAGAACGGTGCCGGTGCCGCTGGTGAGGGTGCAGCGGACGCATTCGCCAAAGGAAAAGTCCTCAACTCCGCCTGACAAGGGCACCGGTGGTTCGCCATCGCTGCGGTAATCGCAGGTGGTGACGACCCCGTTTTTCCGCACTTCCCGCACACAGGAGAACCCGGAATAATCACAGGTGCTGATGGGCGGGGAAAGGATCTGGCCCTGAGCGTTGACAGCGGAAATGCTGAGGAGTTGCCCCTGGGCATTGCGGGATTCGCTGAAGCGTTCACCCGAGGGGTAAGCAATGCCGTTGCGGCCCCGCTGGCTGAAGGTGCAGCTAATCGTATGGCCGTTTTGTGTTTCGCTGACTTCATTTCCGCAAGAATCGTA
>CALQSQ010000093.1 GCA_943333275.1 Akkermansia muciniphila
CGAACAGATTTCCCATCCGCGCATCCAAGCCCGATGAGCGAGCCATCCGGAGACCAGCTCACTCCATAAATGGTATCGTTGGTCAGCGGGACGGAGACCAATAATTTCCGCTGCTCCACATCCCAGACCTGCACTTCACCCATGCGCGCGGCCAGTCCACCCGTGGCGGCGAGCAGTTTGCCGTCCGGAGAAAAACGAACGGCAGTCAAACGGTCCGCCAGGCCGACCAGCCTGGCCACCGGGGTGCTGCCATCGGCCTTGTGCAGCAGAATTTCATGAAATCCCGCAATCGCCAGCAGCGAGCCATCGGGCGAATAGTCGAGCGAATTGATGACAGGCGGCAGTGTGTAGATGGGATGGTGATCGACATCAAACCGGGCGATGGCATTGGAGGGAGTATCGTCCTTCGCGCCTTCACTGATCCAGCGGGCGATGAGCGCAATATCCGCATCCGGCAGCGGTCCATCCTTCGGGGGCATCGCCTCCTCCTTGTCACGCGGCATACGCATGCGCTTGACGAGCAGACTCTCCTCGCCCTTGCCCGCCTCGATCGCCAAGCCATCATGCCCGCCTTTCATGAGGTGATCGAACGAGGTCATGATGAACTCGCCTTTCGCCTTGGCCGGCTGGTGGCAGCCGTGGCATTTCGCTTGCAGGATCGGGCGGACTTTTTTATAAAAACTCACCGGAGCCTCCGATTCGGCGAGAACTGGAAGGGTGGATGCAAGAAGGAGGAGGGCGAGAAAGCGCATACGGCAATGGACCCGCCCATGCCTTTTGCCACAAGTCAAAAATCACCCGTGAACAGGAGGCCCGGGGTGGGGGAGGGCGTTGCCGAAGACTAATCCATTTCCGCTTCAAACACGGCATCGATTTCGACGCGCGTGGCATTGGTCCGGTTCTGAATGTGCGCAATGAGAGCCTCCTCGGAGCCCTCGGTGTATTGCAGATCATCGTCCGTAAGTTGCGGCCAGTGCGATTTCAAATTGGCTGAGATGACGGGCCAGTGGGCTTTGAGTGCGGGAGTATTCATAAAGCATTGTTATTCCGCAAATCGTCACCCAGCCATGGGGTGAAACCCTCATGGAGGCACCTCAGAGCCATTGCCTGCGAACCAGCCACATTTTCACCGCCTGCGTGAAAACGATATAACAGAGAAGGGTGACCAGGAGGATCGGCCAGTAAAGCATCGGCAACGCCGTGAAGCCCAGGGCCGATGCGAAGGGGGAGTTAGGCAGCCAAACTGCAATTGCTATGATGCCAAGGGTCGTGAGGGTGAGCTGCCAGCTCGCCCGGCTTTTGATGAAAGGAATCTGGTTGGTGCGGATGACGTGGACGATCAGGGTCTGGGTTATGAGCGATTCGACAAACCAGCCCGTCTGGAAAAGGGAGGCCCGAGCAGGATCCCAGCAGCCAAAAACATAGAGCATCACCAGAAATGTGGTGTAATCAAACAGCGAACTGATGGGGCCGATGAAGAGCACGAATTTTTTGATACTCGCAATATCCCATGGGCGTGGCTTCGCTGTCTGTTCGGGGCTGACCGTGTCGGTGGGAATGGGGATCTGGGAGAAATCGTAGAGCAGGTTGTTCGTAAGGACCTGGATTGGGGCCATGGGGACAAAGGGCAGGAATGCGCTGGCTCCCAGCACGCTGAACATGTTGCCAAAATTGGAACTGGCCCCCATGCGCACATATTTAAGAATATTTACAAAAACCTTGCGGCCTTCAGTCACTCCATCGTCGAGCACCATCAGATCCTTCTCCATCAGGATCACGGATGCCGCGGCCTTTGCGATGTCCACCGCTGAATCGACCGAGATTCCCACATCCGCCACATGCAGGGCGGGTGCATCGTTGATGCCGTCTCCCATGAATCCGACCACATGCCCGGCATGCTGCAGCGCCTTGATGATCCTCTGTTTGTGGGCCGGCGCAAGACGGGCAAAAATCTGCGTAGTCTCCACCGCCACGGCCAGTTCGGCATCCGTCATTTGTTCCACCCTGCTGCCGAGGAGAATCGCGTCTGCGTTCAGCCCAACCTGACGGCACACCTTACGGGTCACGAGATCATTGTCGCCAGTGAGCACTTTGATCGTGAGTCCATGGCTCTGGAGGGCGCTGATGGCACGGGCCGCGCTGTCCTTTGGAGGATCGAGAAAGGCGATGTATCCTTTCAGCACCAGGTCGCATTCATCCTCCTTGGAAATAAACTCGCCGGGTGCGAGGGATTTGTAGGCCACGGCCAGCACTCGGAAGCCCTCATCGTTGAGGTCCTCGTAATGGCTGATCAACTCCCTGGCGTGATCAGGTTCCAGGGGGATCACCCGACCATCCAATTCGTAGGAGTTACATCGTGGGAAGACTGCCTCCGGGGCACCCTTTGTGAGGAGTTGATGATTTTTGTCCGGTTTCTCCACCACGACGGACATCATTCGCCGGACGAAATCGAACGGGATTTCATCCACTTTCCGATACCCCGCTGCGAGTGCCTCGACGGCGTTTTCGTGGCTCAGCACGGCCCGGTCGAGCAGGTTTTTCAAGCCGGTTTGAAATCGGGCGATGAGATACGCGTCCCGGAAGACATCCTCGTTCTCATTTTTCATCACATCGCAGTGACGCTGCAGGATAACCTGATCCATGGTCAGCGTTCCCGTCTTGTCCGTGCAGAGCACATCCATCGCCCCAAAATTCTGGATCGCATTTAATTGCTTCACGATCACCTTTTTCCGGGACATCGCGAGAGCCCCTTTGGATAGGCAAACGGAGACGATCATGGGCAGCATTTCCGGAGTCAGACCAACGGCCACCGCGATGGAGAAAAAGAAGGACTCCCGCCAGTTGCCTTTCGTCAATCCATTGATCAAAAATACCAGCGGCACCATGATCAGGATGAAGCGGATCATGAGCCAGGTGAAATCCTTTACCCCTTTGTCAAAGCTTGTTGGTTCGGCTTCGCCCGTCATGCTCCCGGCCATGCTGCCGAAATAAGTCTGAGCGCCCGTGGCCAGAATGATGCCGGTGGCGGCTCCGCTTTCGATGCTGGTCCCAAGGAAACAAATGTTCCTCATCTCCAGGGCGGAAATCTCGGCGCGATCCTCGCGGTCCGCATGTTTTTCCACCGGCATAGATTCCCCGGTCAGGGTTCCCTGGGAAAGGAAAAGATCGTTCGCCTCCACCAGCCTGAGATCCGCCGGGATCATGTCTCCGGCGGAAAGCCTGACGACATCTCCCGGCACTAGGTCACGCAGCGGGATTTCCGATTCTTTCCCCGCTCGTAACACCGAAGCGGAGACGTTGATCATCGCCTTGAGTTTTTCCGCAGCCGCCTCTGCGCGGGCTTCCTGAACAAAGCGCAGGCTGACCCCGAGGATTACCATGATTCCCATTACCGTCCCCGCCCGGGCATCACCCGTTGAAAACGAAATGGTGGCCAGCACGACCAGCAAAATCACGAGCGGATTCCGAGCCGCAGTCAAAAGTCGCCACGGCCAGGTGCGATGGGATCCGGCTGCGACCATATTCGGTCCCGATTCCTGTAACCGCCGCATGGCTTCCTGATCGCTCAAACCATCCAGTGAGGTCTTCATTCTTTGGAGCACCGCGTCGCGCCCCAGTATCGAAGCTTCCGCCAATAACGGGGAAAAGTGAATGGACTGATCGCCAGGCTTCTCCCGGAGGGCCATTGCGGGAAGCTGAGGGAGATGATTCATGATGAGATTGCGAATGGGAAGATCATTCTGGCTGGAGGTGCTTTCCCGTTAACCATTGACTCATATCAGATATTCTAAAGGTATGCACGAGCGTTTCAAAAATGATTTTTTTTTGCCCCGTGCCGATTGCCAGTCTTGGCGCAGCAGATGCAGGATCGCGAGGGCGGCTGGTGCGAGTTTTCGGTAACTAATGAATCCTCAATTTGCAGCGCAAGCAAAGGACGGCGAGCGACGCCCCGGGAGGGGCGGATTGATATTTTGGAATCGTTCACAAATGACGCGCACCCAGTGGCCGGCATACATGTTGGCTAGGGTATCAGGTTGCCAACGACAAATGGTAAAGGAAGTAGCCAACAGGCAAAACCATGCGTTGACATGGCGGCGGGACCCCCCGACAACCTTCTGAACTTGGTTGATGAGTCTGACTTCAAAAAGGGGGGGCACGAGGCCATCACTGGAGTTCCCATAACCGGGCGAATTGAAAAAAGAACCAAAAAGGACTTGCGCTCATTGACCCCCAACCTATAATCCGCCCTCCTTCCTGGACCGACTCGCTTTGCCTCACCCGTAAAATGAATCCGTTTGCAAAGGATTTATCGGGAGCGGCACCGGAAAAGAGCTGCTGAACTGGCGATGCGCCTTCCTGCACCATTACGGTGTTAGATACGGCATCGGCGTCCCGAGAAATCTTGAGCAGACCTTGAGTCAGAACGGGCGGGACGTCATCTTTGTTGTCAGTTTCTTCTCCAAACCCTAATAAAACCTCCGTTCTTTCCTACCTGTTATGCAAAACCAGCGCATCCGCATCCGTCTTCGTGCCTACGATTTTCGTGCCCTTGACAAATCCGTGGCCGAAATCGTCGATACCGCCAAACGCACTGGCGCAAAAGTCGCTGGCCCGATTCCGCTGCCCACCCGCATCGAGAAGTTCAGTGTGAACCGCTCCCCGCACGTTGACAAGAAGAGTGTCGATCAGTTCGAACTCCGCACCCATAAGCGCATCCTCGACATCGTGGACCCCACGGCTCGCACGGTTGATGAGTTGAAAAAACTCAATCTCCCCGCCGGCGTGGACATCACCATCAAAATCTAGTTTTTCACCTTCGCAAAATTTCTGCCCACAGAATCCCAGCCGCTCCGGTTTCCACCGCGATGCTGATCCACCCCTGATAACCACCCCTGCCACCCAAAAATATGATCGGTCTCGGACTCCTCGGAAAAAAACTCGGCATGACTCACGTCTATGACGCCAATGGTAAATCCATCTGCGTTACAGCTGTTGATGTCAGCGATAATGATATTCTTCAAATCAAGAAGAAGGAAACAGACGGTTACACCGCCGTGCAGGTTGGCATGGGCAACAAAAAGGAAAGCCGCACCAACAAGCCGGACCTCGGCCACTTCAAAAAGGCCGGTGCGCAACCCAAATATTTCGTTCGCGAATTCCGCCTCGAAAGCGACAAGGACCTCCCCGCTCCCGATACCAAGCTGGGCGTTGAGACCTTTGAGGAAGGCCAGTGGGTGGATGCGATCGGTATTTCCAAGGGCAAGGGATTCCAGGGTGCCATGAAATTGCACAATTTCAAAGGCCAGCGCCAGACCCACGGATCCATGATGCACCGCCGGACAGGTGCCATCGGTTGCCGTCTCACTCCAGGCCGCGTTTGGAAAAACCAAAAGATGCCATCCCACATGGGTATGGACCGGATCACGGTCCAAAACCTGCGCATCGTTTCCCGCCGCCCCGATGGCGTGCTGCTCATCAGTGGCAGTGTCCCCGGAGCCAATGGCGGACTCGTCATCATTCGTCCTTCCAAGAAGAAAGGCACCCATGCCCAGGAACTCGTCAAGGAAGAAACCCGCCTGAAGTCGTTTGAAAAAGCCACTTCCAAAACCAAGAAGTAATCCCTTCTTTTCCACTTAAAATTTCACCCCCGCCGACTCCACATTATGTCAGCTCAAGTCCTCACACTCGATTCCGCCAAGGCGGCCAACATCACCGTCGTCGAAGACGGTCGCGGCACCCAGGCCGTTCACGACGCTATTGTCGCCATGCGCGCCAATCGCCGCACCGGCACCGCCTGCGCCAAGCGTCGCGGCGAAGTTGCCGGCTCCAACAAGAAACCCTACAAGCAGAAAGGCACCGGCAATGCCCGGGCTGGTGAGCGCCGTTCCCCGGTTCGCTCCGGCGGAGGTGTCGTCTTCGGTCCGCTGCCGCGCGACTACTCCAAGGACGTCAACAAGAAAACCCGCAAACTGGCCTTCCGCAAGTCGCTCAGCGAGCGCATCAAGACTGGCGATGTTCTCGTGCTCCCCAGCTTCAGTGTCGCCGACGGCAAGACAAAATCGTTCATCAAGGCTATCACCGGTCTGACCGATGCCAAGAAGGTTCTGATCATCGGCACCTCGTTCGACGAGAAGACCTACCTCGCCGCCCGCAATCACGCCAAGGCGCTCCTCATGACCGCTGACGAAGTGAACACGGAGAACATCCTGCACTACGACAAGATCTTCATCTGCTCCGATGCGATGGAAATCATCTCCCGCCGCACCGCCGCCTAATTTCACCAACCTTCAGCCCCAAACCAACTTTCCATGAAGGATATTTTCAGAGTCATCAATACCATTCGCCTCAGCGAAAAGGCCACCCTCCTCGGTGAGCAAAACAACGAATTCGTCTTCGAGGTCAATCCCAAGGCCAACAAGCTCGAGATCAAACAGGCTGTGCAGCAGATCTTTGGCAAGAAGGTCGTCGCCGTCCGCACCATGCAATACGACGGCAAAGCCCGCCGCAAGCGTCGTGCCGATGCCGGCATCTCCCCGAAATGGAAAAAGGCCGTCGTCCGTCTGGCCCCCGGCGAAAAATTCGAACTCGTCTAAATTTAACTTCAAACCGCAGAACCTTTTATGGCGCTCAAAACCTTCCGCCCCATCACCCCGGTCAATCGTTACAAAACGACCCCCGGCTTTGAGGAAATCACCAAATCCACTCCTGAGAAATCCCTCCTCCTGGTGCGCAAGCGCTCTGGTGGCCGGAACAATCAGGGGATCATCACCATGCGCCACATTGGCGGTGGTCACAAAAAGAAATACCGCATCATCGACTTCAAGCGCAACAAGCAGGATTGCACCGCGGTCGTCGTCGGAATCGAGTATGATCCCAACCGCTCCGCCCGGATCGCCTTGTTGAAATACGCCGATGGCACGCTCACCTACATCCTCGCCCCCCAGGGACTGGCTGTTGGAGCCACCCTCGCCAACGGTCCCAAGGCGGCTCCCGATCTCGGGAACGCCCTGCCGCTGCGCAACATCCCACTCGGAACCAGCATTCACAATGTGGAGTTGGTCATCGGCCGCGGAGGTCGTATTGCCCGCGCGGCCGGTCAGTCCGTCACGCTCAATAACCGTGAGGGTGACTATGCGCTCGTGAAAATGCCCTCTGGAGAAATTCGCAAGATCCATTCCGACTGCACCGCCACCATCGGCGTCATCGGCAACTCTGAGCACATGAACGTTGTCAGTGGCAAAGCCGGACGCACCCGCTGGCTGGGCGTTCGCCCAACCGTTCGTGGTATGTGTATGAACCCGATCGATCACCCCAACGGTGGTGGTGAAGGCCGTTCCAAATCCGGTGGTGGTCGCAAGCACCTCAAGGGTCCATGGGGCCAGCTTAAGGGGCAAAAGACCCGTAAGTGGAGCCACACCGATCAACTCATCGTCCAGCGCCGCAACGCCAAAAAAGGCAAATAATCGCTCCGCCGCCTAACCTTCTTATTTCCAACTATCTCACTCTTTAAATTATGGGCAGATCACTTAAAAAAGGTCCCTTCGTTGAGCAAAAGCTTCTCATCAAGGTGGACAAAATGAACGAACAACCCATCAAGCGCCCGATCAAGACCTGGTCCCGCCGCAGCATGGTTATCCCCGATTTCGTCGGCCACACCTTCAATGTTCACAACGGCAAGGACTTTATCGGAGTCTACGTCACGGAAAACATGGTCGGTCACAAACTCGGCGAATTTGCTCCGACCCGGGTCTTCAAAGGCCACGGCGCCCACACTGCCAAGGTCAGCAAGTAACCAGCCCTTTCTTTTTGCATGTTCGTCAGAACGGCCGCCTGTCCGCAGGTGGCCGTTTTGATTTGCGGGATAAAACTCTGACTTCAGCCAACAACAAGCAGCCTTGCCATTCCCAAGGAGGGGAGCATCCTGCTCCCCAAAAACATCCCCATCCCACCCGCCCAGGAATAGCGGATTTAACCCGCCGACACCGCCGTCATCAATCCTGCACGCATCGCCTCCAGCGGTGCGGCCCGGTCGAACCACCACTCAAAACTCACCACGCCCTGATGCAGGAGCATGCCCAGTCCATTGCAGGCGTTGGCTCCCACGGTGCGAGCCTGTTTGAGAAAGGCTGTCTCATTTGGACGGTAAACCATATCGTATGCCAGATGGCTTGCAGTGAGGGCAGCACCAGCCAGCACGGGGCCATCCTCCGGCTTCATCCCCAAATTCGTCGCATTGATCACGAGATCCACGTTCGGCAGGGCTTTTTCAAGCGATGCCTGATCATGAGCGAAGCTCAGGACTTTGCCGCTGGAAATGATTTCGAGGGCTTGATTCTGCAGGGAAACCAATTTTCCCAGCGAGCGATTCACCAGAACCAACTGCTGGCATTGTTCCAACGCACATTGCACAGCCACCGCCCGCCCCGCGCCGCCACCGGCTCCGATGATCATGATCCGCAGATCGCGGATCTCCCGGCCAAAGGCCTCCCTGATGGCTCGCACGAATCCCGGTCCATCGCTGTTGCGGCCTTCGATCCGGCCATTTCGAAACAGGAGGGTATTCACCGCTCCCAGTTGGCGTGCCTGGTCCGAGACTTGATCCACACTGCGCAGCGCGGTGAATTTGTGGGGGATGGTGACATTGGCACCGATAAATCCGAGTTCCTGCATGCGGCGCAGGGCTTCGCCAAATTCCGCCTCCTTCACCTCCAGCCGAATGTAGTCACCCGCTATGCCACAGGCCCGCAGTGCCGGGGTATGGAGTTGCGGCGAGAGCGAATGGGCCACGGGATCGCCGAGAACGGCCAGCACGCCGGGGGCCTGGACGGCGGACCAGTCGCGAATTTGGGGATAGGTGAAGTAGGCTGGGTGCATTGATAAGGTGCTATCATGGATGAATGCGGAAGATTCAAGAATTCAGATGCAGGATTCCTTTGGGGAATGCCTGAAACTTGCGGCTTGAATCTTGAATCTCCCTTGCCACCACTGTCCCATGTCCAAACCCCAGACCGCCATCACCCCCGTTCGTCAGGATGATTTTCCTGAATGGTATCAGCAAGTCATCAAAGCCGCCGATCTCGCGGAAAATTCCGAAGTGCGCGGCTGTATGGTCATCAAACCGTGGGGATACGGAATCTGGGAGCTTATTCAACGCCAGTTGGACGCCATGTTCAAGGCCACGGGCCATAAGAATGCCTATTTCCCGCTGCTCATTCCGCTGAGTTATCTGGAAAAGGAGGCGGCCCACGTGGAGGGATTTGCCAAGGAATGCGCCGTCGTCACCCACCACCGACTGGAATCGGTGAAACAACCCGATGGCAAAATGAAGATGGTGCCCACGGGCAAGCTGGAGGAACCTTTTGTGATTCGACCCACCAGCGAAACCATCATCGGGGCCGCCTTTGCACGGTGGGTGCAGAGCTACCGCGATCTCCCCCTGCTCATCAACCAATGGGCCAACGTTATGCGCTGGGAAATGCGTCCGCGCATCTTCCTGCGCACTGCGGAGTTCCTCTGGCAGGAGGGCCACACCGCCCATGAGTCCAAGGACGAGGCGCTGGCGGAGACGGAGACCATGCTCGGCGTTTATCAGACATTCGTCCGTGACCATCTCGCCATCCCGGTCCTCTGCGGAGAGAAGAGTGCGCGCGAACGTTTTCCCGGCGCGGAATCCACGCTCTGCATCGAAGCCATGGTGCAGGATCGCAAGGCCATCCAGGCCGGAACGAGCCACTTCCTGGGGCAAAATTTTGCCCATGCCTCGGGCATTTCCTTCACCGGTCGCAGTGGCAACAAGGAGCACGCCTGGACGACCAGTTGGGGTGTCAGCACGCGGCTCATCGGCACGCTGATCATGGCGCACGCCGACGACGATGGACTGGTCCTGCCACCCCGCGTCGCCACCGAACAAATTGTGATCCTGCCTGTCACCCCCAAGGAGGACAGCAAAGCCGCCGTTCTCGCCGCAGCGCACAATCTCGCAGCCGCGTTGCGAGGCCTATCGTTCCATGGCGATGCCCTGCGGGTCAACGTGGATGAACGCGATCTCGCGGGTGGGACCAAGAGTTGGGAATGGATCAAGAAGGGCGTGCCGCTGCGGGTTGAAATCGGACCGCGCGATCTGGAAAAAGGCACGGTGGCCGTCGCTCGGCGGGATGCGGCGCACAAGGATAAGGCTTTTCCGACAGCCGAGGAATTCACGGCTACGGCGGTCAGCATATTGCAAAGCATTCAGGATGGCCTGCTCGCCCGCGCCACCACCTTCCGCGATGCCAACATGGTGAAGATCGATGACCGGCAATCATTTGAAAAATTCTTCACCCCCGCGAACGCTGAGAAGGCTGAAATCCATGGGGGGTTCGCTCTGGTCCACTGGGCCGGCACGGCGGAGGATGAGGACCATTTGCAAAAATCCCTAGGAGTCACCATGCGCTGCATTCCGAGGGGAGCCGAGTTTCAGGAATCGGGCGTCTGTCCGTTCACCGGAGGTGCCAGCACCCAGCGCGTGATCTTTGCGAAGGCCTACTAAGTTCCATTCAGTCACGGAGGTTTCCGCAACTCCACCGATTTTCCATCGACGAATCCACGCAGGTTCAGCACCTGCGGCGTGAGGGAAATCTCCACGGCCCCGCTTTCTCCCTGATCAAAATAAGGGATGGCGTGATCGCGCAGGCGTTCGATCCATGCACCGGAAACGCGTTCATTCCCCGGCCAGCGCAGGTTGGTGAAACAGATGGCTCGCGGGGCTACGGCGTCGAGGAATTCCGAAAGGCCCGAAAAATCCTGTGTGTGATGGCCTTTAATGAGAACGTCAGCGGTGACATCAACGTGGTTTTCGAGCAGCCATTTCTCTGCAATAAAGCCAGCGTCTGATTGAAATAAAATCCTCCAGCCATCGACATCACACCGCCATACCTGGCAGCGGTCATCCGCCACGCCATAGTCGAGATGGGGTGGTGGATACAAGCGGGTCAGCGTGGCTGTGGGTCGAATTTGCAACGGGGATAGGAGAGGCGGAGGCAGTTGCGTTGCGATTGCGGAGAGTTTCAGGTTCCCTGGAGCGATCACGCTGTGTGGTGCAAACATCATCGCAGTGAGGCCCGTTGCTCTGATATGATCGCTGTCCTGATGCGTTAATACGATACCCTCCAGTTTGGTAATGGGATACCGAAGGAGATAACTGCGCTGGGAAAATAGAAAACTGTTCTGCGGTCCGGTGTCCAACATCCAATGGTGACCGCCGAGATCGAGGTGGCTGGCGGCCCCGCCGTCGCGCATGGCGAGCACCGTGATGCGGGCGGTGCTGTCGTCCCACCAGCGTGAGGGATCGACCCGAAAGTGGCCGCCGGGCAGGGAGGCAAAAAATTTGGCAAACCAGATGGATCCTTTGGCTAGTGCCCAGTTCGTGTTATTTGAGAGCAACGAAAGCCATGTGAATTTCAATCCAGCGCAAATCAGGCTGAGACACGCGACTGCCAGAATGATTTCCGAAAGGATCACCAGAAACAGGTTGGCAAATATTCCTACGGGGGCAACGAGGCCGAAATGGTGGATCATGAGGGGAGCCGATCCCACCGTGGCGCAGATCGAAACCACCAGGCTTTGGAGAATGATTTTCCGGCACCATGCTGCGCCGCGTTGCGCATGAGTGTGCAATCCCCGGGGAATGTAGGCCTCCGGTTCATGCCACGGTGCAATCCATTGCAACAAGGGACCGCTCCACCAGGCCAGCATAAAGACCACGCCGAAGGAAAGTTGAAATCCTGCCTGGAACAATTGTTGAG
This sequence comes from Akkermansia muciniphila, assembly GCA_943333275.1. Taxonomy (GTDB): domain Bacteria; phylum Verrucomicrobiota; class Verrucomicrobiia; order Verrucomicrobiales; family V1-33; genus JAGNEJ01. The sequence goes on from CALQSQ010000093.1 coordinate 11,784, forward strand.
GGTCCCATCCCAGCAGGAGCAGCGCTGCAAATCCCAGACTGGTGAATCCCTGCGCGGGCCGATCCATCAGGGTCCCCAGCAGCACCAGCGATGCCATCAAAGCCGCCCGCCAAGCCGAGGCCCGCAGGCCGGTGATGTAGACGTAAAAAATCATCACCGGTATGATGATCAGCACGGCCATCGTCCTCGGAACACGCAGCAACCCCAGAACCTGCCCCAGCACCAGCGCGAAGAGCGCCACGTGGAGCCCGCTGACGGCAAAGACATGCATGGTGCCGCTGTCCACAAAGGCATCCTCCACATCCTGCGGGGTCGATTCCTGAGTTCCGAGCATCATTGTTTTCACGGTGGCCGCGATCTGCGGATCGTCCTCGAGGTCTGCAGTGACGGCATTGCCGATCCAATCGCGGGCGCGCAGTGAGGCATGCATCACCCTATTACCACCCCCGGGTTCCAGCCATCTTGGTGGGGGAAGGGAGTCCACCAGGAAACTTGCGGCAAACCCCTGGCGGTGCAACCAGGCCTCCCAGTCAAACTCCCCGGGATTCTTGACGGGATTCGGGGGCGATACCCTGCCACTCAACACAAGACGGTTTCCATACGAGGGAACTCTCGGCCCGAACCATCGGACATTTACCAGACTGGAACACGCCTGATCGTGCACCTTATCCAGTCGCAGAGGAAACCTCCAGGACTTTCCCGCCGAATCCTGTTCGGGGGCATCGGAGACGACTCCAGTCAGCGAGTGACACCACGTCAGGCCGCCAGGCTTGGATAAAATTTCCCGCAAGGGGTCGTGGTTGGCACTACGCTGCAGAAAGGCAAAGGTCACCGCGCCAACCAGGAATAATTTCCATCTGACCGGCCGGGTCCTCCAGGCCAGCCCCAAACCGAGGACGGCGGCCAGCCCCCAGGTCAGCACGGAGATTTGTGGAAAGGCATCACCTGTGAGAATTCCCGCCACCGCGGCCAAACCCAGCACAAACATGGGTGCGCCAAACAACCGGAAAATCCGGATTAGCCAGGAGGGGAGTGCATCCATATTCCTGGGAGACAGAAAATTTCAGCATCTTGAATTTGGCGGCTAATGTCCGCCGCGGGATGCCAAAAACTCGGCTTCTTCAATTTCACGCAGCTTATGCGTCGCATTCCCAGCCGCCGGACTGCCGGGAAACTGCTGAATGATGTGCTGGAGGATTTCCCTGGCAGAGGCGAGGTCGCCCTTCTCCTCGCGATAGAGGTCGGACAATCGCTGCGCGAAATAAGTTCCGTCCGCCTCCGGCCATTCCTGCGAAAGAGCATTGCGCAAAGTGGCAATGGCGCCGTCCACGTCTTCAAATTTCCCCAATTGCAGTTTCACGATTTCCACGATGGCAAATCGGTCGAGTGGGTTTGCGATAGCCAGCCTGCGGAATTCGTCCAAAGCCGCCTGATAATTGCCCTGTGTGATAAGCGAAAGGCCCTTGGCGTGTTCGCTGGGCCCTACTTTTTCACCGGATGAATACGTCGCGGTGCTCACGGCATCGCCCATCATCGGGATGACCCACTGCACGGCGACAAAGCCAACCCCGGCCGCAAGAATGATGAAATAGGTGAGCAGTTTGATGGGGTTTCTGACGATGGAAGGCGGGATCATCGAATCGGGCATGGATTCGCCCTCACCCAGCTGGTTTTCGGCGCGCATCTGCGCCTCATGCGATGTCTTGTAATCCTCCTTGTCAGGTTTGCGCAGTTCCTTGGCCGCGACCACCCCAAGCACAGACAATAAGCAAACAACCGCCAGTCGAAAAAAAATGTTATCCATGAGGAGGGTTTTAACCGATTCCCTCGCCCGCGCAAAGAAAAAAGTGATGCCTTACCCCCCACCAATGGTGCCCGAGAAATCAGATGGCAGCCTCAAAATTGGACCGGATGCATCCTTTGCCCGGGAACCAGGCTGCCGCTGGATTGTTCAATCTGTTTTCAAGCGCGCAGCAGTTGGCGGACGGTTTGGAGGAGGGTGAAGTAGAGGCGGTTGTTGCAGCCGCGGCGAAGGCGTTCGATGATGAGCTCGGCGGGGGTGTTGAAGTTGGCGGGTGTTAGGTGCTCGGTCCTTTGGGAGTCGCTGGTGATGCAACTGCGGATGAACGGGCAGTCGGAATCGCGCGAGGCTTCGGTGGTGGTGCCCGGGCTGCAGAGGCGGATGGACGAAATGGGAATGGCGGTGTCGGTGGTGAGGAATCGCAGGGTGATGTGGATGCCTTCGCGGGATTCGAGAGCGAATTCCGAGGGGCCTCGGTTGGGCAGGGGAAGCCATTTCCAACCGGCCTGATGGGCCATCCAGGCGGCGATCATCCGTGCTTCGAGGCTGTAGGTGGGGCAGTGGGAGATGGTGACTTCGTTGACTCTGGGGAAGTCTGCGAGCGCCAGCGGGTCATCGTAACAGGCGGCGAGGGCGAGGCGGAGCGGGAGGACGCGCGTCCACGCCAGGTCCATGACATTGAGACGCGTGATGGATGAGCGGTAGGCTTTTTCCAGCACGTCAAACTGGACGAGCGGGTCGGCCCAGGCGCCGCTATCGATGATGAGCCGGTCAATGCGCGAATAGAGCGAGGGCTCGAAATTTTCCGTCAAGGGTCCCTGCCACCAGAAGACGAGGGGGAGGTCCGAATCGAGCCGTGAGAGGACCATGTTTGGAACAAAGTGCTCGCTGCGTCCTTCCATGAGCATGGTGATCTGTTCCGAGCAAATGCTCTTGCCGCCGTTGGAGTTGAGATTGCAATGGGCGGTAATCCAGGCGCGGACGCTGGGAGCGTGGTCCTGACAAGTGACGGCGATGAGGAGAGCGCGGCAGGCGTGCTCGCGGGTGACTTCGCGGATGATGGCGGTGTTGTCGGCGAGGTCCTCCGGTTGTTCGCTGTAGATGGCAAAATTGATGAGCGAAGCGCGGGTGACGGCGAGATCGCTGGCAAAGAGATTTTTCAATTCGCGTTCCACCGAGGCGAGGGGAACTTCGGTGCCGAGGTCGGAGAGGTTGTCGGAGAGTGTGGCCATGAGGGAAGGGGGGCTCGATTGAAAGGAAACGATTTCCACGTGTGGCATTCTTTTTGAAGAATTTCCAAGGGAATCTGCGGCGGATTGGGGGAATGATTGTGGCCGGTTTCACCCAGATCGCCCGGGGAATTCATTGAAACTTTCCCGGGATCATTCCAAAGTGCCGACAACATGGAAAGATTGCGATGCGGAGTCGTTTTTACCGCCGAGTTTGCGGCCTTCTTGGAAAAGTGGTGGCGGGCGCAACCGGAGCACCATGCTGCCAAGATTCCCAGTCTGGATTATGTGCATTGCCGCGATGGTCTGCGGGCCGGGGAGAGCTGGGTGAGCCTGACATGGATGTATGCGCGGCACCTGCCTGATTACGAGTTGTTTGAAATCGCCCGGATTCCCCTGCATCTGCCGCGCGCATCGCAAAAGGGACTGAAATGGCGTTGCCTTGACGCCCGGGACGGTGAACTTGTCGTGCACGGCGGTCATGCGTGACAATTTCCCATGAAGACTCCCGACTCTGAACCAACACAGGTTGCCCCCAGGCGCCGTCGCCGCTGGCTGCGCGTGGGTGTTGTCGTGCTGGGCATCCTCATGATTGCCGGGACGGTGGCCTGGCAGGCGAGGCTGAAGATAGCGAATCATTTTCTGCGCGATGCCGTTCCGGATTACCAGGCCACGGTTGGTGAGGTGGACTGGGTGGACGGGGGATTGGAAATGAAGAATCTCGTGCTCCGCGCCTCCGAGACCAGCGATCCCCTCCTGCTTCTTGAGCGGGCTCATGTGGAAATACATCCTCTGGGAAATGGTTCACAGCGTTTGGGAAAGCTCACGCTGGTGAGTCCTCAAATCCAACTCGGACCTGATTTCTGGAAACAACCATCCGCGGTCCCAAACTCCGGAGCCGCCTCCACCAGCACGGCGATGGGCCTGCAGGGGATCGATCTGCAAAAGGGGACCGTAAAAATGGAACTTCCCACGGGTGAAAAAATCACCGCCGAATTTGATTGGAAGGGTGGGGGCCTTGCCATGGACGCCGATGGTGCCATTTCTGCAGAACGGCAAACGCTGATCATCCGTGAGACACGTGCGGACTTGTCGGGAGAGGCTGCGGCGGGCGCTGACGGTGAGGCGAAAATGGAGTTTTCCATCAATCCCAGGGACCGCACGCTGACCATTCATCAATTGAAATCCGGTCCGCTCACCGCTCATTTGACGGAGGCATTTCTGCTGGCTTTCAACCCTTCGGCTCCTCCTGAGGAATCGGCAGCTGGCAGATCAGGCAGATCGGCGATTGAATATGTTGTGGTCGAGAAAGGCGAGCTTGGTCCTTTGGAAATTTCCCTGCCCCAGGTGCCCGGATGGCCGCAATTGCCAGCCCTAAAAGCCACGCTGGAGGGATCGCTGGACCAATTTAAATCTTCTCTCACCGCGCTTCCTCATCAGGGCACGGTGAAACTGCAGTTGAAAAATTTCCTCTGGGGAAATGCCGGTGGCTCCCCGTGGCTGGAACTCCCCTCAGTGGAAATGATGGCTACGGCACAGGCGGACGGCCGATGGAAATTGGAGCCTTTTGACCTGGCAGGCGTGCCGGTGAATTTTTCCGAGGCGCAGATCAAGTCGCTCGGTGTCCCCATTCCGCTGGCAACAAGGGGCTTATTATCTATTCATTGCGGCGGCTTGGTTTGGCGTGATGGTAAAATCGGGGATGAGAATGAGCATTCGCTGGAACTGGAACAGGTGCATCTTCAGTTGGGGGCGGAATCCAATCATGAAGTGTTGCAATGGGAGCGATTTTTGCTGGCTGGAAAAGTAAACGATATCACCGGGCACCAGCATTTAGGCAAACTCCACTTGGACGCCCCCAACTGTCAATTGACGGGGGCCGACATGAAGCTGTTCCCTGCCACGCCCGATGCCAATGAGGAAGCTCCGCTCGCCCCGCTCCGCCCACCGCTTTGGTCCGGTTGGAAATGCGACAGCGTGATGATTCGTGATGGAAAAATCCTGGTCACGGAAATGGGTCCTGAGGTGCCCAATGTTTCTGCCAACATCTCGGCCTCGCAGGTGGAGGATCGCGTGCGCTTTGATTTCAATCAGCTCCAAGCGTCGACGCCAGGCCTCCCGAAGGCGCCACCGCTGCTGAACGCAGCCAGCCTGCAGGTGGAGATTGATCCCGCCACCTTCTGGGGCGAGCGACGCCTGGAGAAAGTGAGTCTGCAAGGGGCACGCGTGAGGATCGGGGCGGAATCACAGGATGCGGTGACTGACGTGGTAGAGGAAACCCCCGCGTCCCTTTCAAATCAGCCATTTCTCCAGCCGGGTGGAGGGGAAGCGTTCGCCTTCGATACGGAAATGGTGCTCACGCCCGGCGGCTGGCACATTGGCGAAGTGCGCTTCGAGAATACGAAGGTTTTCCTGCATCACCTGGTTCCCGATGCCCCGGAAATTCAGATTCCCCTGGCATCCAAAATCTTTCGCAATGTTCCACTGACTGCTGAGGGCTGGCGTCAGAACGAAAAAGTGGAACGGGTGGAACTGCCGTTCGTTTATGTGCCGGGAACCCGCGCGGGAACTTCGGTCGCCGACTTGGATACCAATTTTATCCACTTCAGTCTGGCCGGTTTGATGCGCAAGGAAATCGACTTCGTGGAACTGGTGAATCCGAAAATTTACGCAGGCGACAGCCTCTTTCACTATGTGGATAAGATTCGCGCGGAGGCTGCGGAGCCTGTCGCACCCGAGCCGCCGAAGACACTCACCGAGGTGCGGGTCTTGCTGGGTTCCCTGGTCAGTCTGCTGGAGGGCGATGCCATCATGGCCCCGCTGGAACCCACTTGGAAAATTTCCCGCGTGCGTGCGGTCAACGGCAAGATTGTGACGACCATCAAGGATTCGCCGGTGCTGCGAGTGCCGCCATTGCCTTTCGGGGCGGACTCATCGCTGCGGGAAGGTCGGATCAAAGCCGAACTGGCGGTGCCGCCCGGACTTTACAAGCCGCTGCTGGGAATGGAACTCGTCACCGCCATTTCCGAGGGCAACATCGTCTTCAATCTTCCCCTCAAACAAAAGGACAACAATCTCGTGCAGGTCTTCAAAGCGGACTGGCTGCGCTACAAACAATTCCGCATCGCCAATGTCGTGCTGCAGGTCACCTACGACAAGAATGGCATCTATGCCAAGTTCTGGGCCAAAGCCTACCAGGGAGATCTGGAGGGCGCCTTCAATCTCTACCTCGACGACACCCTATCCTGGGACATGTGGCTTGCGGGCACCGGCATCGAGACCCTGGAACTCACCGATGCCCTGACCCCAGCCTACTTCAGCATGGGTGGCAAACTTGATGGAAAAATCATCGCCCAGGGGGATAAAACATCGCTCTACCAGGCCACGGGCGATTTCAAAAACCGGCAGGATGGCAGGATTAAAATCGTGGCGCTGGAGGATGCGATCAAAGCTCTTCCTGAAGATTGGGGTGAAGCGCAGCGTGTCTGGACCACGAAATATCTGGAGGTTCTGCGCGATTTCTCCTACGACAAATTCACCGGGCAGCTGCGATTTTACGGCCTCGAAGGGTCCATCAACATCCGGCTGAGCGGTCCGGATGGTGAACGGAATTTCGATGTTTTCTCCCACGACCGCAGGCTCTCGGAACCGGAAGTCACGGCGCCATGATTCATCGGTTGATGGGGTTGCCGGAAAAATATTTTCAATTCCACGCAACTCTTTTGCCGGACCAGAGTTTGAACCACTGACGACATTTCCCAGTCCGGAACGTATCCGCCAACCGTTGGAATTGCCGCCACCAAAGAACGATTAACACCCCAAATCATCATGAAAAAATTCACCCTCGTAGGCCTCTGCCTCGCCAGCGCTGTTGGCATCGCTTCGGCTGGACCAAAGCCAGGCAAACCCGGCAAGCCCGAAGGAGGCAAGCATGGTCCCCCTCCAAATCCGGAAGAGGTAATCAAGCATCTCGACACCGATAAAAACGGCACCGTCTCGCTCGCCGAATTCAAGGAAGGACCCCGCGCGAAGAAGCATCCTGAAAAAGCCGAGGAGCATTTTAAAAAAATTGATGCAGACGGCAACGGTGAGATTACACTCGAGGAGTTGAAGAAGGCTCCCAAGCCTCCGCGTCCTCCCGGTGGCCCTGAAGGTGGTCCTCCTCAGGATGAAGCGAAGTAATTTGCATACCCGTCCTCATATCGACGAACCAGAAAAGACGTCCGGAGAAATCCGGGCGTCTTTTTTTGGGTTGAGCGTCAACGACGGTTAATAGACCAGCTTGTTGATGGCGTATTCGAAGATACCCTCGGCCCCCAGCGCCTTGAGTTGTGGGATGATCTCGCGCACGATGCTTTCGTTGATGACGGTTTCCACCGCCACCCAAGCATCATCAGTCAGGTGGGAAATGGTAGGACGGCGCAGCGAGGGGAGGGTGGAGACGAGGGCTTCGAGGTTGGCCTTGGGTAGGTTCATTTTCAAGACCACCTTGCCACGCGCATTCAACGCGCCTTGCAGCAGCAGGGCAATCTGGGCAATTTTCTCCTTCTTCCACGCGTCCTGCATGGCCGACTTGCTGGCAATGAACTGCGGGTAGCTCTCCATGATCACATCGAGAATGCGCAGTTTGTTGGCGCGGAGACTGTTGCCGGTCTCGGTGATGTCCACGATGGCATCGACGAGTTCGGGGACTTTTACTTCGGTCGCCCCCCAGCTGAACTCCAATTCGGCGGTGACTCCCTTGGAAGCGAAATATTGCCGGGTCAGTCCGATGGCTTCCGTGGCGACTCGTTTGCCCTGGAGATCCTGCACGGATTTGATGGGCGAATCTTCTGGGACCACTAGGACCCACTTCGTGGGGCGTGGGGTGGCGCGGCTGTAGGGCAGTTCGCAGAGGGTCTCCACCACCGCCTCGTTCTCGACGATCCAGTCGCGTCCGGTCACGCCACAATCGAGGAATCCATGATCCACATACCGCCCGATCTCCTGCGCGCGCAGCAGCCGGATCTCCAGCGAATCATCATCTACCGACGGCCGGTAGGAGCGGGAGGCGCCATTGATGACGAATCCCGCGCGTTCGAACAACGCGAGAGTGGGTTCCTGGAGGCTTCCGCTGGGGAGGCCGAGCTTGAGTTTTGGGGTGGTAGCCATAAAATTTGAGACCCCACCAGTGGGGAGGCATACCCGGATGTCAACGCACTTCCTGAAGACCTTGCGACGCGTCGTCCGGGATCAGGCCCCAATGTCTTTCAGTGTCACAACGGTTCCTTTCGCCACCGCTTCGCGCATCAGCAGGCAGGTAACCACTGCCGCCCGGCCCATGCTGGGCGGCGCAATGCTCGGCGTGCGATCCCGCACGGATTTGGCGAAGGCCGCAAAGGCCAGGGCGGTATTGTCCGCCGTGGCACCTGCTCCAACCGTGGCGGTGCCCTTTTTGGATTCAGGACGAAAGGTGACAGTGCCGGGATTGAAATCAATTCCTCCCTCCGTGCCGATCAGCTGGGTGTATTCCCGATTCAAACCACCCGGCGCGATCCAGCTATGGATGATATTCACGATGACACCATTCTCGTATTCCAGCACTCCGCTGTAGTAATCGTGCACATTGCGGTCCGGTTGGTTTTCGCGGAAGAGCGTATCGATCCCCATGCCCATGGCGCGTTTTGGCTGGCATTGGTTCGCCCAGTTCATGACATCCCAATTATGCACCGCCTGCTCCAGCATCCAGTCGCCGGAGCGCTCCTTTTTGCCGAACCAATCATAGAGCGGCCCCCAGGAGTTCGACCACATGATGCGGCCTTCGATGAGTTTGCCGATGCCCCCGCTGTGGATGAGTTCCATGGCTTCGATGAATTTCGGGTCCGCGCGGCGTTGGAAACCAATCTGCACAATCTGATTTTTCGCTTCAGCCGCCGCCTTCACAAAGTCATCGCACTGCGCCAGCGTGATGCACATGGGCTTCTCGGCATAGAGGTCCTTGCCCGCCTTCAGGACATCCTGGTAACACGCTGAATGCAAATCGACCGGCAGAGCGCTGGAGACCGCCTGCAGGTCAGGCTGGGCCAGTAGTTCCTTCCAATCAGCCGTGCCAAAGGGGCGCGAATGGCCCGCTTTCACCACGGCATCCTGTGCCGCCGCGACGCGTTCCGGCTTCAAGTCGCAAATCGCCACAATGCGCACCCCCGGCGTCGCCAGCAGCGCCTGGACATGCACGCTGCCCCGGCTGCCCACACCGATACAGCCGATATGGATTTCATTGCTCGCCGCTTCCGCGCCATAAAGAGGTCTGGTCAGAGCCGCTCCGGCGATGAGTCCGGAGGCGGTAAGAAATTGGCGGCGATTGGTGGGGGCGGATGGTTGTTGTGATTTCATGATGGGTGAATGTAGATCAACCGTGGAAACGCGCTCGCAATAAATTCCACCTCACCAGGCTATTTTTCCAGCAATCGGACACCTTGGCATCGCCCTGTTTCATGTGATCGATGAGAACCCTGGTAGGAAGCTGCGCGTCAGCCCACTTCGCGGCCTTCCGGCTCTTTGGTTGCCTCATTTTGATCCTTTCGGATTGTCGAGGATGCACTAGAATGAACCGCTTCACCATGAACACCTCCGATCCCACCGATGCTCCGCATTCTCCCGCCACGCCGCCAAGACGCAAATTTTGGCGTCGCTTTCTCCTAGGGCTTCTCCTGGGTTTTGTGGCACTGGTCCTGCTCGGATTCATCCGCTGGTATTCCTTTCCGTCGTCCTCAATGAATCCTACGTTCCAAAAACAGGACGTAATTCTGATGGAGGGAATTTCCTACTTGTTTGAAAAACCAAAACGGGGTGACCTCATTGTGTTTAAGACTGACGGAATTCCTAATTTGAATATGGCTTCAGGATTGAGCGGTCAAACTTACGCCAAGCGTCTGGCTGGGTTGCCAGGTGAGGAGCTAAGGATTGCGGATGGCAAACTTTATGTCAATGGGACCCATGTGCCATTAACCAACGCTGAAGGGGAAATCAAAATTGAGGTGCTCTAGAATTCTGGACCAGCAGAGCTAGAATCAGCACCAAATGAAACGCAAAGCACGCCAACACTACACTCCCGAATTCAAGGCCCAGGCAATCGAACTCATGGAGACTGGCAAGCCCGCCGCCGAGCTGGCGCAGGAACTCTGCCTGAGCAGCAATCTGCTCTATCGCTGGAAGCAGGACGCGCAGAGCGCGCAGGTCGGGAGCGCATGCCCCCGAGCCGGAGGCGAGGGGGCCTTAGCGGACGACCTGCGCGCTCTGCGGCGCGAAAACGCCCACCTGCGCCAGGAGAATGACATTTTAAAAAAAGCCGCAGTCATCCTCGGCACCAGATCCCAACCCAGCTCCGCGAAATGATCCATCACATCCACCAAAGCACCGGGCACGGCATCCGCCCCATTTGCGCCACCCTGGAAGTGCCCCGCAGCAGCTACTATCACGCAGCAGAGCCCACCGCCAGGCAGCGCACCGACCAGGAGATTGGCGACAAGATTGAAGCCATTTTCAAGCAGCATCGCCGTCGCTACGGCTATCGGCGGATCTGGGAGCAACTCTCCGATCACGCAGTGGTCTGCGCCCCGGACCGAGTGCGCCGGATCATGATGGAGCGGGGACTGCGCGCCATCCAGCCCCGGCACTATGTGCCCAGAACCAGCGATGGCCGGGCCGACAAGCCCTCCCCCAATCTCCTGCTCGACCAACCTCTTCCAGACCAACCGGACCGGGTCTGGGCAGGAGACATCACCTTCATCCCTACCGCTTCAGGCTGGCTTTATCTGGCCGTCATCATCGACCTGTGCACCCGGCGCATTGTCGGCTGGAGCCTCGCCGATCACCTGCGCAGCCAACTGGTGGGCGATGCCCTCAAGCAGGCACTGGGCACCCGGCGACCGCCACCAGGGCTCATCTTCCACAGCGATCGGGGCAGCCAGTATGGCAGCCGGGAATATCGGCAACTCTTGGATCGGGCCTCCACGAATCAAAGCATGTCCGCCCGGGCCAATCCCTATCACAACGCCTGGACGGAATCCTTCATGGGAACGTTGAAAAAGGAAATGCTCCAAGGCGGCAGCTTCCTGAGCCAAAAGGACGCCCAGACAGAACTCTTTGCCTACATCGAATCCTACTACAATACCCACCGCAAACACTCCGCCCTCGGCTACAAAACACCCACCGGCTTCGAGTCCCAAATCCCCTCACTCAACTAAACATCAACCGGTCCAATATTCCGTTGCATCTCGGAGGGTGGGTGGGTGATGTGCGGAACCACGTTGTGGTTCCAGTGTGATGAGTGGACAATTCCTAGGGTTGCCATCTTGGGATGGCAACCCTGGGCTATGAAGCGAAACGCCG
>CALQSQ010000094.1 GCA_943333275.1 Akkermansia muciniphila
CTAGCCCGACTTCGCGGACTGGAGGGCCAAAACGCCTATTTTCGACCTTTTCAGGCGCTGGAACCCTTGATTTATCAAGGGTGGGCTCTGAAAATGGCTTGTAGTGAAGACCTTGGTGGTTGCACCTCAAAAATGATGACTATCTTTATCAGCCATTATGTTCCTACGTTCTCTCAAACGGATCAAAGATGGCAAGACTCACTACTACTGGAGTGTGGTGGAAAATCGTCGGCTCCTCGATGGCCGGGTCGCGCAACGCCATGTGCTCTACCTCGGCGAACTCAATGGGCGGCAGGAGTCCTCCTGGCGGCGCTCGGTGGAGCTTTTTGGTCAGGATGAGGAGGCTCCACAGCAGGCCGTGCTCTTCCCTGAAGATCACGCGCCAGTGCAGGCAAACGACAACGATTTGCCCATTGTGCGCATCAGGCTCTCAGAGATGTCGTTGCGTCGTCCGCGCCAATGGGGCGCTTGCTGGCTGGGCTGTGTGCTCTGGCAGCAGCTCGCTCTGGATGAGTTCTGGCGCGAGCGTTTGCCGCGCAGCCGCGAAGGCACGCGCTGGGATCTGGTGCTGCAAACGCTGGTGCTTTATCGGCTCATCGATCCAGGCAGCGAATGGCGTTTGCACCGGCATTGGTTCGATCATTGCGCGATTGCCGATCTGCTCGAGAGCGACTTCACTCTGGCCGAGCAACATCGGCTCTACGAGTGCCACGACAAGCTGCTGCAACACAAACTCGCGTTGTTCGATCATCTCACCCAACGCTGGCGTGACCTCTTCGATGCCAAGTATGAAGTGCTCCTATACGACCTCACGAGCACCTACTTTGAAAGCGATCCGCCGGAGCAAACCAATGGTCTGCGGCGCTTCGGCTACAGCCGTGATAAGCGCAGCGATTGCGTGCAAGTCGTCATCGCACTCATCGTCACGCCCGAGGGCTATCCTTTGGCCTATGAAGTTCTGCCAGGCAACACAGCAGATAAAACCACACTCAAAGACTTCCTCGCACGCATCGAAGATCAGTATGGCAAGGCCGACCGCGTGTGGGTCATGGATCGCGGCATACCTACCGAGGAAATCCTCGAGCAAATGCGCGCCTCCACACCGCCCGTGAACTACCTGGTAGGCACGCCCAAAGGCCGCCTCACCACGCTGGAGCAGCCCTTGCTCAAGCGCGATTGGCAACAAGCACGACCCAGCGTGCGCGTGAAATTGCTCCCGCACGAAGGCGAAACGTATGTGCTCGCCGAGAGCCAGGACCGAGTGAAGAAAGAACGCTCCATGCGCCAGCGACGGTTGCGCGCGTATCTCAAAACACTCCAGAGCATCACCCAACGCAAGACCATGATGAAGCGCGATGATTTGCATCAAGCCATCGGAGCCGCCAAGAAAGAAGCCGGACGCGACGCCCGCTTCGTGACCCTGAGCATTGAGCACCATCGCAAGACCACCGGCAAAGGCAAAACACAGCAGCACGAAGAAATCGCCAGCCTGAGCTACCAGCTTGATCGCAAGAAACTGCGCGAAGCCTGGCGACGCGAAGGCCGCTACCTACTGCGCACCAACCTGACCCACGAAAACCCCGCAAAGCTCTGGGAGTTTTATCTCCAACTCACCGAAGTCGAACAAGCCTTCAAAGAGTTGAAACACGACCTCGCCATCCGCCCCATCCATCATCAGCTAGACCGCCGAATCGAAGCCCACATCTTCATCTCATTCCTCGCCTACGCCCTCCAAGTCACGCTCAAAACCCGGCTGAAACAAAGCGCCCAAGGCCTCACCCCGAGATCAGCGCTGGAAAAATTCGCCACCCTCCAAATGCTCGACGTGCATCTGCCCACCAGCGACGGACGGGAAATCATCATGTCCCGTTACACCCATCCCGAAAAAGACCTCCAACTCCTGCTCGACCAGCTCAAACTCACCCTCCCCGTCCAAGCCCCTCCCCGCATCACCCTGCCAAAAACTTCAGGGTAAAAGGGCGAGAACACCACTGCTCTGTAGTGTAGACTCGCCAAGCCCGATGCCGCAACCGTAAGGCCTCAAGCCCCAGCTCACCCACGAGTCCGCGAAGTCGGGCTAGTTCGTGGAGATCAGCAGTTTCCATTGAATGCTTGAGATAGTTCCCGCCCGATCACGCCCCGCCTCCCGTAAGCAAGCCTGGTGAAATCACCCCTAGGCCAGCAGGGGCTTGATGACATTTCCGGCGATGTCGGTGAGGCGGTAATCGCGGCCTTCGTGCCGGAACGTGAGGCGTTTGTGATCGACGCCCATGGCGTGCAGCAGGGTGGCGTGCAGATCGTGAACATGCACGGGATCGCGCACTATGTTGTAGCCGAACTCGTCCGTTTCACCATAAACCATTCCTTTCTGAATGCCGCCGCCGGCCATCCACACCGTGAAACAACGTGGGTGGTGGTCGCGGCCAAAATTGTCCTTGGCAATGTCGCCCTGGCTGTAGGCGGTGCGGCCAAATTCTCCGCCCCAGATGACGAGCGTTTCATCGAGCAGGCCGCGTTGTTTGAGATCGGCGACGAGGGCGGCCGCGCCCTGGTCCGTTTCCTGGCACTTCTGGCGCAGGCCTCCGGGCAGGCCTCCATGGTGATCCCAGTCGCGATGGCAGAGTTGGATGAAACGAACTCCGCGTTCCGCGAGTCTGCGGGCCAGCAGGCAGTTGTTGCCAAAGCTCGGCTGCCCGGGTTTGGCTCCGTAAAGATCGAGGACATCCTGCGGTTCCTTGGAAATGTCCGTGAGTTCCGGGACGCTGGTTTGCATGCGAAAGGCGAGTTCGTAGTTCTCAATTTGCGATGCGATCGCGGGGTCGCCGAGTTCACCGAGAGCCATGCGATTGAGATCATTGGTGGCATCAAGCAGTTGGCGCCGTGTGTTCCCGCTGATGCCCTTTGGATTCGAAACGTAGAGCACGGGATCGCCCGCATTGCGGAACTGAACCCCGGCGTATTGCGAAGGCAGAAAGCCGCTGCCCCAGTAGCGCGACTGCAGTGTCTGCCCGCCGCCGCCGCTGGTCAGGACGACAAACGATGGCAGGTCGCGATTGCCACTGCCAAGTCCGTAGGCAAGCCAGGCACCCATGACCGGCCGGCCCGGCTGTTGGTGACCCGTGGCAAAGAAGGTGGCGGCGGGATCGTGATTGATGGGATCAGTGTGAAGTGAACGCACAAACGTGCAGTCATCCACGACCTTGCTGAGATGAGGAAGCAACTCTGAGAGGTCCATTTGAGCCTTGCCATATTTCTCAAATTTAAAGGGCGACCCGACGCAGAGCAGCTTCGCCTGACCGCTGGTCATGGTGGTGATGCGCTGACCTTTGCGAACGCTGTCAGGCAGATCCTGACCGGTCATTTCGATAAGCTTGGGCTTGGGGTCAAAAAGATCGAGATGCGATGGGGCACCCGACATGAACATGTAAATGATGCGCTTCGCCTTCGGCGCAAAATGCAGACGCCCCAGCACGCCCGGAACTTCCGGTCCATCCCCGGGTTCCATGCCAAAGAGATTAGGATTGAACAAGGATGTGAGCGCTAGGGCCCCAAGGCCGGTGGTGCTGCGCTTGAGAAAGGTGCGGCGGGCGAGTGCCTGATGGAGGGTGGTTTGAATGGCGTCCATAACTTAGTTGGTGATCGTTTCGTTGAGGTTGAGGAGGACGTTGCCGAGGGCCGTCCACGCGGCGAGATCGCTGTCGTCGATCCCTTCGGGTTTCGGCAGATCGCCGATTTTTACGAGTTCGGCCGCAGCGGCTTTGTCCTGATGGTAGGTGGTCAACTGGGCATCGAGCGTTTTGGTGAGGACTTCGAATTCCTTATCGGAGGGCACGCGACCAAGCGCGGTGCGCCAGGCGAAACGAAGGCGGGCGGGGTTGTCCGCGCCGCCTTCCTTGAGAATGCGCTGGGCAAAGGCCCGGGCAGCCTCCACGAAAACTGGGTCGTTCATGAGCACGAGTGATTGCAGGGGTGTGCTCGTCTTGGCGCGCTGGGCGCTGCAAAACTCCCGTGTCGGGGCATCGAGCGTGATGAACGAGGGATAGACGGTGGATCGGCGCCAATAGACATAGAGCCCGCGACGATACAGATCCGCACCCTTTGATTTGTCGTAGTTGTAGCCGCCCATTTCGTTGATTTCCCAAGTGCCGGGAGGCTGCTCGGGCTTGATGCTTTTTCCCCCGAGCTGCGGATTCAGAATGCCCGCGATGGTGAGAGCATTGTCACGGATGATCTCCGCATCCAGTCGCTGACGCGGACCGCGGGCCAGCAGTCGGTTCTCACTGTCGCGCGCCAGCAACTCCGGAGCAACGCGGGCAGATTGCCGGTAGGTTGCGCTCATCACGATTTGTTTCAGCACGCGCTTGGTGTTCCAGTCGGTCATGAAATCGCCAGCCAGCCAGTCGAGCAATTCCGGATGACTGGGCCATTCGCCCTGCGATCCGAAATCATTCGTCGTCTTGACGAGTCCGGTGCCAAAAAGCATCGCCCACCAGCGGTTTACGGTCACCCGTGCGGTGAGGGGCTGATCCTTTGAGACGAGCCATTTGGCAAAATCGATGCGATTCAACGCCTTGCCGTCAGCACGCGGCGGGATCTGGGGGAGGAAAGCCGGCACGCCTGCGGTGACCGGTTCGCCGTTTTGATCGTACTGGCCGCGGACCTTGATGAAGGTATCGCGGGGTTTTTCCATCTCGGACATCACCATGGTGTTCGGGATGGTCTTTTCCAATTCCTCCTTCGCCTTGCGCAAGTCCGCCACCTTCTGCTGCGCAGCCGCCAACTCCGGCGCCTGCGTCTCCCGGTAAAATTTCTGCAACTGCGCCTTCTGTTCGGGCGTCCGTTGTTCCGCGGGCACCCTGACCAGCGCCAAGGTCGCTGCACCGCCCAGCGATGCCACATCCCCCGCGTTCAGAGTGCGGGTGTAGATGCGGAAATCATCCACGCGCCCCGCAAACTGAGGTCCCGCGGCACCGCGCCTGCCAATGCTGAACGGTTCGGGAGTTATGATTGTTTCCGTCAGCGTATCGATCACAACATTCGCCTTCTCAGGCTGGCCATTCACATACATTTGCACGCCGGCCCCCTTGCCGGATCCGTCGTAGGTCACCGCGAAATGCAGAAAGGTATCTGCTGGAAGATCCCGCTGGCACTGCACATGAATCGTATTCGACGGCCATTTGTTGATGAGATGGAAGCTGGGTTTCGTGCCGTGAAATTCCACACCCCATCCCCTCACATTTCCGCCCTCCTCCATTTTTCCGAAGGGCGATCCACCGGCTGGATTCAGCCGCAGCCAAACGGAGAGGCTGAAGGGCTGGTCCTTTTCAAAAGCAAATATGTCGCCATATTCAATCCAGCCATTTTTCTCCACGCTGTAACTGCTGCCCACGGCCCCCTCCACAAACGTTCCCGCGCCCTTCACGGAGCCTTCCACCATTTTGCCATCATCACCCGTGCCTTTGCCATCGGCGTCGAGTGGAAATTTAACCACCGGTCCCGCGGGTTCCGCATCCTGATTGGAAACGGCGCGCTGCTTTTCCCATTCAACCTGCCTGGCATCGAGGGCTTGGGAAAGCTCCTGCACCTGCTTGTCGGCCGCCGCCATTTCCCCCTCGAGGCGTTTTTGTTCGTCGAGTTGTTGCGGGGTTGGCACGGAGAGGAAAGGCTGGGGATTGCTGGTTCGCACCCCGTCTTTGCCGTTCTCCGGGACATTGTGGAAAAACGCATACACCTGATAAAAATCCTTCTGCGTGATGGGATCGTATTTGTGATCGTGACACTGCGCGCACGCCACGGTCATGCCCAGCCAGGTCACGCCCGTGGTGGCCACGCGATCCACAACATACAGATTCAGGTATTCTTGGTCGATGAGCCCTCCCTCGTCACTGGTCATCACATTGCGGTGAAAGCCGGAGGCGATTTTTTGGTCCATGGTTGCATTTGGCAGCATGTCGCCGGCGATTTGTTCGATCGTAAACTGGTCAAAAGGCATGCCCGAATTGAACGACTTGATGACCCATTCGCGCCAGAGCCACATGTCCCGCAGGGAATCGTTGTGATAACCGCTCGTGTCACCATAGCGGGCCAAATCCAGCCATGGGACCGCAAGCCGCTCACCAAAATGTGGTGATGCCAGCAGTTTATCCACGGCGGCGGAAAGCGCCGCATCCCGGTCCTGTGCACACGCCGCGATAAATGCATCCACCTCGGCCACGGACGGTGGGAGGCCTGTTAAATCGAGCGAAACGCGACGCAGCAACCGCGCCGGATCCTCCTCCTGGGCTCGGTTCAGACCCTCCTTTGTCAGTCGTGAATGCACAAACGCATCAATCGGATTCTTCACGGCGGTCTGCGGAACCTCCACCGGCTTTACCGACTGGAACGCCCAATGACCGGTCCAGTTGGCACCTTCCTTCACCCATTGCTTCAGGAGTTCGATCTGTTCGGGTTTCAGTTGTTTCGATTCCTTTGGTGGAGGCATGACATCATCCGGATCGCTGGCGCAAATTCGTTTCACCAGCTCACTTTTCTCCAGATCGCTGGGCACAATCGCCACTGCTCCCGATTCCGCCTTGCCAAATGCCGAATCCTTGATGTCCAGTCGCAACTCCCCCTTTCGTTTATTGGAATCCGGCCCATGACATGCAAAACAATGGTCTGAAAGAATCGGACGAATGTCGCGTGCGAAATCAATATTTGCCGCCACAGCGGGGACCGCAGAGGCAAGCATCACGAGCAGGTGTAAACTTTTGGGGATCATCAAGATTCGGGTGGGTTGGGGGCATCGCAGGGATGCGGCAAATACAGCCTAAATATTTGCCAGATGCCTGCAAAGGGCAATGTGCATCTCCACCGCGTCTGCGAAGGCCAGGGCAGGCCTCACTCCGAGATTCGGGCAAGGATGGCCTTGAGTCGCGTGAGTTCCTTTTCAAGCGTTGCGAAGGCGTTCGGAGCGTCCGCCAGGTCTCCGAAGCGCCCAATGGTTTCAAGATGTCGCACGGCGTTGGTGGCGGTGCTCGATCCGAAAATGCCCAGCGCGCCCCTCAGCGAATGGGCATGATATTCCACCCCATAGGCATCCCCCTTGTCGAGGGCTCTCCGAATGGACTCCATCATCGTCTCCGATTCCTTTAAAAACACCCCGATGATCTGACTCACAAAGGAACGGTTGTCATTCGCCGCCTTCAGCGTGCTGGCGCGCACGACTTCCTCCTCTGCAAAATTTTCCGCTTCCTGCGGGCTGATCGCAATTGCTGAAGTGCCGGGCGCGCTTGCGATCACCGCACGAATCGTCTCCCAGAGTTTGTCCGGCTCGAATGGTTTGGTAATGTATCCATCCATTCCAGCGGCAAGACAGCGTTCCCGGTCGCCGCGCATCGCGTGGGCGGTCATGGAGATGATGGGAGTGTGGCGGCCTCTGGATTTCTCACGCTCACGAATCCCACGGGTGGTCTGGAAGCCATCCATTTCAGGCATCTGCACGTCCATGAGCACGAGGTCAAAGGATTGCTGATCGAAAGCCTCCAGCGCCTTCCGACCGTTCGGAGCCACCGTCACGGCATGACCCCTCTCCTCCAGCAGCAGGGTCGCGAGCTTTTGATTCACGATGTTGTCTTCGGCCAGCAGCACCCGCAACGGGCGCGTCTCAGATTCCTCCCCGGTCGGCGCAGTCACTGCCGTTCCTTTCTCCAAATGGGTGCGGCTGAGAGCGTCCAGAATCGCCTCCAGCAACTCGGATGGTTTGACGGGCTTGGTGAGACATGCAGCAATGCCACTCTTGCGCGAGCGGGCGAGATCCTCCGTCCCCAGACCGGAAGTCATCAGCACCATGGGCACGGAGGACGATTTATGCAGTTTGGCAGCCACGGCCAGCCCATCCATTCCCGGCATTTGGAAATCGAGCAGAACCAACTGAAACCGGTTGCCCGACTGAGCCGCCATGCGGGCTTTTTCAAGGGCCGCCGCTCCACTCTCGGCGAGGGTTGGCACCATGTGCCATTGGCCAAGGATTTCCTGCAGGATTTGCCGGTTGGTGGCATTATCGTCCACGACCAGCACTCGCAGCCCCCGCATTTCATCCAGAGCCACGGGAGCCTGCTTCTCCCTGGCATTGGCCACCCGGCCAAACTGGGCTGTGAAATGGAACGTGCTGCCGACACCCGCCTCGCTTTGAACCCAGAGGCGTCCGTGCATCAGTCCCACCAGTTTGGCGGAGATCGGGAGACCCAGCCCGGTGCCGCCATACTCCCGCGTGGTGGAGGCATCCGCCTGCGTGAAGGCTTCGAAGATCATTTGCTGCTTGGCTGGCGGAATGCCGATGCCGGTGTCCCTGACGGCGAAATGCAGGCAGCAGTCGTCAACGATCTGCGACTCTACACTCACATCAAGGACAATCTCTCCTTCTGAGGTGAACTTGATGGCATTGCCCACCAGATTGACCATGATCTGTCGCAGCCGGCCAGGATCCCCCGTGAGCGCATCCGGCACGTCGGTATGAAAATGGCAGGCCAGTTCCAGCGCCTTTCCCTCAGCCCGGTTGGCCAGGGATTTCATGGTATCGCCGAGACATTCGCGCAGGCTGAACTCCACGCTATCGAGTTGAAACTTTCCAGCTTCGATCTTGGAAAAGTCGAGAATATCATTGATCACCGTCAGCAATCCGTCGGCACTTGATTTCACCATCATCAGGTATTCACGCTGCTCGGCGGTCAGTTTGGTATTCAGCGCCACCCCGGTCATGCCGATGATCCCGTTCATCGGTGTGCGAATTTCATGGCTCATGTGGGCGAGAAATTCACTCTTGGCCTGATTGGCTCGCTCCGCCTCAGCCTTTGCGGCCAAAAGCTCCCTGTTGATCTGCTGCAACTCCAGCGATGCTCTGGAAATGCGCTCCGCCGCCAGCCTGGCCTCGGTGATGTCCCAGTTGGTCCCGATCATCCGCACAGCCCTCCCCTCCCTGTCCCGCTGCACCACACCGTTCGCCTTGATGTAATGGACGGACCCATCCGGCCAGACGGTTCGGAACTCCGTATCAAAATCCTTCTCGCCGCGCAGGGACCTCTGAAGATTCTCGACCGCGCTTTCCTTGTCATCCGGATGCAGGCCCGATTCCCAGGCCTCGTAGGCACCTGAAAATTTCTCGGGAGGGACTCCGAATATCAAATACATCGCATCGTCCCACACCAGAGTGTTGTTAACCACGTCATAATCCCAGATTCCCACGTTGGCCGCGCGGGTCGCCACCAGCAGGCGGTCGGACATTTGCCGATACGCCTGCTCAGCCTGCTTGCGCTCGCTGATATCGCGCACCACGCCCGTGAACATGCGGCCTGTGGCTAGATGCAGTTCACTGACGGAAATTTCCATAGGGAATGGAGAACCATTCTTGCGCTGGCCCACCACCTCCTGGTCAACACCAATCAGACCGCCCATGCCTTTGTGGAATAAGTTTGCCTGCAGACCCTTCTGCGTTGCCTGAACGGGCTCCGGCATCAGCATACGGATATTCAACCCGATGAGTTCCCCGTCCTCATAACCAAAAATCCGCTCCGCCGCAGGGTTGGCGGAATCGATGATCCCGTGCTCATCGATGGTCATGATCCTGTCTGCAGCCGTCTCCAGAATGGCCCGCAGCCTCTGTTCATTCTCGTGGCCGCCAGCCACCGGGTCCATTGGCGGAGCAGAACGCGTGCGCCCAGATCCGCTGAAAGCAGCCTTTGGTTTACCGGTGCGTGATGTCTTTTTCTCTCTCATGGGGCATCCTACTACGGGAGAGTGGAGGAATTCCCCGGTCCATACAAGTCCGACCTCGCTGAATCTTGGCAGCCCGTGCCGGGTCTGTCTGGACCATGCTCTGCGCATCTGCGGCTTCGGGTGCATCCTGCATTGCATGGAAGGCTCACCACCCTCAGGGTTCAAGCGTCACTGTCCGATCCACCTTGCTCCGCCATGAAGTCTATCCCGCGCCTTTTTTTGATCCTGGCCCTGACGCTGCCTCGGATGCTGCTTGCAGAAAATGCGGTGGTGAAAAAAGGATTGATCGTAATTTCCCCTCAGGCGTTTGCTGCCAACTTGGAGGAATTCGTCGCTTGGAAAAAATCACTCCTGCCCACCGAATGGGTGGCGCTGGAGGATGTATTGAAAAAGACACCGGGAACGGATGATCCCGAGAAACTCAAACGCTTCCTCCATGAGCAGTGGCGGGAGCATGAAGTCGGTTATGCCCTGTTGGTGGGCGATGTGGACCTCATGCCGGTGCGCTACATGGTCCTCGACCGCAAGACGCAACCTGCCTTCGATTACGCCTTCTACCCAAGCGATCTTTACTACGCCGACCTGACCAAGGCAGATGGCTCCTTCGATGACTGGAACGCGCAGAAGGAGGGATTCCACGCCGGCTACATCGGCGAGGTGCGGGGCGAGGCCAACAAGGGTGATCCGATCAATTTCGATGACGTGGATTATCTGCCGGAGCTGGCCGTGGGACGCTGGCCAGTGAGCACCTGTGATGAGGTAAAATGCATCGCTCAGAAATCCATCGCCTATGAACGAAAGGTTCTGGCCGAATCCGATCCTAAGCTGCGCCGGGCGGCCTTTGTGGCCACGGATGGCTGGGTGGATGCGCGGGGGTTGCTTGGCGGCCTGGCCTCGAAACTGGAAGGTCCCTGGCAAATCGAAAAACGATTCTACGGAACAGAGGCTCCGCCAAATTCAGTGCAAATCCGAAACCTCCTCAATGATGGTGTCGGCCTGATCGCCCACACCGGCCACGGCCAGCCGGACCGCTGGGAGCAATGTTTCTCCACGGCGGATCTGGAGAAGCTGACCAATGCCACCAGCGTGCCCGTCTTCATTTCCGCAGGCTGTAGCACAGCCCATTTCGCCCCGCTGCCGCCTTACGAGCCGTATGTGGACCGCGAGGGTCACCAGCACATCGGAACGGATCGTGGAGAAAAATTTACCGAACCACCGCTGCCCCCCTCGCCACTGCAAACCGGCGCGGTCAATCCCACTTGTCTCGGGGAACAATTGCTGAAACGCGCCGGCACCGGGGGTGTGGCTTACATCGGTTGCAACACCGGCAGTCAGCCCCCCGGCCTCACGCTCGTGGAGGGATTCATCCGCGAGCTGGCCGCCTCCAAGGCCCCGCGCCTCGGGGACTGCTGGAACAGCGCCATCCGATTTTATGTGGACGCACAAAAACTGCGCGAACTCACACCCACGGAATCCTGGGTGCCGCCGAGCATCTTTTTTCAGGGCATGAAATTCATGGTCTTTGGCGATCCCAGTCTCCGCCTGCCGGGAAATGTCACGCCCCCGCCCGTGGAGCAGGACCTGCGGCCCGCTCTGCAAAAGGCCGGGATCACCCCGCGCCAGCAGGGACCCCGCGGCACCTGCTCGGTCTTCACCGTAACCTCCGCCATGGAATATGCCCTTTCCAAATCCACATCCCCCACCGGAAGGCTGAGCGTGGAATACCTCAACTGGGCCTCGAATCAAGCCGTGGGCCACGCCGTGGATGGAGGCTTCTTTTCTGACTTATGGAAAGGCTACGAAGCCTGGGGCATCGGCAGTGAAACAGAAATGCCCTACGCCGCCGCCTTCGATCCTGAAATAAAACCAGCGGACGCCGTCATTGCCAAAGCGAAGGAACAAACTGCCGGACGACTGCACCTCCACTGGATCAAACCCTGGAACGTCCAGACCGGCCTCACGCCCGAGGAGTTTTCCGCCATCAAACAAACCCTCGCCAACGGCTGGCCCGTTTGCGGCGGCTTCCGCTGGCCCCGGCGGGAAATCTGGCAGGACGGCCTCCTCCAGATGTGCCCTCCCAAGGCCGTCTTCGACGGCCACAGCATCCTCCTCGTCGGCTACCGAGAAGACGCCACCCTCCCCGGCGGCGGCACGCTCACCTTCTACAACACCAACCGCCCCGATACCGAATGCCGCATGACCTTCGAATACGCCCTGGCCTACATGAACGATGCCCTGTGGATTGAAGGCGATGGGAAATGAGCCGGAGGGCAGAACCGCTGGGGATACGAAGCGCTATCCCATGACCTTTTTCACAAAACACGCTTTCAGTCCAATCGCGATGCCTCCCATCTTGCAGGAGATTTCGTGATCCCCCTCAACCAGGCGGATCGGTTTGGATTTGGTTCCCACCTTGAGGACTTCGGAGGAACCCTTGAGTTTCAAGTCCTTGATCATGGCTACAATGTCTCCGTCTGCGAGCACGTTGCCATACGCATCCTTCACCACGCGCTCGGCATCCGGCGCATCCACCTCGGCATCCGGCGTCCACTCGTGACCACAGGTCACGCACTCGATCCGATCCGGATGTTTCAACACTTCCGTCATTTCACACATTGGGCAGGCGATTTGGCTCATAGGGGCACAGGAAACACTCCCCAGACCGGGAACACAAGCCCTCACTTTGGACATTCAGTTCATCTTACGGCCAATGATCATGGGGGCGCCCCGAAGAGCTGATGATTTTTCCGCTCGCACGTTGGGTGGGTTGCATTTCAGTGGGCGCTCGATGTCTGCCGCCCCCCATCTCTTTGGTGCCACGTTGCGTTATCCTGCGGATCTACCGATCGCGGGGCAGCGGGAGCGGATCCTTGCGGCGTTGCGGGGGCATCAGGTGGTGGTGATCGCGGGGGAGACGGGATCGGGGAAGACGACGCAGTTGCCGAAGATGTGTCTGGAGGCGGGGTTTGCGGTGCGGGGGCAGATTGGGTGCACGCAGCCGCGGCGGGTGGCGGCGATGTCGATTTCCAAACGGGTGGCGGAGGAATTGAATGTGCCGTGGGGTCGGATGGTGGGGTGCAAGATGCGGTTTGCGGATGACACTTCGGCGGAGACAAAGTTGAAGTTCATGACGGATGGGATCCTGCTGGCGGAGGTGCAGAGCGATCCGATGCTGCGTGCTTATGGCGCGCTGATCATTGATGAGGCGCATGAGCGTTCGTTAAACATCGATTTCCTGCTGGGGCATCTGCGCGGGCTGCTGCCAAAGCGCCCGGATCTCAAGCTGATTATTACCTCGGCGACGATTGATACCGCCGCGTTCTCTGCGGCCTTTGACAATGCGCCCATCGTGGAAGTCTCGGGCCGGCTGTATCCGGTGGAAATCCGCTATGCGCCGGTGGCGACGTTTGACTCTGCGGAGGACGAAAATGATTACCTGGGGGCGGCGGCGGATGCGGTGGAGGATGTGCTGTTGGAATCCCAGGCCGGGGATGTGCTGGTGTTTTTCCCCACGGAGCGGGATATCCGCGAGGCGCGTGATCTGCTGGAGGGGCGGCTGGGCTCGGGCACGGAAATCGTCACGCTCTATGGTCGCATGGCCGGTGGCGAGCAGCAGCGCGTCTTCAGTCCGGGCCGCGCGCGCCGCGTGATTCTGGCCACCAACATTGCCGAGACTTCGCTCACGCTGCCGCGCATCCAGTATGTGATCGACACCGGGCTGGCGCGGCTGAGCCGTTATGCGCCGCGCACGCGCACGAAGCGTCTGCCCGTGGAGCTGGTCTCCCAAAGCAGCGCCAATCAACGCGCCGGACGAGCTGGCCGTCTGAGCGATGGCATCTGCATCCGCCTTTTCAGCGAGGAGGATTATTCAAAACGGCCTGCGTTCACCCAGCCGGAGATTCAGCGGGCAAATCTCGCGGAGGTAATCCTGCGCATGAAGGCCTTTCAATTGGGGGAGATTGAAAATTTTCCCTTTCTCAATCCTCCGCTGCCCGCTGCGATCTCCTCAGGATATGCGCTGCTGCATGAACTCGGCGCGCTCAGTGATACGCATGCTCTCACCAGCCAGGGACGCGAATTGGCGAAGCTGCCGCTGGACCCAACCCTGGGAAAGATGCTGTTGCAGGCGCGGCATGAACACGTGGTTCCGGAAATGCTCGTGATCGCTTCCGGGCTCAGCGTGCCCGACCCCCGCGAACGCCCCGAGGAAGCCCGGGAGCAGGCCGCCAACGCCCAGCGCATCTTCCTGGTGCGCGGGTCCGATTTTCTTTCGCTCCTAAAAATTTGGCAACTCGCCCATGAAGCCGGTGCCTGGAAGGGAAGCAATGCGCTGCGGAAATTCTGCAAAAGCAAATTCCTCTCGTTCACCCGCATGAAGGAGTGGCGGGACATTCATGGGCAGCTCTCGGAAACGATGGGCCTGCGCCATGCGGAAGCCGTCGCCGTGACCGATGACACGCAGGCGCACGCCGTGCACCGCTGCATTCTCGCCGCGTCGCTGGCGCAGATTGGTCGGCGCGAGGAGCGCAATGTTTACAAGTCGGCGAAGAATCGGGAGGTGATGATTTTCCCGGGATCGCATTTGCACGAGCGGCGGGAGAAGAAGGGCCAGGAGGCCGAGAAATCGCAACAGCCGCAATGGATCGTGGCCGGGGAGATCGTGCAGACCTCGCAGTTGTTTGCGCGGACGGTGGCGGGGATTGATCCGTCATGGGTGGTCGCGCTGGGAGCGCATCTCTGCGAGCGGAGATATGGGGATCCGGAATGGGATTTCAAATCAGGCCGCGTCCTGATCACGGAGCGCGTGCTGCTGCATGGGTTGGAACTGAAACGCAGCCGCGTTGATTATGGCAAGGTGGATGGGGTGTCGGCCACCCAGATGTTTGTCCGCCATGCGTTGCTGGAGGATCCTTCTCCAGTGACGCAGCCGTTTTATCTGGCGAACCTTCGGCTGTGTCGCAAGCTGGAAGCCATGCTGGCGCGGTCGGGGAGGCAGCGGACCCAGGTGGTGGAGCGGTTGTTTGATTTCTACATGGCCCGGCTGACGGATGTTTCGTCCGTTCATGATCTGAGCAGGATTTTTAAAGAAGGCATCGAGGTCGATCCGCATTTTCTTCGGGCCGAGGAAGCGGATCTGACGCCGGATGAAAACATGGCGGAGGTGGCCGCGCAGTTTCCCGATCAAGTGCAACTGGGCAACAGCGTGCTTCCCATCCACTATGCCTACGACCCTGGCAGCGATCAGGATGGCGTGACCGTGGAAGTGCCCCTGGACATGGCTCAGCACCTCACCACGGGTCAGGTGCAATGGCTCGTACCCGGCCTGCGGGCGGAGTTGGCGGGCGTGCTGCTGCGCGCCCTGCCCAAGCCGCAGCGGCGGAAGCTGATGCCGATGGAACACAAGATTGCGGAAATCGCGGTGGAGTTCTCGCCGGGATCTGGGGATTTTCTCACGGCCCTGGCCACGTTTATTTCCCGCCGCTACGATGTCTTCGTCAGTCCGAAAGACTGGCCTGCCGACAGCCTGCCGGATTATCTAACCCCTCGCGTCGCCGTCATCAATGCACAACGCGAGACCGTGGCGATGGGGCGCGACGTGGCCGCGCTCCGTGGCAAAGCGCAGGAACATGAACTCGAAAGCGGTGCCTGGCCGCAGGCGGTGGCTCGCTGGCATCAGCCGGATCTGCGCACCTGGTCGTTCGGTGATCTGCCGGAAAAAGTCCTGATTGAAACACTCGGCGGTGTGGATGTTTACGGGCATCCGGGACTCAAATGGGACGGAGAAACGGTGAGCGTCCAATTGTTCAAATCAGCCTCCGAGGCTAATGCCACTGCGCAGGCCGCCGTGCGCAGACTGGCGGAACTGGGGCTTTCCAAAGACATCGCCTGGCTTCAACAGGAACTGCGCGCCCTGCAACTGCCTGCCCCGAAGACCGCAAAATCCACTGCAGGATTCGCCGATGCCCTGGGAGAAATTGGCCGGTCCCTTCAAAGCGGCAAACCCCTCGCCGAACCAACCACGCAAGTGCTGCGAGATTCCGCCCTCGCCCACATTCTCAAAGCCACCCTGCGGCTCGAACCCCTCCGTCCGTTGACGGCCGCCCGATTCCAAGCCCTGCTCGCCAGCGCCAAAACGGCCCTTCTGCCCATGGCCCGGAGCGTGGAAGCAGCGGTCAAAACCATTTTCGCCCTGCGGCAACAAATCCTCAGCGCCACAAAGCGCTACCCACAATGGGAGACGGACCTGCAACGTCTCGTCCCCGCCGATTTCCTCGCCCACTGCCCGCACGCGCAATTGCAACACCTTCCGCGTTATCTCAAAGCCATGCTGGTGCGCGGCGAACGCGCCAGCCTCCATCCCGCCAAGGACACGGACAAAGCCCGCGCTCTTGAACCGTACCAGGGCTGCCTGCAAAGCGCTCCGGTGGCGAACCGGGAAGCCGTGCGCTGGATGCTGGAGGAATACCGCGTGAGCATTTTCGCACCGGAACTCGGCACGGCGCAGACGGTTTCCCCCAAACGCCTGGATGCGCTGCTGGGGTGGGAATAGCCTGCCTTTACCAATTTATGATTGCGGCCCTTATCTGCTGGCGGCTCTTATGCGAACGTAGATCTTTGGTTCCGTGATGGGATCGATCGTGTGCCAGACCACGGTGGAGGTGCCATCGCCATTGGGTGTCTCCGAGCTGATTTGGAAAGGGTAGGTCACTGTGTCCCAATGGATGAGGTCCGTGGAAACTTCGGGAGAGAGCAGGACGTCATCAGCCTGTAAATTGCGCGGGTGCGTCACGGTTAAAGCACTGGAATCCTGAGTCAGAACGACACTGGCGGGGCCGGAAGTTCCTTCGGTGTCACTGGTGCCCAAGCCATATTCCAGGAAGGCATTGAGGCCATCGTGATCCATGTCGCCCAGTGGATTTCCGGAAAACGCGGTGGCATCGCCAGTTCCTGGTGTCCCCCCGGAGACGGAGCTTAGTCGCCAGTTGCCTGCATTGTTCGAAGCTGGTCTGGCGTGAGGATTGATGAGCGTGAGACTGGGGCCGAATCCGTTGGCCCCAGCAGGCCACGGGGCAATCGGCGCGAAGTCGATCCTCCAGATTTCCGCGCCGTTGGCATCCAGCACGATCAGGCTCTCCCCGGCATTGTTGAGTTTGTTGACATAGGCACCGGCCACCGGCAAGCCCGGCCCATAGACGGCATTGAATTCGGTGATATTTTCCACCACAACGATGCGTTGCCCTGCCGCCAGTTTGGTGCCGGGAGGGAACGTGAAATCCACCGCGGTGGTGAGTTTCACGCCACCGAGATCCACCGACTGCGCACTCACATTCATGAGTTCGATAAATTCCGCTCCTCCCGGCGCAGGGTTGTAATGAATTTCGGAGACCACTAAATTTTGTGCACTGGCAGGCACGGCCACGATAAACAAGGCCTCCGTCAACGCCGAAAGCCCCCCCGGAGCCCGCACCCGGGCCTTCACACGGGTATCGGCGTTGAGCATCAGGGCGGCGCTGTAGATCTGCGCAGTTGGTGACGGCAGGTTGTCCAAATCAAAGGGATCCGCACCATTGGTGGTGAAATAAATCGTTCCTTCTGGCGCGCTCATGGTGAGCTGAAAACCCGCAGCAATGTCTCCGCCATATTGATTGAAACTGGCAGCCTCCACGGTGGGCAGCAGGTTGACGCTCTGAAACCGCGCCAGGGCATTTTGGTGATTCTGCTGCCAGTAGACCGTTTCCTGCCAAGCAACCTCCGGCAGCCAGTTGGCTTCGCGGGTGTAGGCGATATCCTGATGCGAGTCCCCCCAGCGTGCGGATTCACCCACGATGCTTTTGTCGATTTCATTCTGCCGGCGTTTCCAGCGGGCGTCATTTTGGGCAGGCGTCAGCACCCCCCCATTGAAACAAAGCGCCTGCACACGATCCCCAAAATCCCTGCGGAAATGGGGGTTCTGCCGCAGCTTGTCGTAAAGTCCCCCGGGCGTGCTGGGGTTCGTGGGGGCCTGAACCAGCTCCCCGCTGTAGGTCGTGGTCCATGACAGATTCATGTTCGTCAGCTCCTGATCCCAAACGTAAAATTTGAACCCGGTGCTGTCTGCGGTGCGTTTGCGTCCCGCCCACCAGTTGTGCGCCGGCCAGTCGCGGGCGGCGGAATAAATGTGCAGGATCATGTAGTCGATGAAATCCGGCATGTCGATGTAAACGGGATAGGCCGGGTTGCGAATCCCGTCCGGATTGTTACCCATGATCCTCTGGTAATCGGCCTCGGTGGCCATGCCGGCGTTGGCCAGCGCGTGCATTTCATCCCACGCCTGACGCGTGCCGGATTCCAATTCGTTCACGTCCTTCATGATGTCGTAGTCGGCCTTGTCACCCCCGAAATATTCCTCGTGCCAGCCACCGACATGGGGCTCGACCATGTTGTATTGCCCCCAGTAGAGTCCGTTGAGGAAGAGATTCACATAGCGGCTGTGCCCGGTGGGCCGGCCCATGGCTCCGAGTGTGTCCTTCATCCAGGGATCGCGAATGTAAGTGGCGCGGTAGTTCGGCCATTCGTTGGGATCAACGGGCTCCACCGGCCAACTGTCGGTGCTGGAGCCACGCAGGGTGATCTCATCGAAACTATCCACGGGGGTGTCGGTGAAGAGCTGATGCTTCAGGCGGGTGGGTCCGTATTTCTCCTGAAACAACAGGCTGAAGGAATGCTTCTTGGTGTCCCAGTGGTAGCGGCTGACTCCCCCATGAAGTCTCAATCCAATATTGGCAGCATAGGAGGTGCGTCCATCCGGATAAATAATCTCCAAGGAGGCACTCCGCACCCAATCGTCACCGTAGCTCAGGGTATTAGTGTAAATGCCTTTCTCCTGGGAGAACAGATCATCTTTGGAAAGCGTCAGGCACACTGCTGGCAGGCTGAGCAAGCCATCGATCACCGTGTGTCCCGGAAGTGCACCGGCGACCACCTCCGGATCCACTTCATAGTCCGCCGGAACCAGCTGATCCACCAATGGCCCCCACGCCCCATAGGTGCCCCAGGTTACCTGATACCCCGCAGGATTGACAGGCTGGGATATGGCGCTGGAGGTATAGAGGTAGGTGTGGGTATCGATGTTGGTGGCCAGGTGGTCCGGCTTCATCGCGATGGCTCGGATCGGCGTGGAGGAGGCAAGACTAAGCGTGGCCTGGGGGGGGTGATTCGCAGCCGTCTGGATGGCGATGCCATTGGTGGCAGATGGCTCACTTCCGTCCGTGGTGTAAACGAGTTTGGCACCCGGAGTGGCGGTGGAGAGGGTGGTTTGCAGCGGACCGTTGTAAAACCCGCGGTCCATGGTGAATTTGGTATCCTCGACGAACCCGGCCACGCTGGAACTGTTGGGAGTCCCCGGCGTGGGATCCGGAAAATACCTTCCGGCCACCCGTTGGAAGGTCACCAACTCAGGCTGAATGAGGAATTCGTTACTGAGCTTGGTGTCATTGCATCCCAGCACCGCCAGAACATTGGTCCCCGTGTGCAGCAGGCTCACATAAGGCGTGAGATCGATCTCCTCCTGCGAGAGCGCGGATGGCTTCGAACGGTTGGACGAGGCGCCGATATTATAGCCTGGGGTGGCCGGCACGTTGCTCCGGGCCACCTCCACTCCGTTCAGGTAGGCGATAAAGCCGTCATCGTAGCGCATCCGCAGCGCCAGACCATCTGACGGCAATGGTGCGGTGAGAGTAAACTTCGACCGCATGTAGGCCGCGACACTGATGTTTCGCATCGACGATTTCACATTCGTCCTGATGTAGGGAAGGTAGCTGTAAAGGGCGTTGGCGGGAGTTCCGGAGTAGAGCGCCTGGATATCCGATGCCGTGAGGGCGCCACCCCAGACAGCAACATCGTCGATCAGCCCCGGGTAGTTGTAAGCCCCGCCAGCAAGTCCACCGATGTAGAAGCTGCGGATCGGAGTGATGGGGAAGGTGTTGTTTCCAGACAGCCACAATTTGCCATTCTGCCAGACTTCCTTGCGGTCGCCGTCCTTGAGGAAAACGTAGTGATTCCATCTGCCGCGGAAGTTGTCCGGATTGGGTTCGTTCTTATAAAGGCGGGTTTCTGTTCCGCCGCAGCATCCTCCCGTATCAAAATAAATATTTGAATCCGTCCATGGCAGGTGGACGAACGCCGAGCGGTCTCCGGAGCCATCCGCATTTGTGAACATGCCGAAGAGGATGTGCTGGTTCGGCAAGGAAGGCCCTCCATTGACCCAGAGGCTGATGGTAATCTTGTTGGCGATGACGGCGGCGTCGAAGGCTCCAGGGCTCCCCATGGGGATTTGCATGACTTTCGCCTGCCCTGGGATTCCAAAATCCAGGGCCCGGTCTGCGGCAAGGCCGGTATGTCCCGTGCCCCCGGCGGTCAGCGTCGCTCCTGTCACGACGCCCGTCAGCCCCCGGCCGCTGGAGTCCGTGCCGGGTGGCGTGGAGGTGGCGCCATCAAATTTCCAATACCCCATGAGGTTGGGTGGCAGGCCGTCTGTGATAAGATCGTCCCACCCCATTCCAGACTGACCCAGGGTCCAAGTGGTGTCCACAAACGACTCTGTCATCCAGGTGGCGGCAAGGGAATTATTAGTCGGCACCTTGATGCGGGCCGGGGTGTCGATGGATACCAGCGGCGCACCCGAATTGATGCGGGCCATGCCGCATGAAATGTCCTCACGTTGCGCGGCAAATTTTGGAGCATAGGCGCTGGAGACTGCGCCATTCGGTTGGATGAGGGCCAGGTATTCTCCCTGGGGATCAAGTTTGAAATTGGTATGCAGCGGTTGACCAATCGTGATGCGGTTTTTGGTGGAGGCGAACACGATCAGGTAGCTGCGGGAGCCAAGCATGGTGCTTGGAAAGGTCCATTTGGTGGGGTTCGCGGCCTCGTCCGTCAGCCGCCATCCCGCCAGATCCACTGACGCCACGCCATCATTATACAGTTCGATCCAGTCGGAAGCGTCGCCGTCCTCATCCGTAAGACCATGGTTGTTGTCCGCGAGAAACTCCGAAATGACCACCCCTCCAAAGCACAGGTGCAACGAACCAAGCACCCAGGCAAGGCAAACGGAACGACACGAACGAGAGGCGCGCATTAGAAATTGGGGGGGATAGCGTTGGTCAGGTATATACCACGGCTTGCTGTCCGCTGACGAGGGTTATTTCCCACCAGGCGGCCCCAGCGCGCAGAAATTCACCTAGTTTGCAGGAGGCGCGGCCGGAGTGGATTGCGTCGCGCCGGATGGTTCGGCGGGAGTTGGAAGCAGTTCCATCTCAGCCCCCACCCCCAAAAACATTTCCATTCCTCCCATATCCCCCATCATTTCGCTGAAGTCGAACGCGCTGGCCTGTTGGATATTTTCGTAAACTTTCATCTGTTCCTCGGAAAGAATAGGTTGCAGGGCCTCCCGGCGGCGGGCCTGGCGTTGCTTGAGTTCATCCACGAGTCCGAGCATTTGGTCGGCGGCGGCATCACCGGCATCCTTTCTCATGCGTTCAATCTCCTGGGGCTGCTTTTCGATCATGGCCACCATGCCCATGATGGGTTTGTCGTGTTCCTGATCGGCAAACTGGCTCAGGGTGCTGAAGATTTGATCCTTTTGCTCTCCAGTCAGGGACATGGCTCCCTGAAGTTTGGCCAGTTCCTTGTTGGCGGCCATTTCCACCTTGTTGGCACGCTTTTCCTGTTGGTGTGCCTTGAAGGCCGCCTGCTGGTCTGGAGTGAGCATGCCGAGGATTTTTTCATCCAGTTCACGGTCCTGCTTCTGGGGATCGAGCATGAGGTCCATCATTTCCTTTTCCTGATCCTTGGGCGATGTCTGTCCGCCCTCCTCCTCAATCGCCCCATAGGCCCGCATGGCGAAGTCACCCTTGCGGAACTTATCCATAAGCAACTCACGGACCGTTTCCACCTGCTCATCCGTCAGTCCGAGTTTCCTTTTGAGGGTGACGAGCTGCTCGTCGACTTTCGTCTTCATGCGTTCCTCCATGCGCTTTTTAATCATCTCGCGCTGCTTGTTCATTTGCGCCTGGGCTTGTGCCATTTGCTTTTCTGCCTCGGCAGCCTGCTCCGGTGGAACTTCGCCGCCAGCCTTCACGGTGGCCGACGGGGACTTCTTCTGGAGTTGCTTGAGTTCCGTCTGCTTCTGCGCGAGTTCAGCCTCGACTTTCGCGAGCTTCGATTTGACCTCAGCGGGCGATTCTCCGCTGCGATTCATCAGGTAAATGCTACCGCCCCCAAGCAGGAGGCCGGCGACAAA
Organism: Akkermansia muciniphila; assembly: GCA_943333275.1. Classification (GTDB taxonomy): domain Bacteria; phylum Verrucomicrobiota; class Verrucomicrobiia; order Verrucomicrobiales; family V1-33; genus JAGNEJ01. The sequence goes on from CALQSQ010000094.1 coordinate 22,034, forward strand.
GGAAAGGAGGATTTTAGGATTCATGGTGTTATCGGGTTTTCGTAGGGAACTGATTGGGAGGAGATGATGGGGCTGCGATCGCGTTTTCGACGGCTGCCCGGACGCTGTCCTGGTTGGATTCGGGAAGTGTTTGCACCCACTGCAGCGCGGCTTCGGGCGACCGTTCGGCCCAGGAGACGGCGACCAATTTGCGGGCGGCATCCTGGTTCGAGGCATCCGGGAGAGAATTTGCCCAGTGCACAGCGCGCGCGGGGGATTCGCTGATCTGGGTGTCCATGATTTGCTTCATGACTGCGGCAGTGCGGGGATATTGCAGAAGGCCGAGGGTGGTAGGCGGTGGCACTTGGGAAAAGGCGATGCTGGCAGCGAGGGCAGGATTACTCTCGTTGATGATCCGCACCAGCGAACCCACGGCCACGCCATGGTCGTGTCCGTCCGTGAGGGAATTGGCGGCTTCCACGGCGCGCGGCACATTAACGCTGGCAATCTGACTGATTCCCTGCCGCACCATCTGAATTCTTTCTACGCCTTGCATTTGCTGCGCCAGTTCTAAGGAGGCATAACCTGCGTATTCCTCCTCTGCGGGAATGGAGGCCGATGGCGGGGCCACGCTTTCTGCAGCCTGGGGCCGCGGTTCAAGCGGGGAAACGGATTCCACGACGACTACGCTGGCTTTGGCCTCGAAAGGCACCGGCTGCTGCCTGGTGTTAAGTTTGGGAGTTTGGACGGACGGCGGAGTTTCGCTAACGGATTCCGCGTTCACAGGCGGGGGATGGGCTGCCACCGATTCCTGAACTGCCGCAGGTTTCAATGCCCGCGACGTCGGATCAACCTTCGGGGTCCGCCAAAGCGCGACGGCACCGACCAAAAGGGTCCCCGCTGAGAGAATGATCAAAAATGGTTTCATGAAGTGCCGGGCCAGCTTGGTTTGTCGATTGAATGTGTGGACACTCTAGTGTTCCGTCGCCGAAATGACCGCTCATTTAAGCGACTTTCCGTTTCTTCCGGTTGGTGCAACCTGGGCTGACTTCTTCGAGGCGTTTGCGGCAGCGCTCGATCTTGGCGAGGATCGCTTCGGCGGTGGCTGTCCACACAAAGGCC
>CALQSQ010000095.1 GCA_943333275.1 Akkermansia muciniphila
AGCTACGGAAGGATAGGATGTTTTTGAATCATAAGAGCACACCCCTAACCACACCGCGCCCCCTTGTCTTCCACCAGACAAGTGCACCTCTCGAATTCACCAAAACCAACCCCCGCCGCGAAGCGTTGCGCAGAGCGCATTCGTTCAACAACGCGGTGCTGACAACCGTGGAGGAGTTCTCGCGGACCGTCAGCGAGGGATGGGAATCCATCACGGAGAAAGGCACGCTCACGTTGGTGATCACACCATAGGCGTATCCGAGTCCGGCGGGGGAAATGCGGCTAAAACCGGCGGGAAAGGCTACGGAGTCCATGGGAAACCCCACCCGCAACGGAGCGGAAATGCCTCCGATCACCTGCGTGGTCCCGGTAACGTAATTCTTGGAATCAACGGCGTTGCTGGCATTTTTTGTGAGGTAATCGGTATAGGCCAACTGGCGGGCGATCAACCGGCCGTTCTCGACGGCCATTCTGCGCAGCAGACCACCGAAATTTTGCTCCACGGCTTCTTTACGTGATGCCACGAGGGTCGTCCAGGCGGCAAAGCCCATGGTGGCGGCCGCCGTGATCATCAAAGCGACCACCATCACGCCGCCAGCACATTTCTGGCGATTTCGCAGGCGTGGGGAACGGATAATGGAAAGGTTCACGGCGGTGTGTTAGAGGGATGGAAACATGGGCACGGTGAACATCCAGCAGGTCTGATTCTCGTGGGCTCGGTAATAATATCTGGGATCGGAGGCGGTAAAGGTTGCCGCCGTGCTGGTTCCCTCGAGGCGGGGGGTGGCGGGATCCGGCCACCAGACAAAATAAAACGGACGATCCACGGCGCGCTTGAATGCCTGAATCGAATCAGCTTCGGTGACCACGCGGCGCACGGACCTTTCGTAACAGGCGAAGAGCGGACCAAACTGCGAGGGCGGCTGGTTTGGTCCCGGGTAGAGCACATCGTAATAATGCGTCAGGCCTGTATCCTGGGTGGCCCCCACCCCGGCCCGAGGCACGGGCACATAACGCCTGACGCTGGCATAGGTTCCGGAATTGGGAGTGGTGGTGACACCCGGGTCCGCGATGTTGATAAAATCAATGTCATAGATGGCCCGCACCGCCACCTTGTCAGCCTCCGTGCTCATTTGCAGAACGAAAATGCTTCCGTTCACGGATGCTGCAGCCGGGACCCCACGGTAGGCCTGCCCGGTGAAGGGAAAGGGATATCCAGCCGGGTTGTTGTTCAGCAGCACCTGAATAAAGGCATTCGGATGGTCCACCGTGAATCCCACACCGGAATAGGTGAAGGTGCCCTGGGGATCGGGAGCAGGTGAGAGCCCCGTAGGGTTTGGCACGGGGAGTAGCAGGGGGTGGATGTAGTTAATGCCCGTCACCTTGTCGGTGGCCGCACTCAGTGGATTGGCGGCGTAGGCGGGACGCGGAAGACACATCACCGCGCTGGAGTGGGCAATGTCATCCCAGAAAACATTGCGCATGACTTCGGCGCGTGCCGTCATCCCGAAATTCGGGGCAGTGTAAACGTCCATGGTTCCGGATGACGAACCGTAAAAGGCCGTGGTGATGGCCGGACCAAGGTTCACGGAGTTGAACGTGGTGCCCAGTCGCTGGTGGACGGTGATGGTCCGGTAGGCCAGCGAGGCCGTGGTGAACAGCGCGGCCGCCATCCCACCCACGATCATTAATTCCGTGAGTGAAAAACCAAGGGAAAATGGTTTTTGGAGGGATACCGCGCTCTTCGCTGGGGGGTGCAGGAACATGGGGGATTGGAGAATCGAATGGATCAGGGCTTGAGCACACCGTGCTTCTCTGAGCGGGGACGGAAGTTGCGAATCAGCGAGGGGGCGGCCTCGATCTCGCTTGGCATGGTTTCCGCCGCATTGGCAGGGCCACTGGCATCACCGGCTGGGGGCTGACTTCCGGAGGCGTCCTTGTATGTTTCACCATTGGAGGTCACATATTCGCGAATGGTGCCTGTCTTGCCGTCGACCCCCGGGGTCTGGCGTTGCTGCTCGATGATGCCCTGGTTGATCTGGACCGGACGGACCACCTTGCGGGATTGGGCGTTGACCTGATCTTCGACCCAGGAGATTTCCACGGCACTGGGGGTGATCTTGGTGACGCGGAGCAAGGCTATCTGGTTTTCCACGAGGGTCTGGACCTTGTCACCCTCGGCAAGCAGCTGCCGGTTGAACAGGACCTTCAATCTGCCATCGCGATCCTTGATGACCCCGCTGGGAATGATGTTGTTGAGCATGGTGCGCAATTTGGAGTCCTCGCTCTCCCCGTCCTCCTTGAGGGTCTGGGTGAGGTGCCGCTCGGCAAAGGGATTGCGGTCTCCTTTCTTGAGTGTTTCCGAGACCTTGTCCTCAGGCAGGGGGCCGATGGCACGGATTTCTTGTTCGCTCAGTGTGGCCTCGCCGTCCGCTGCCAGGGAGCAGAGCGTTGAGAGGGCCAGAAGTAACGCCGTGATGTGGGTCGTTTTCATGATGATTGGAATTGGGCTGATGAATTATTTTTTGACGGCGGCAGCTCCGGCGGCATCGGCTTTGGCCATGATCGGAGTGTCTACGGTGAGGCTAAGTTTCACGTCATTGCCACGGGTGCCCTTGGAAATGGACATGGTGGCGATGCGGGATGCGGGCATCTGACGTTCGATCTGGCCGATGAGGTTTACTGCCTGGCTGAAATCGCCCTCGACAGAGAGCACATTCTGGTAGCGCTGCGGAATAAACGGGCACTTGGGATTGCCGAGCACACTGCTCTTGTCGGCATGGGCCACGAGACCTTCGCCGTGTTGTTTGAAGACCCGGGCGAAAATGCTCCGCGCCTTGTTTTCCTCGTTGGTTTCCTGAAGTTTCGGGAGCCAGCGGGCGAGGTACTGCCGCAGGGGGGCCGTGACCTGTTTCTGGCGAACGAGGGATATCTCCTTGTAACGGCGACCGTTCTCCGCGTTCTCACGGGCGCTTTCCGCGGCCTGCATGGATTCGCGGGCGGCGGTCATTTTTTTGTTCATCACGAGGTCAAGTTGGATGAAGCCAACGATGACGGCGAAGAGAAGCAGGCTGGCGAGGTGTTTGTTGCTCATGGGTAAGGAACTTTAAGTGTGGAGGAAATGTTGGGGAATCAGGGGGGAATCGCTTCGGAGGAATCGCCCTTGATCCAGGTGCAATCATAGGTCACCTCGGTCTTGCCACCCTTGTTGTTGATGTTGTCGGAGTAGCTGTGATAGCCCAGCGCATTCGAGACGGCGGTGCGGAGCTGGTCCACCTGCTGCTGGCCGTGGGCGGAGTTCATCGTGAGGGCCATCTCGACCTGGGAGGCCATTTCGTCGCGACGGGCCAGCGTGAGCTGTGCGATGGTGCTCTCCGGGGTCATGGACTCGCAGATGATCTTGGTCAGCTTCTGGAGTTGATTGGTGCCCAGCAGCCATTCGCGGGCTTCGGTGGCATTTTTCACTTCCTTTTCAATCGCGGCCTCATCGGCGGTGAGCCGGGTGATTTCTGCCTTTTGAGCGGCCTCGGCCGTCTGGGCTTCAGTTTCTTTTTTTTCCGCAACTTTGATCTGCCAGAAAGCGTAGGCGGTGAAGCTGATGGTTCCGAGAATGCCGGCAAAGAAGAGCACGGGGAGGAGTCGCAGCGCGGAGGGCAGGGGTTGGCCGACGTCGCTGCGTTCGGTTTTGAGATCAACAATGGCAATGGGTTTCATAAAAGGAATGGCTGGGTGAAATTAGAGGTCGGCAACGATCTTCCAGGCTTGCTGCGGGATGGAAACATCACTGACCTGCAGTCCAGGAACGCGGTTCTGGAGCAGTGCGACGAAGGGGGAATTGGTGTTGTCACCCATGAAGATGACGTGGCTGGACGTGCCGGCGTTCTGGAGCAGTGGCAGGATGATGTCGAGCACAGGCGACATGTCCTCGCCGTAACAATCCGTCCGGGAGCGAAGCTCGGTCCAGGCTTCCTCCTTCTGACAAAGGACGCAGACAGATCCCTCGCAGCAGGCCACCATGAGCACGGTGCCGAAGGGCTGGCCGGGAGCCGACAAGGAGCGGGCCTTGCGAGCTTCCGTGACCTGGTTGATCAGGTCGATCATCATTCCATAGAGCCCGCAGGTGACCCGGCCAATCTGCATGCCATTTTCCTTGAGCATGTTTTCCGTCTTGGTGATCGCCTCCTCGTCGCAGGCCAGGAGGATGCTGGTATTGCTCTCCGGATTGTGGACCATGGAATAGCGCTTGCCCTTTTCAGCCTTGGCTCCGATCGCAGCCTTGGGGTTGGTGCGGAGCATTTCCAGCAGGCCGGGACGGCGGCTTAGATTGACTTCCAGACTGACCATGACGCGTGTGTTCAACGATACCGCACACCAGCCGTTGTCCGTGAGACCGCGCCAGTCCGGCGCCATCTGGCCGATGACATCCTTGAATTCCCCCTCAATGCTGCCGCCCTCGCCGAACTCGCCGCGCTTGTCCAGGCTGATCCAGGAAACGCGCTTGCGACCCACGTTGAGCAGGATGGTTTTCTCCTTGGGAAAACGCTTGAGCCAGGGAGCGGAACTGTCATCGGGTTCCGGTCGGAAGGCGGAAAAATTAAGCACGCTGACGATGTCTTTGAGTTTCATAAGCTGGGTGGTTGGGAACGTGAGTTAAAAGGGAAGGGCGGAAATTTAGGAAATGGCGGTCTGCGTGGCCATGTAGTCGTCCACCTCCTCGGAAGTGAAGCCACTGGGCGGCGGAATATTGCAATACCAGCCCTCGGCCAAACGGGCTTCGAGGCTGCGGTCGAATCCAAACATCCCGCGTTTCGAACCCGTCTCGAGTTCCTGGTCCAGTTTCTTGAACTCGCCGCGACGGATCAGGTTCACAATGCTGTCATACTGCAGCAGCACTTCGTGGATGGCGAACCGCTTGCCACGGCGCTCATCAAACATCAGGCGCTGGCAGAGAATCAGGCGCATGGTGTCGGCCAAGCTGGCCTGGGCATTTCCCAAGCGCTCGGAAGGCACGAGTTTCAGAAAACGCTGCACGGTCTGCGAGGCGCTGTTGGTGTGCAGCGTGGCCACGACGACGTGACCGGTCTCCGCAGCCTGGAGGGCGATTTCCGCAGTCTCACCATCACGGATTTCACCCACGAGAATCACATCCGGGGCCTGACGCAGGGAGGCACGCAGCGCGGCTCCAAAGTCCATGTCATCCTCGCCCACTTCACGCTGGCTGACCAGCGATGGCAGACCGTCGGGATAAACGAATTCGATGGGATCCTCGAAAGTGACAACGTGTTCCTGGCGGCGCTCGGCGCGGGCCTTGATCATGGAGGCGATCGTCGTAGTCTTCCCACTGCCGGTGGCTCCGCAGATCAGGAAGAGACCGTTCTTGGCCTCGAGGAAGGCTTTCATCACGGCCGGTGGAACTGAAATGTCCTCGGGACGCGGAATCTTTGTGGGCAGGAGACGCAGCACCCAGCGATAACGCTGACGGGTCACCATGCGGTTGACACGGAAACGCATGCCGCCAAACGAGGTGGCGTAATCCATGGAACCAGGCTTGATGGGCATGGTCGTTTCCGGATGGTATATAAAGGAGTCGTAGTGCAGCTTACCATTTTGCTTGAAACACAGCGGCTCCCAAGGCGTGATGTAGAAGTCACTGATGCCGGTAAGCTGGGCAATCTGGCCGATGCGCTGTCCCAAGGGGCTGTTTTCGTCAATGTGGTCCATGCGGAGATGAGGAACAAGGTTTGGATCTTTAAAAAAGTTTGAGGAATTCACAGATATTACGGGAATTCCAAATATTTGCAAACTCGATTTTATGGTTTTTTTATTTTATGATGGAAATTACAGAAAAAATCCTAATTTTGAACGTCTTTATTCGAGACGATTACGCGGACGCGTATTTTACGCAAGGAACCACTCCCCATCCACACAAATTATTTCAAGGTAGGCGAACCATTAATTGTAATGGATAATTTTGGAGCATATTGCAGACAACCATTGATTTATCAATGAAGGGAGTAGCTTTTGGGGGATTTTCATCGACAATTCCGGACAGCACTTTTGTGATGAATCGCTGCTTTTTTCTGGTTTTTATGGTTTCCCTTGTTTTTTAACTTGAAAAAATCCTCGAGGAATGATAGTTTTCCGTAATATCCATACTTTCGATTGAAATGGCCACCTCAACTAAGCGAGGCACCAAACAGTCAATTCGACCAGCCAGAGACCAAACCCGTTCCTCAAATCAGACCAACAAACTGTCATCACCCTCGTTCCTCCTATGAAAATCCGACCAACACTCAAATGCAAGCCGCTGGCATCCACGGCGCTGTTCCTCACGACCCTCTTTGGTGCCCAGGTCCAGGCGGCCCAGGCCAGCAAGGCTGAGGATTCTCCGTCCATCGAGATCACTACGGCCATGAAAGACCAGTCGCTGGTGCAGCCGAACTCCGCAGCCTATGAAAGGGAAGTGGTCCGACTGCGTCAGGAGACCTCCAAGGCCTATGACTTTGATCGTGCGGTGCTCGGAGATGTGCTGCGAGCCCTGGCCACCGACGCCAATCTGGACTATCTCGCCCTGCCTGAGAGCAGCGAATCTGATTCCACGCTGGTCAGCATCCATTTAAATCAATCCCCATTCGTCGCCCTCGAAACTGTGGCCCACGCTTATGGAGTGGCGCTGATCTTTGACGGCGGTGTCTGGCACATGCGTCCATTCGATGACAAACAGGTCATCGCACGTAATTATCGTTTAAAGTACAATCTCACTGAGGATGTGGATCTAGGTTCCGGCAGCACCGGCGCCATGAGCGGCAGCGGCGGTGGGTCCGGTGGCTATGGCAACAGTGGTGGAGGCGTGAGTGGTGGTCTGGGTGGTATGGGCGGAGGCACCTATGGCGGAGGCAGCGGCGGGGGTTCCAGCGGAGGCATGGGCGGCATGGGCGGAATTGGTATTGGAACCACCGGCATTTCCGTCCATAAAAAGGCCGACACGCTCCTCGAAAACATCAAGGCAATTCTCGGCATTCCCACCCACGGTTTTGATGCCCGTGTGGCAGGTGAGGTGGCCGTCGGCGAGTTTGCCAAATCCCCTCTCATGGTGCCGTTGAAAAATGGTTCTGAAAGTCAGACGGTCGTGGAAAAGTCCACTCCCAGCGACAAAAGCGACGCCGCAGTGGCCTGGAACTCAGACAACAACAGTTTCTTCATCGTCGCCACGCGCCAGCAGCATCAGTTCGTCGAGGCCTATTTAAACTCCTTCGACAAGAAGCAGTATCTCATCGGCGTGGAAGTGAAATTCTTCGAAACCAGCCGCGACCCGCGCAGTCAGCTTGGCACCGACTGGTCGAACTGGCTTGATGGAGGCCTGACCCTGGATTCCACCGGCGTTGAAAATGCCATCAAGAGCAACTCCTTCCTGAATGCCGTGGTTCCACAACACCTCATCCTCAATGCCGCGACGGCGAATGCGAAGATCCTCCTGCTCAACAAGGACAGCGAGAGCAAATTCACCAGCTACCCGCGTGTGGTCACCCTCAACAACCGTCCGGTGCAAATCCAGAGCGTGGTCAACCAACCGGTCCTGTCCAGCAGTGCAAGCGTCACGCCCGGCGTTGGAGGCACCTCCACGCAAAGCGTCCAGTATATGCCCATCGGCACTTCCATCCTGCTCGTTCCCAAGCGTCTGGATGGTGATCTGATCAATATGCACGTGCAGGTCACCGTAAGCACCATTTCCGGATCTGAGATTGTGGGTGGCAACAAATACCCCATCCCCAGCACCCGCGCCTACCAGAGCCAGATCCAGGTGGACAACGGCTACACCGTGGCCATTGCCGGATTGGATGAAAACCTGGACACCCAGGAGGGAACCGGCATTCCTCTGCTCTCAAGAATACCCCTGGCTGGCTGGGCCTTTAAGAACCGCTACCACGACAAGAGCAAGAAGAGCATGATGATCTTCATCACTCCGACTCTCATGGATTCCAATGGAAATGGGATCACCAACGACCCACTCAGCGAACTCCCCCACTACAAGGGCGATCTGCCCCGCAATGCGCCGCAGATCTATACCGACGGAACCCTCGTGGGCGGTCCTTCTAAACTGCCTGATGCCGTGCTCTGGCTGGACCAGCAGGTCCGCAAGCTCGCCCAGATCGTCTATGAAGGACGTGCGGAAAGCACCCACCGCGAACAGATGTCCCGCCTAAGCGATGTCTGTGAAGCCCTGGAAAACTATCTGCCAGCCTGCCATCAGACGCTTGCTCCCGAGCGCATCAGCCTGGCCAAGGGCCAGCTCGATCAAATCGAGACCAAAATCAGCAATGTCAAATCCTGCTACCGCAAGAACCATGTGGAAGGCCTGGGTTATGGGAAATGCAAACCCTGAACTGATTTTCACCCGCCAGCGAGGAACCTGGTTGATTCGGTGAATGAACGGCACCTCCGCATGTTGGCAACGATCTGCGGGGGTGCTCCGTTCCCGGGCTAGCATTTCCTGGCTTCAGATTTTTACTCATTCCGCTTCGCTACAGTCCCATGCGCCTGTTTATCCATGACTACGCCGGCCACCCGTTCGCCGTCGAATTAAGTCGGTTCCTGGCGTCCCAGGGACACGAGATCATGCACGCCTATGCCGGGTCCCTCCTAACGCCACGGGGCGATATTGCGAATCATCCGGACGATCCTCCCGGCTTCAGTTCACGGCAGGTGGAAATGAATCCGGAATACGCCCAGTATAAATACTCCTTCCGCCATCGCCGCCGCATGGAAATAGCCTATGGCAAAAACTGCGCCCAGACCATCCGGGAATGGCGGCCCGATGCCGTGCTTTCCGCCAACACGCCCACCGAGGCGCAGGAACCTGTCATGGTGGTCTGCAGGGAAATCGGCGCCAGATTTGTCATGTGGGTGCAGGATTTTTACAGCGTCGCCGTGGACAAGCTGGTGCGCAAAAAAATCCCGATCTTCGGGGCCCTCGTTGGCAGCTACTACAAACGCATGGAACGCCGCCAGTTGCAGGGCAGCGATGGCATCGTAGCCATCACCGAGGATTTCGTCCCCATCATGCAGTCCTCATTCAAGGTCAGCGCGGACCGCATTTCCGTCATTCCAAACTGGGCTCCCCTGGCGAGCCTCCCCGTGCTGGACAAGGGCAATCCCTGGTCCCGGTCCATGGGCATGGATGAACATTTTGTCTTTCTCTACAGCGGCACGCTGGGCATGAAACACAATCCCGAAATGCTGCTGCAGCTGGCAATCCAATACCGCGACACCCCGGCGGTCCGCGTGGTGGTCATCTCCGAAGGCATCGGCGCACGCTGGCTGCTGGACAAAAAGGAGGAGCACCAGATGAAAAACCTCCATGTCCTCGCCTATCAGCCTTTCAAAACCATGCCCGAGGTCATGGCCAGTGCGGATGTTCTGCTGACGGTTCTCGAACCGGATGCCGGCATCTTCTCCGTCCCCTCCAAAGTGCTGACCTATCTCTGCGCCCAGCGTCCGTTGCTGCTGGCCGTCCCGGGCGTCAACCTCGCGTCCCGCATCATTGTAGCCACCCAGGCGGGCATCACCGTGGAACCCACGGACCTTCCTGGATTTCTCAGGGCCGCTGAATCCCTACGCAGCAATCCCTCCAGGGCCCAGGCCTGTGCCGCAGCTGGCAGGGTCTATGCGGAGCAAACGTTCAACATCGAACAGATCGCAGCCCGTTTCAGCAAGGTTCTCGCCATCCCCACCCCCGAAGCCAGTCAGGCGCTGGCTTCGGTATAAATGGAGAATTTCCTTGAGTGCCGGGGTGCAACCAGTTACGCTTGCGATTGAAATACCCCCATCCCCCCCAATAATATCATGGAAATTTTCATACATAAAAACGAACAGCCCCACGGCCCCTTCGACGAGGAGCAAATCCTCACCATGCTCAACGAAGGCCAGGTAGGCAGGCGGGATCTCATCTTCTACGAGGGCATGCCCAGCTGGCAGCCGCTCGAGGAAATTTTCGATGTCGAGGAGCGCCTCCTCCACCACATGGACGAAGGCCAGGAACCGGATGTCGTGGCCGAAGTTTACCAAAGCGTCAGCCACATCACCGCCAGCGGAGAAAAAATCTACTACCTCGCGCATCAAAAGAAGCGCATGATGAAATCGCGCCCGGACGTCATCGTCGTCACCAACGAACGCCTCATCATCATCCGCCAGGGACTCGGCGGCAACCGCACCGAGGACTACCTCTGGAAAAATGTCGTCAGCGTGCAAATGAAGGAGGGCATCATGGGCAACACCTTTTCCATTCTCGATGTTAATGACCACGTCGTGCAGGTCGACGACCTCCCCAAGGCGCAGTTGGAGAAGCTTTGCCAGTTTGCGCAGGAAATGCGCGCCGGCCACGCTTAAATGCCCCGCTCCGGGCGCATTCTCATCACCGCCTTCCGTCCCTTCCAGGGCCGATCCGCCAATGGCAGCGCCACCCTGCTGCGCTGGCTGAGGTCGAACAGCCCGCGCGGACGCTTCCACTCCGGCATTCTGCCCGTCGACTGGGTGCAGGCTCCCTTGCAACTCCGCCGACTCCTCTCCAGGCACCGTCCCAGGCTCGTCCTTTCCCTGGGCGAAGGCCATCCCGACCAATTGGCCTGGGAGTGCCAGGCAGTAAATTTCCAAAGCGGCACGGATGAGGCGGTTCGCACCAGAATGCCGTCCCCCATTCATCAGGGCGCCGTTCCGGTGCTCAGGAGTTTGCTCCCCCACCCTCCTCTCCAACGATTGCTCCCATCCGCCTGCCCGTTTGTTCTCAGCGAGGACGCCGGCACCTTTCTGTGCAATCGCCTGCTCTGGGAAGCCCTGCACCAAACCGCAGGTCAGGCCTGCTTTCTGCACCTGCCACCGCAGGGTCAGCTCACCGACTCAGAATACACCCGCACCCACGGTGCCTTCCTGATCGATTTGCTGAAGGCTTTGTAAATGGGCTCACCCCTCGCAGGGGTATTGCTCCAGAGCCTTCCGGAACGCTCCCGCGGCCACCCGGGCACACGCCACCCGTGCGGGAAATTTCCGCACCGCTGCCAGGATCTGCAGGCGCCCCAGATTCTTCCCCTCGTCAGCGCCCGCGAGCATCGCATCATATTCAGTTACCAATGCCATGCTGTCCGCGCAGGATTTTCCCGCCACACTCACCGCCAGAAGCGACGCCGCGGCCTGGCTGATCGCGCATCCCTGCCCGGTGAAGGAAATGTCCGCAATATGCTGATCCTCTGCTAGTTGAATCCACATTTCCACCTCATCGCCACAAGCCGGATTGCAGGCATCCCCGTGCAAAATCCCGGGCGCTGTCAGTCGCCTAAACCGCCGGGGGTTGCGGGAATGATCGAGGACTATCTCCTGGAAGAGTTCATCAGTTGGCTCCATTTTCCTAACTCGCATCGCTCCCGGCTTAGGTCAATCGTCATGCGCCTTTTGAGGCCGCGTCGGAGAAATGTTATTTTTCTCATCGATGCGAATTGACAATTTCAGAAACTTAAGCTTTGTTGAAAATAATTGTAAGTTAAGCAACCTCAACCCACTCCAACCATGTTTCTCAAAATCGCCCGCAGCATCGCCCGCCCTCAGGCAGTGGCCATCCTTGACTTCGTAAAACGCTCCACCGGACTCAGCGTAAATGAACTGGCCAAACAGCTGAAACTTAGCTACATGGGAGCGAAACAATACTGCAACGAACTCGAAAAGAAGGGCATGCTCGACACCTTCCGCCGTCCCAAGGACATCGGTCGCCCCGACATGCTCTATCGTCTCACCCCCAAGGCAGAAGCGTTTTACCCCGAGGTCGGAAACGAACTTAGCATCGACCTCCTCCAATCCGCCGCGCAACTTTACGGTCCTTCCGCGCCGGACAAATTGCTCTTCAATTATTTCACCCGGCAGGCCGATGCCTACCTCAAGAAAATCAAAGGCACCTCCCTCAGCGAACGCGTCACCTCCCTGGCCAGGCTCCGTGATGCCGAGGGCTATTGCGCGCAGGTGGAAATCGATGCGGATCAAAATGTCAGTCTCGTGGAGTTTCACAGTCTCTTCAAAAACATCATCCTCGCCTTCCCCAACGTCGGCAGACTGGAGGAACTCATGCTCTCGCGCGTGCTGGGAGTCCGCGTGAAACGTGACGAACAACGCATCTCCGGATTGGTGAAAATCACCTTCCAACTCGATACACCCGCCGCCAATTTCAAAGCCTCGGAAGCCACCCCCGTCGAGGAACCCGCGGAGGAATCCGAAGAGCCCACGGCCGGTCTCATGGCCCCGAAATTGGAGGAAGTTTGCGCCGAACAGACCACCGAGGATGTGGTCCTCGAAGTGCCCATCCCCACTCCGGAGGAGCAGTCGCCTCTTGAGGAAGAAGAGGAGGAAATGTCGCCAGTTTATAACATGCTCGCACCCCCGATGATGGCCCAACCCCTTGCACCCGTCACCCCCACGGTGACCCCGGCAGCCGTGGAGATCGAGGCACCCGTCACCAACGTCATTAATCCAAGTCCAGAGCAACTCACTCCCTCCATCCAAGTCAAACCGATCGCCGCGGAAACCATGGAACTTTTTGAAGAATTCAGGTTAGTCAGTTAGATTTCGCCTGAATTTTAAAAAATCCGACTTGCGCTTTGCCTTAGTTGATATTTCATATCGGCGAAGTTTATTAAATTTGCATCTCGATTGGTTTCAACGCATCCAGTGGAGATGACGTCTCATCCCTTTGCCCCATTCCCCAATGCAAGCCCCTGAAGTTTCCGGATACACCCTGCACGATTGCCAAGGCACTGGAACCTTCGGCAGCGTTTTCAGGGCGGATTGGGACGGACGCCTGCAATGCGCGGTCAAGCTCCTCAACCCCGTTGGCATTCACCCCGCCTACCTGAGTTGGTGCCTTGAAAAACTCCGCGAGGAGGAACGCCATCCGAACATCCTGCCCGTGCTGGGATTCGATCTGGCCCACCAGCCCGCCTATGTCAGCAGCGCCTGGGTGGACAAGTCGGAGACAGGTCCATGCACCCTGCAGGAAGCGGTGGGACGCTGGAACATGGCGCGGAATGTTCACGCCCTCATGGCCCTGGCCAAGGCCCTCGCTTGGCTGCACAAACGCGGCATCATTCACACAGGGCTCACGTCCGCAAACGTTCTTCTACTCTCGGAGGATCCGGCGGACATCATGGTCACGGACGTTGGACAGGGATTGATTGAAGCCTCGCAGCGCGCCAACTGGCGTCGGCATGCCCCTTATTTCAGCCCCGAACGCTGCCGTCACGAAGCCCCCCACGGCGAAAGCTCCGGCGAGGCCTGGGATGTCTATGCCTTCGGGGTCATCGGGTTCCAGTTGCTCACTGGAAAATTTCCTCGGGCCGACGCGTTCTTTGCAGATTCATCCAAACCTTCCCCGAAACTTGATCTCACGGCCCTCGCCGAAGCCTTGGAATCCGAGCCCGTGCTCCAGTGGCCCGAACCAGCCACCACCTCCCGGGACAAGGCCATGCAGCAGGTCATCGGACGCTGCCTTGCCCTGCAGCCTGAGGCCCGCTTTGCACACATGACGGATGTGCTCAATGAGTTGGAAAAAATCGAACAACTCCCCGCCGAATCTCCACCCGCCGCGATCGCCCCCCAGCTTCCGCAGCAGGTCGCCGCCGAACTCCCCACCCTTCCGGAGCCAACTTCAGAGGTTGCCACCATCGAAATCCCCACCGCTTCCGAATCCGTGGAGGCCCCGCTCCCGAGCAGCCTCCCCCGCCCCAAGCCAGAGGCCCGCCCACGTCCCGGCTCCTCGAAAATAACCTGGCTCACCTCAGCCGCCGCCGCGGCCGCCGTCGTTGTCGCCCTGCTGCATTTCCGCCAGGCCCAGAATCTGCGCCAGGACCTCAGCGATCTCCAGTCCGCCAACGCCAGGGCCCAGCAGCTTGCCTCCACCAGCGAGGCGGAATCCGCCAAACAATCCCAGGCGGCGCAGAACGCGCTCAACGAGCAAAATCGCCTGAAACGAAATCTCCTGCAGGAACAGGAAATCAGCGATCAACTCCTCCAGACCCTCCTCGATCAGCGGCCCGCCGAAAATGATCCGCAGGCGGAAACCTGGCGCAACCGGCTCGGCGAATACGCCGCCCAGGCCCAGGACCGCCTCAAAAACCTCGCCTCCAACCCCGACCTCCTCGAATCCGCCGCCCGCACCCGCTGGAACATGGCCTCCATCAACCTCGCCCTCGGTGAGAAAAAGATCGCCGATGGCTGGCTGGAGGAAGCCCTGCGCGATGTCGATGCCGCCGCCGCCGCCACCACGGACAAGACGCTCCATGCCTCCTGGGACCTGCTCGCCGGGCGCATCCTTTCCCGCCGTGGCGAGATCAATCTCAATCAGCAAAAATACGCCGAAGCCGCCCAGCAGCTCAATCAGGCCAACAAATCCCTGACCTCCTATCTCGAGTCCCACGCCGACGATGTCACCGGCCAGCGCGAACATGCCCGCGCCGCCTGGCTGGAAGGCCGCACCCTGCTTGCCAAGCCGGATCCCGCCGCCGCCGCCCAGATCCTGCTCAAGGCTGCGGAAATGGCCAACGGCCTCACCTTCTCGTCCTCCCAGCGTGACGAGGACATCTTTCTCCTCGTCGACACCTACCACGAACTCGCCCGCTGCCAGATCGAACTCAAGGACGACAACGCCGCCCTCAAGAGTTTCCTTGAGCCCCTCCAGAAACTTCGCACCTACGACCGCGATCATCCCAAGTCCCCCGAATCACGCGAACGGCTCGCCTCCTCCTACATCGAAATGGGCCGCGTCCTCGGTCGTGTCGGCAACGCCTCGGAAGCCAGCCAGGCCTTGAATCAGGGCATCCGCCTCCTCCTCGAACTCATCATAGAGTTTCCGGAAAACGAGCAATACACCTTCCTCACCGGCACCGCCTACGGCGAAGTCTCCCGCCTCATTTCCTCCGCCGGCAAGCCCGCCGATGCCATCAGCTACGCCCAGAGTGCCGTCCGCTATCTGAATATTCTCACGGAGAAAAATCGCATCGAACCCCAGTATCGCCTCCACTATGCAGCCGAACTCACCAGCCTCTCGGAGATTCAGGAATCCATCTCCCACTTCCCCGAGGCCGTGAAATCAGGCCTCAGCGCAGTCAGTCTCCTCGACGAACTGAGCACCGAGGGCGGACTTGCCAAAGCCGACCGCAGCGTCGCGCAGAACTGCCTCGCCCGCATCCAGTCGTCCCTCGGACGTTCCTGCGAGAATTTGAAACAAAAGGATGAAGCCGTCGGCTGGTATTCCAAAGCCGTCGCCGCCTGGCAGAAAGTCGCCGCCGAAGGCAACAAGGACGAGAAGGTCCAGAAGAATCTGAGCTGGACCCAGGATCAACTCAAGCGCCTCCAGCCCTGATTATTCCCCGGAGCGAGGCTGCATCTTTGCCTTGCTCACCGTCCCACTTTCCCGCATGCTCCCCCATGTCGAAACCCGTGATCCCCATCGAAATCAAAGCCGTGATGCCCGCCAACGGCGGCAGCGCGCTTTTCCTCGGCAATGATTCCAAATCCTTCGTCATCTACATCGATCACTTCCTCGGCAATGCCATCAGCATGGCCGTGCGCAGGGTCTCCGCAGAGCGTCCCCAAACCCACGAACTCTTCGCACAGGTGCTGAAGGGCCTCGGCGCGGAACTCGACCGCGTCGTCATCAACGACCAGAGCGGAGGCGTTTTCTACGCCCGGCTCATCTTCTCCATGACCAATGAATTGGTGCAGAAAAAGGTCGTGGAAATCGACGCGCGTCCCAGCGACTCCGTCGCCCTCGCCGCCCATCTCCGTGCTCCGCTCTTCGTCGCCACCTCCGTCTGGGAGGAAGTCGAGGACATGTCGGACCTGCTCAAGCAAATGCAGTCCGATTCCGGCGAATCCGACGACCCCCGCGTCCCCTTCTAGCCCCCGCATGCACCTCGCCCGCTGTCTCCTTGGCATGGTTGTGCTGCTGGCCCTCGCCTGGATCTTTTCCGATGCCCGGCGCCGGGTGAACTGGCGGCTCATTGCCGGTGGCCTGCTCCTGCAAATGCTCCTCGCCGCCGCCTTCTTCAAATTCGGCGACCTCACCCAGTCCCTCATCAATCCCGTGGCGAAATTTTTCGCCGATGTCACCAGCTTCTCTGACGAAGGCGCCCGCATGCTCTTCGGCGTCTTCATTGACGATGCGACCATGCAGAAACTTTTCGGCAACCAGTCCTTCATCTTTGCCTTCCGCGTCCTCCCCACCATCATTTTCTTCTCCGCCCTCACCTCCGTCCTCTACTACCTCGGCATCCTCCAGCGCATCGTCTTCGCCTTCGCCTGGGTCATGAAACGCGTCATGCGCCTCTCCGGCGCGGAAAGCCTCGCCGCCGCCGGGGAAGTCTTCCTCGGCCAGACCGAATCCGCGCTCCTCATCAAACCCTACCTTCCGAAAATGACCCGTTCGGAAATCCTCACCCTCATGATCGGCGGCATGGCCACCATCGCCGGCGGCGTCATGGCCGCCTACATCGGCATGCTCAGCGCCGGCGATCCCACCAAGAAATTGGAAATCGCGCGCAATCTCCTTTGCGCCAGCCTCATGAATGCCCCCGCCGCCATCATCATCGCCAAACTCCTCGTCCCCGAACGCGAGGAAATTAACGAAAAGCTCGAAGTCCCCCGCGAGAAAATGGGCTCGAACATTTTCGATGCCCTCGCCGCCGGCACCACCGAAGGCCTCCACCTCGCCATGAACGTCGGCGCCATGCTCATCGCCTTTGTCGCCTTCGTGTATCTGATCAACTACTTCCTCGGCGGCATCGGCCAGCTCCCTATGGGCGGCGGGCAGAATCTCAACGAATCCATCGCCGCCTGGAGCGGCGGCGCCTTTTCAGGCCTCTCGCTGCAGAGCATCCTCGGAACCCTCTGCGCCCCCCTCGCCTGGCTCATCGGCATTGATGGCTCGCATGATCTCCTCGCCTCCGGCCAGTTGCTCGGATCCAAGATCGCCCTCAACGAATTCATCGCCTACGATCAACTTGGCAAAATGAAAGACACCCTCAACGTCCGCACCGTCTTCCTCATGCAGTTCGCCCTCTGCGGATTCGCCAACATCGGCAGCATCGGCATCCAGCTCGGCGGCATCAGCACCATCGCCCCCGCCCAGCGCCAGGTCCTCGCCAGAATGGGCCTCCGCGCCCTCTACGGCGGCACTCTCGCCACCCTCCTCAGCGCCACCGTCGCCGGCATCTTCTTCTAGCCCCCACCCGCCGTCCGTCCGCCTCTCATGCCATCGCGCCCGGCAGCAAAGGGCGCAAAGAGCCAGCATCGCGCCGTGGCACGGGCATCCTGCCCGTAAGCCGGGAACACCTTGGATGGGACCCCGATGATGGCTCGGGCGCAGCCTCGCCCCACCTTGTGAGCGGCGGCCGGCGGGCGCTTCAGGTGGCCGGGACTATTGCAACTGCTGGAGCATTTTGATGGCTTCGTCGGCGATGCGTTCGCCGGTGCCGGGTTCGGTGTAGCTGTGGAGGCCGGTCCAGGTCTGGTAGCCGCCGAGGGTCTGGCCGGCGCGGTCGGGGAGGTAGCCGATCCAGTCGTTGGCGAGCTCGGCGATGATGGTGTGCTTGAACGGTGAGCGGGCTTTGATGTCGAGGCCGAGGGTGGTGAAGTATTCGGCGGGGACGCCGACGATGGCGATGTCGCCCAGGGCGATGACCTGGAGCCAGGTGGTGCGTTCCTGGCCCATGGCGGGGCGGAGTTTTTCGCGGGAGTCGGCGAAGATTTCCTGGATGCGGTCGGCGGAGGCGGGGGCGTGGGCTTTGAGATATTTCACGACTTTGGCGTCCTCGGTCTTTTCATCGAAGGTGCGCATTTTATAGGTGAAGGGCTGCTTGAGGGCGGCGATGCGGGCGATGGGGAGGGTGGCGGCCTGGGTCCGGGCCTTGGTGACGGCGCGTTTCATGCGGTCGATGGCCTCGGGCACGGGGACGCCGCGGACATTGTGCGTGGAGCCGCTGGCGCCTTCGATGAAACTGTAGATGCCGCCGAATTCCTTTTCCAAATCCTGCGCGGCGAGGCCATAGAAGCTGGCTGAGCGGACGTCGCGGCCACTGCGGGTGCCGATGGTGTGGGTGCTGTGGTTGAAAATGACGGCGATGCTGTTTCCATTGGCGGCACGGAAATCCATGACGGGAAGCTGGGGATCGAACGGGCCGGTGGGCTGGATCTTCAATCCGGCTTCGCCTGCGGGATTGAGCCAGGAGATGCAGCCGTCGTCGAGGAGCAGTCGGCTGTTGGCGCCGACGGTGCGTTCCTCGCCGAGCTGGTAGTAGAGCGCGCCGGGGATAAGTCGGGAGTTGGCGTCTTTGACGGATTGCACGATGGCGCGCTGAACCTCGGCGGCGAATTTCGGCGAGAACCCGAACCCATGCGCCGGGGCGGTGCCGGGGGCGTGATGGGTGTGGGTGGCATTGACGAGGACATTGGCGGGAGGGATGCCGGTGGCTTTTTCGATTTCGGCGAGCGCTGCATCGACGATGGGTTTGGTGACCCAGAGGACATCGCAGGTGACGATGGCGACCTTGCCCGCGGCCGGCTTTTCCACGACGACGGCAACGGCGCGGAGTTCGCCTTCCTGCTCTTTCGTGAAACGGGATTCCAGATATCCGGCGAGTGGCATGTCGTTGTCGGAGGAGAAATTCTCGGCGGCGGCACCGACGCGCAGGTCGGCGGCGGCACCAGTGGCGGCGGTGGCATTGGCGGTGCCGGAGGATTTCACATAGGCAATGAGGTCGGCCATTTCCTGAGGCTCCAGGCCTGCTTCGAGGCCTTCGGGCATGAGGGAAATGCCGGTGCTCTTGATGGATTTGATTTCCCGCCGGGAAACGAGACGCGTGGTGCCATCGATGAATTTAAACGTGACGCTGTTGCCGGTCTCGGAAGTGATGAGTCCATAGAGCGTGGTGCCGTCGGCTAGTGCGCAGAGGCAGGCATCGAAGCCCGGCTGGACATCGGCGCTGGGATCAAGGATGTTCGTCAGAATCTTTTCCGGAGGGTGATTCACAACCGAAACCAAATCCGGCCCGATCTGATTACCCTGTCCGTCGCGCTGGTGGCAGCCGATGCAGCGCGTGAAATAAACGTCATGCCCGCGCTTCACATCGCCGGCAAGTTTCAGGGCGGGCTGGAACTGCGCGATGACCTGCTGGCGGCTGCTCAACCCTGCGAACACCTGGGCCGCGAAGTCTTTCACAGATTGCGCGGGATGATTCTTCAACTGCGCCTTCTGCGCGGCATCCAACGGCACGCTGGCGCCCGATTTCAAATACTCCAGCAACTCGATGGCCCACGCTTCGCGCGACAGCAGCGCCGCAAGCGCCGCGCTGCGTGTGACCGGTGAAATCACGCTGCCCTGCGAAAACAAAATCGCCGGCACCTCGTTCTCACCCGTCTCCACCAGCGCCTGCACCGCGCCCACCTGCAGCTCGCTGGATTGATTCGGTGCAAGCCAATCAGTGAGCACCTTGATGGTATCCTCGCGATCCTTCGCGGATTGGAGCAGCAGTCTGGCTGCGGCGATGGGCAGCGAGGGATCGGCAGCTTCGTCAGTGAGGACGTTTCGCGCGAACTCCAGCGAGGCGGCGGCTTTCGCGAGCCATGCTTCAAGCAACTCCGGCTTCTGTTTCCCAAGCGTCGCGAGAAATTGCTGCACCGCAGTGATCTGTGCCGCGGTGAATTTTCCATCTTTCGCCTCAAGCGAAGGCTTGAGCAATTGATCCAGCGCCTCGGGATTTCCAAGACCAAGGGCGAGAGAAATGAGATCCGACGTGAATGCTGAAAGCGCCGGACCGCCCGTGACGGCGAGGCTCTCGCAGAGGGGGATGCAATGATGTACCGCACTGCTCATGATCGCCGCGCGCATATAGGGATCGGCGTAGTCTTTGGCGGCGATTTTGCCGAGCAAAACTCCAAATTGCGATGTTTCGTCGAATTCTCCAATGGCCAGCGCCAATGCCAGACGAACCTTCCCATCGTCATCGTCAGCGAGAGATTGGAACTCTTGGTGAATCCCCACAAGCTGCCCGACGAGCCGGATCGCGTTTTCACGAACTCTGGGATCTTCATCCTTCAAGGCATGTTCCAGGGCCCGATAACCAAGGGCACGCTGGTCATGGGCATTGCGCGCCTTGGAGTTGGCATGCGTTGGATCAGGGTTGGTCCGGTCATAGTTCATCGCCTGGCTGCCTCGCAACGTGGTTCCATCGAGAACCGCCAGGGCATGAATCCTCGCCAGCGGATTCTGGCTTTTCAATGTTGCGTCCATCAAGGGCGCGTAAGCTGAATCATCATTTTTCCACACCAACGCCATGTGCGCCTTGTCCCGCTGCCATTCATTCGGCGAATCCAAAGCGGCGACCAGTTGCTCTGTGTTCATTTTATCCAAACGCGGAATCTTCCGACGCGCCACAGTGCTTGGAAACACGCGGTAGATGCGGCCCTTGTCCTCACCCAGCCGATAGTGCGGCAGCAACTCCGCCTTGCCATTCTCCGGCAGCCAGTCCGGGTGCTCGATCATGAAACGATACATGTCCACGACCCACAGCGCACCGTCGGGACCAGTGCGCGTCATGACGGGTCGGCACCAGCGGTCTTCGCTGACAAAGAAATCGCTCTGCTCCTCACCCGCGGCGCGACGGAACGTGTAGCTCACGCCTTCATCGACGACGATATTGTGCTGCACAAGATTGTGAAACGGTTCGCAGGTGAACGAATCCATTTCGCCGGCGCGGCGTGGAAAGAGCAGTTCATCGCGATAGATCATGCCGCTGCACGCGGAGGTGAAATGACTGGCGTTTTCGAATGAATGGTAGCGTTTCTCCGGAGGACTCAGCGGCCACACGGCTGCGTTGAGCGGCGTGACGACGAGCTTCGTGGGGTCGGGCGCAGGAACATAAGGATTGCGTGAGAGCGCGGCATCCGGCAGCACATAATGCCAGAGCGCCCGGGAGTTTTGGGTTCCAAACCAATGCCCGTAGTCATCGCGATTGCGACCAAACTGCGACGGGCCGCTCTCAGGTTCAAGTTCCATGGTATCCGGCTTGAATCGGAAATCGCGACTGCCCACGGGGATGACCTGGCCCGTCTTGGTCACGCTGAGTTTCGTATCATTCGCAAAGCCGCCATGATGGCCGCCCGCCGCGCAATAGACCCAATTGTCGAGGCCCCAGCGCAGGCCGTTGGCGCGCAGTTGCTGGTTGCCTTGGCTGAGGCCCGTGAGCAGAACTTCGCGCACGTCGGCCTTGCCATCGCCATCCGAATCTTTGAGAAACAGGATTTCAGGTGCTGCAGTGACGATCACGCCATCCCGCCAGATCAGCAGGCCGGTGGGGAAATTCAGCCCCTCGGCAAAGAGCGTGGATTTCTCGTAGGTGCCATCGCCATCCACATCCTCCAGAACACGCACCCGACCACCCGCCTTGCCCTTGCCATCCAGACCCAGCGGATAGTCCGCCATTTCCACGACCCACATGCGACCGGCCAGATCCCAGTCGATGGCGATGGGATCCATCGTCTGAGGTTCATGGGCCACACACTCCACGGCGAAACCATTTGGCACGTGGATCTTCTGGATCGCCTGCTGCGGGCTGAGCGGCGCGGAGGGGACGGTATTTACATTGACGAATGTCGGCGGAGTGATGACTCCCCCAGCCCGATAATGCGCGGCGATTTCCTGAGCCGTCAGGGCCCGTTGATAAATGGCTGGTTCATCCAGTTTCCCCTCCCAGCCATACAATCCATCGTTGCGTCCACCGAAGAAAATCCGGTCGACACCAGCCGCCACCGTGTGCGCCAATTTCCCGGACAACTCAGGCTGCGCATGGCCATCAAGATGGACCCGGACGTTGTCACCCTCGCGCACCAGCACCACATGATGCCAGGCTTTCTGCGCAAGAATGGTATGGCCCACGAGCAATTCATCGCGCGCATTGCCATTGAACAAAATGAGCTTGCCCATGATGTCCGCACGGAACGTGCCGCCGATGCCCAAATGCTCGCCACTGGCCTGAGGGTCGCCTTCGGGTCCGCGTGAAAACGCATAGCCGGTCACTGCGCGCGCATCCGGGGCCAGACCATTCCAGAGCCACATTTCCACAGAATAGGTGTCGCCCATTTTCACATCCGCCTTCATACGACCGCCCGCAAAATGATACGCATGGCTCTTCGGAGGCTGCGCGTCATCAAAGCCTGGCAGATACACGGCCACGCCGTCCTCGAGCGTGGCATCGTGCGATTTCAAAACGCCTCTGGCCGTGGGCACCGCCATTTCATCCAGATGCCAGTTCGCATCGGGCTTGGAGGCCATCACCGCATCGACATACGGTAGTACTGCAGGAATCAGCGCCCGGCGCGGCTTGCCTGCAACGCCTTCCAAGAGCTTCAGCGATGCCTCCACGATCTTTGGCTCCGCCTGCACTTCCAGTCCGGCGGTCCGGGCCGGCCAAGTCGTGTAGCCACCCAGAGCATGCTGTTCGGGAGGCGGGATGTAACCCTCCGCGCCATTGGCAAGTTCCATGTTGAACGTGGTGGCAAAGGGGCTCTGCGCCTTGAGTTTCAGCCCGGTGATCGCGAAGACTTCATTTGGCAGAGCGGTGATTCCAAGATCGCCGATGCGCACGGCCTGGAGGATGAGTTCCGTTTTCTGGCGCTCGTGCAAATGGATGGCTTCCGCCGCGTAAATTTCCGGCAGCGATTGCGGCAACCGATCGCCCACTTTCCCAACCATCTCCTGCGCCCAGGCCAGGCGTTCTGCATCCGGAACACGGTAGTCCAGCGCGAGTTTCGATTCCTCCATCCTCAGCGGCACGGAGGTATGCCATTCAATCTTCCGATACGCCGCCGCAGCCACTGTGGCCATTTCCCGCGCGTAGGCATCGTAACCGATCTCCTTTTTCGCCGACCCATAATCCATCCACATGAGATCGCCGCTGGTGCCTTGCGACATGATGCCAACAAACGATTCCGGCGCACCAACCTGCGAGGCGAAATGTTTGGCAAAGCGCCCGAAATAATCCGACGAGAGCAAATCCGATCCATAATAATGCATGG
>CALQSQ010000096.1 GCA_943333275.1 Akkermansia muciniphila
CAAGCCCCTCCCCGCATCACCCTGCCAAAAACTTCAGGGTAAAAGGGCGAGAACACCACTGCTCTGTAGTGTAGACTCGCCAAGCCCGATGCCGCAACCGTAAGGCCTCAAGCCCCAGCTCACCCACGAGTCCGCGAAGTCGGGCTAGGACTTCGCACCGGTTTGCCAGCCTTGTGAAACCAATAAGCGGCGTTGCCGAGGTCACCTTCAATGAGATGCAGGAGGGCGTGGATCCAGCTTCCTGTGGGGGTATGGATATCCTGCGCGATGATATGCGAGTCCTCCCAGCGTTCCCTTTTACACAGCCATAAGGCCTGCAGTTCGGGGGAAAGATCCGTGGGCATGGGAGCCCCGACCGTGGTCGAGGCGAGGAAGGCATCGAAGGTTATCACGGTTCAATGTAGGAGGTCTTGATGGGCCCATTGGCATGAAATGATCCATCCTCAAGGCTGATGATGAGGAGGGTTTTAGGGCTCTGTGAGACGATCTGATGGTTTTCGATCACGGCCCTGGGTGCACCTTTTAGAACCAACAACCCCGAGTCCTGCCGATAGTGAATTTCCTGTGCTGACAATTGCATGCGCTGGCCGCCCTCTTTCCGAACTGCCCGGGCAGGCGAACCCTGTGCCCGCAGCATGGTGGCGGGAGTGCCGGGATATTCCTCAAGAAAATCAATTTTGGAACCCGTCACCTCCCACCCATCCTTTAAGGATTGCGATGTGTTTTCGGCAGTTTTTTTCTGATCGCCGAGATTGGAATCCCTGACCCAGAGTTTTGAGGCGTCATAGCTGGGCACCGGGGCCACGCGGGGCTCAGGGGTTGGGGCAGATTTTGGGTCGCTCTTTGTCGGTGGGGATTTTTCTGATTTTCCAAAGGGCCAGATTTTCGACGTGCCGGCCTTCACGAGACTGCCAGCACCCTGCACACCATCCGCCGCTTTCCGGTAAGTCCACTTGGCACCATGGCCGATGGATTTGACGGTGCCGCAAGCGGTGAGGGTAAGGGTTATGAGGAGAATGGGAAGGTGCGGATGTTTCATCATTCTGCAGGGTTATTTCATTTCCATTTTTGCGCCGGGACGGATCAGGGTGGGGAGGCGCACGGCATCCCAGTTGGCGATACGCACGCAACCGTGGCTTTCGGACCGGCCGATCGTTTCAGGGGAGCTTGTGCCGTGGAGTCCGATGCCGGTCTTGTTCGTCCCGGCCCAGAAAATGCCCACGGGATTGTTGGGGCCCGGCGGCAGTTGGTAGAATTGCTCGCTGCGTTTTCCCTCATCGAGCATGGATTTGTCCCAGCGGAATTCCGGAGTGCTGATCATGTTTTGAACGATCCAGTTTCCGACATGAATGAATTTTTTTTGCCCCGGGGTGATGGGGAAACTGGCGAACAATGTGTCCTTGTCGTCGTAAAAAGTGGCCACACGCTCCTTGGTATCCACGACCACACGATGCGCGCTGAGCACCGGATCCGGACCGTATTTCTGGCTGTAGGGCACCTGCTCAATCAGGAATGGAGTTTTCACATTCGGCACGGTGAGGATGTCTCCCGCCCTTAACCGGCTGAAGCTCACGCCTGGATTGATCGTCTCCAGACATTCCACGCTGGTGTGAAATTTCTCGGAGACAAATTCCGCTATGTCCCGGTAACCCAGGTATTTGTATTGCGCCTGATCCTCGGGTTTCTGGGGCAGGGTGGGCACGAGGAATCGGAAATCATTTTCCTGCAGGCGGTAGGCTGCGTAGGTGGAGGTCACCAATTTCTGCGAGGCCTTCAGAATCGTGGTCCAGTCGTCCTTTGGGATCCCATGAACCTGATTGAAAATTTGCCCGGCCTTGAGGGTGAATTCGCCAATCTTTCCATCGATTTTTCCGGGCCCAAAGTTGTGCTCGTCGAGAAAAATTTGCACGCGGATCGTGGTTTCGATGTCTCCCTTGGCCGGGGGCGGCTCGGCGTTGGCTGAGGTTTGTGCTTCGTCGTCCCTGACCACGCGGGCCACCGGAGGCTTTACTTTTACCGGCTCAGATTTACCGGCCGAAAATACGCCGGCTGGTAGGCTCAGCAGGGCCAGCATTACGCCCGGGAGCCAAATTCCACATTTAAAAACCATGGGCCACACTTACCATCAAACCCGGCCATGCGCCAGCGATTAAGTTATCGAGGGCTTGAGAAAGGTGATCGCCATGGGATACTTCCAGCACACCCCCTCGTTTGCCTTGAGCGCCGCGATGATCGGAAACACCACGCCAAGAATTCCGAGGATGACCAGCAGGAAGAAACCGATGAAGATGAAGCAAAGTGGAATGCAGATTGCGCCATAAATGAACATGGAGATGATGAAGTTCACGGCGTTGCATCCGTGTTCATCAAGGCCGGGAATCTCCTGTTTTTTCATCTGCCAGATGACGATGGGAACGACCAATCCCCCAAGGGGCACCAGAAAGCCGGCCAGCAGGGAAAGATGCAGAAACAGACCCCACTGTTTCAACGCGGCTTCCGGACTCATTACCGAAACCGCAGACGGCTTGGGTGCAAGAGGCGTCGCCGGGGGCGCGGGCGGTCCCGTCAAAAGCTTGGCCTTGGCCGTCTCAAACTCCGCATCCGAGAGCGCTCCGGAACGATGGAGATCACTCAATTTCTGAATTTCATCTGCTATGTTCATCGCTTTTTGGGTGGTTCAATCATCCTTCTGAATTACCAGAAGGGTTCACGGTAGGCTGACAGATCGGCAAGTCAACCAGTGTGTCCGACGAGCGGGAATGCGATCTTCCGAACCCACGCACCGATGCCCGGGGGATAAAGAGACATGGAGCAGTCCGGGGTGTGGAAACACCAGGACTGCTCCACGCGCGGAGATTCGGGGAGGAATGTGCTTTTTAGTAGCGGTAGTATTCCTGGCGTTGTTGATTTTCGTAATAGGCGCGCTCGCGGTTGCGTTGGTCCTGGGAGTGGCCGATGAGGCCGCCGGCGACAGCGCCGGTGGCTCCGCCAATGGCAGCGCCTTCCAAGCCCCGGCCACTTTGGTGGCCGATGATTCCGCCGACAGCAGCTCCACCGAGGCCACCCAGGGCGGCACCCATGTTGGCATTAGGACCGGCGCAGGAAACGACACTGCACGAAATGGCAGCAAGGACGAGCATTTTTACTTTTTTCATTTGATGAGTTGGTTTTGGGTTTTGGGAGGGAGGATCGTTAGAGGCTCAAACGGGCCTCATGATTTACCAGACGGGAATTATGGCTTGAAAATTCAAAGACACGACGAAAAAAATTCAAAATTTCAGAAATCCAGCCCCAACCCCGCCGAAAAGCTGAGCACCGCCCCGCTGGCATTGGCGGCCTGACCGCTGGAGTCATAGTCCCCCTGCAGGGTCAGACGGAGGTTGGTATCAAGCCGATACGCAGCCTGGAATCCGACCCGCCAGACACTCTGTTCATCTTTAAATTCGTAACCAATCGCACCAACCAGCATCGTTTCAAATTTGGGGCTCCAGTGCCGGTGGACACTGAGTTCTATTTCCTGGCGGTTGATTTGAGGATCGACCAGTTCGTTGAGTCGCGCCGGATCCTCATCTTCGCTTAGCCCGAGCGACCGGAATACCGAGCGATTTGCCCGGCTGTTGAATTTACTGAACTCGCCGAGGTAGGAAAGGACGACGCCCGGGGCTTGCCGGGATTCCTCGACGAGGGTCTTCGCCAGGGCGATTTCGAGCCCCCCTCCCTGACCGAGTGAGGTCTGATCGACGGTGACCTGGCGCCAATGGGTTTGCAGGTCGAGGGTGAATCCATGGCCAAGATCGGCCTCCACCGATCCGGTGAGGCGATTTTGCCGGCCATTGAGACTGCGAAGAAAGAGGCTGTCGGCAGCACGGCGCTGGTAGTCGTAGCGAAGCTGGTAACCAGGGCCGGCCACGGGCTGACGACCGATGGCGGCGCCTGCACCCAGGCCGTCTTCATGACCTGTGATCCAGGATTGGAGAAATTTCTGATCACCGAAATGCAGGCGGGCTCCGGCGGTGGCTTCGAATTGCTCATCCCGGGCTTGATCAGACCAGTCGCCTGCGGCTGGGGAGATGGCATCGCCGTATCCTTCGAGTTGGAACTGGAGCCCGTGTCCAAGATCGCCAGTCTGGCCGGTGACGTGGTAGACAGACCACCTGCCCTCCTCGGCATCGGTAAAGGTCCACTGTCCGGAGACGCCAGCGCAGCCGAGGGCAGCCAGATGGTCGGCTGAGGACAAGGCATCGCATTGCTCCAGGAGCGATGCTTTGGGATCTGCTCCCAACATTCTGTAGGACGCCACGGCAAGGGGCAGCGCTCCCGTGTGTTCAAGGACCTCGGCCAGCAGTTGGTTGTGATCCCTGGCAAATTCGGATTCGGTGGCTGGCGCATGTTGTTCGAGGATTTTAAGAGCCGAGGGTGCCTGCTGATTTTTCAGGAGAGCCCTGGCCCGGAAGTGGACGATTTCAGTGCGCAGGGGGGCCAGCGAATAGAGTTCCTCGGAAATTTTCAGGGCGAGTTTTCGATCCCCGGTTTTGGTGGCTCCTTCGCCCTGCTTCAGGAGACGGGAAACTTGCAGGTCGTGCAGGGTTTCACGCGCATCCTTGCGCACTTCTTCGCTGAGCCGAGAATCGGCCGAGATGGCCAGCAGTTCGGATTCTCCGGCCTCCGTGGCGCCCTGGAGGGCTTTGAGCCGGGCAGCCAGGATTTTGGCCTCGGGTTGGCGGGCTTCGTCGGGCGTCAGTTCCTGTAACAACTTTTGAGCCTCTGCCGGGCGATCCTCGTCGAGGTGAGTGCCTATTTTGAGGAGTTTTACACTCATCCTGAGGGCTTCGAGGCGTTCGCGTGCCTCCTGGTGGTCCTCCCCGGCTGCCTCTGCATCGGCGAGGACGCTCTCGTAGGCGGCGATGGCGCGGGCCGCCTGACCGGCCTCATCCAGAGCGCTGGCGAGGTCCATGGCGAAGGGAAATTTTGCACCGGGTGCGTTCTTCGACTGGAGTTTTTCCAGCAGGACGACAGCTTCGGGAGCCTTGCCATCGGCGATCAGGTCACGGGCTTTTTGTATTTCCGCAGGTACGGGTTGGTCGTCCTGGTCGGGGGGGGCTTCGGGAGTTGCCGGGAGGACCAGATTCTTCGTATCCGGGTCCGCAGCGTCCACCTTGTTGAGCATGGCCTTGATTTTGCCAGCCATGAGCTTGTCGTTTTTCCGGGCGTAGATTTGGAAAAGCTCCTTCAATTCCGCCGGAGACATGGAGGGGGCCTTTTCGAGAATGTCCTCATCGACGGAGGATTCCTCCGAGGCCGCGGGATCCTCAGCGGCGGAGATGCCGACTTGTCGCAGTCCAAGGAGCAGGCCCAAAATGAAGACGGGCAGGAAGCAGAAGTTTTTGAGAAAAAGGGGGGGGATGGGTTTCATCACGGAATTGAGTCTGAGGCCGTGTCCTCTAGCATCACTTACGGAAATCCACGAGCAGAAATTTTAGGGGCAGGGGCGGGCGGATTTTCATCATCATCATGTTTGTTTCTGATGGTCTCAAGCGCCAAATTGTAGGCCTGATCAGCCGCATCTTCGTGTCCGGCCCCGCGACAGATGTCGCCCAGGAAAATGTACTGCTCGGCAGGGACTGCGTCCATTTCCTCGAGATATTTGCGCTGGTATTTTTCCGCTTCGGCGAACGAACCCAGTTGGTAGCACGCCTGTGCCAGGAGCGGCCAGGTGGCGGCATTTGAATCCACGGAAGCGAAAAATTTCCGGGCTTCATCAAACTGTCCGGTATGGTAGCAGATATGTCCCAGATCCAGCCGGACATCGGCCGGGAAGTCCTGTCGGCTGGCAATGGCCTGTTTCAGGAAAGTGGCTGCCCGCATGAACTGATCCGAACGGCTGGCGGCGGTGATATAAAGGCACATGGAGCGCAGGTCCTCCCGGGTGGTGGGCACTTCCAGCACTTCGAGTGCCTCCAGATCGCGGTCCACGTCCTGCAGGGTGGTGGCCAGCTGCCTGCGGAGCGTGAGGCTCTGAGGCATGGAGGCCACGGCTTTGCGCAGTAAGTCCAATTGCTCGGGAAACTGTCCGGTCAGGGTATAACTACGGGCGAGTTCGAGATAGTCGGGGGTGTGCGGACGCTCCAGGCGCTCAAACCTCCAAAGCAGGGCCTGATTCAAGGAAACGTATTCCCCGAGCGACTCCGCCACAAGGGCGAAATTTTCCAGCGAAGTGCTGTCATGCTGGGTGGGGGAGAGCCGGCGGTAAAGTCCCAGGGCTTCGCGGTCGCGATTGAGTTCCAGACATACTTCGGCCTCACGTTTACGGTATTCGGGGTTGTCGGGTCGTTGGTCGGCGACTTGTTTCCAGGCCACGAGAGCCGCGTCCCAATCGTCCCGCTCCTCACAAAGCGCCGCGTATTCGGCGAGGGCCTCGGAGTCCTGAGGGTTGGATTTCAGCCAGCGGGAATACTGGGCGGAAGCTTCGTCCAATCGACCGGCCAGTCCCAGCTGCAGTCCGTAGCTTCGGGAGTAAATGACATTTTCCGACCGTCCCATGACCAGGTCCAGCACCGCGAGCATTCGGCCGGTGCTGCCCAGATCCGGACCGATCTCCACCACCCGCTGCAAGGCCTTGGCGTCGCCCAGCACCGCCAGTTTTTCATAAAGGCCCAGGGCCTCGTCCGCAGCATCCGACCATTCGCACCAGTGTGCCAGATCAGCAGCCATGCGCATCCAGGAGGCGCGTTCTGCCAGCAATTTGGCCTGGCCGGAGGCAAGGTCCGCGCCGATTTCAGCCACTGTGGCTTGACCGAGCGGGTGGGAGGCCAGGAAAGAGGCGACGTGCGGCCGCATTTCGGTAATTTTTCCACAATATCCGGCGGCTTCGATGGCGCGCTCCAGAGTTGCCAGCAGCACTCCGCCGCCAGCCTTCTGGGCATCCAGCTGGGCCACGAGGAAGTCAAGGGCCTGACCTGCGTGGTCGGTCTCCAGCAGGAGTTGAATGTGCTGCTCCTGAATGGCGGCGCTGGGTTGCGCGCCGCGGGCAGCCGCCGAGGTGATCCAAGCCTGAATGCTCTCCAAAGCTTCGATGGGATGGGAGTTCGCCCGCCAGCTGCGCACCACTTCGTGGAGCATTTCCTCGCTCATGGATTCGGGCCTCAGCTGCACCAGTTGGTTGAAAACCAGACCTGCGAGGGCTGGCTGGCCCTGGTCCAGCGCTCTGGCGGCCACGGCGCGCAGGAGATTTTCCCGATCCGAAGTGGGGAGGATGACGGCAATATCCGCCACATTCACTAGGGCCGACTTTGGGTCCCGAGCGGTGAGAATCCCTTCGGCAAGGACGTCGCGGCGGTCGGAATCATTGGAGTTTCCGGTAATGGTGGATGGATCCATCAGGACCCGGATCAGGGCGTTCTCCGCCTCCTGACGATCCACCCCGGTCTTGGGAATTTCCACGGTGGGGTCAATGTCGAGCGAGGCCTGCATGGCACGAAGATGGGAGCCGTCCTTGAAGAGGCGCTGGGCCAGTTCATGACGGCTGGGAACGAGGTAGCCTGCCAGTCCAAATGACAAGGCGACTAAGCAAACAGGCAACAGGGGGTGGACGACACGGAGGCGAACACCTGAACTCGCGGGGGCGGGTTTTTTTGGCGACATTTTGGTTGAGGTGAAGGGCTGGTCCTAGCGGCTTGGATGCAGCAGGACATTGCATTTTCCAGGCAACTTCAAGGAGAGGTTCCCATCCTGATCCACCGTCAGGTGCTCCGGTGCGACGGGTCCGCCGAGTTCCCATTTGGAACCCGGGGTTAGCCCGCCCACTTGCACGTGACAGTTTGGCAGGAAATCATCCACCACTAACTGAAGCGCCCCCCCGGCATCTGGCGAGAAACCAAGGGGGCCGAACTGCTAACTAAAAAAGGCCCGTCTGTCACGCGATCTTTTGCGCCTTTTTGTCCAACCAAAACGATCTCCGCGACCAGGCTCCCATCGGTGTGAATGTAAAGGCCCTGCTCCGTCCTCCGCCACCCCAAAACACCCGAGCAGCGCCTCATGTCCGGAGCGGCTGCGGCAGGTGGCAACCGGAAGGTGCGCAGTTTCCCGGCGGAAATGATCCGCCAGGAATGCTCCCCGGTTTGGAGAATCTCGGTGTCGCAGCTGTCCCGAACCGATGCGGCATAATCATGCGCGGTCATGCTGTGCAATTTCTGGGTCCCGCACCAGTCCAGAATGTCCTTGAGCGCCTTGAGGGAACCAATCTGGGCACCGCTGTAGAAATGGTAGTAGAGATTGACCGGTTTGAGGCGGCGGGGATGCTCCGTCAGGTCAAACGTCTGCCGCACCTTGCTGAATCCGTTGTAGAAGGGGCCGTTCCAGTTCCGCGTGTAGATGAATTCGTTCTGGTTGGAGGCATGGATCTGCCGGAGCCCATTCCAGAGCATCGTTTTCGGACCGATGTTGGAAATGGCGGGCCGGCGCTTGGTCGCGGAGGTATTGCCGCCATTCATGTTTTCCACCCCCAGTTCATCGCAGATTCCCAGGGCTTCCGCCCCCGGCCGGCAGTTACCGCTCCAAAGCATGATTTCCACCCTGCGCCCGGCGGGCAGCAGTTCCTTTTCGATGTAGCGTATGGAGCCCTCCACCTCCCGCCGGGCCAGGATCTGAGGGTAGTCGACCTCGGGCTTGAGCGAGAGATTCTTCTGCTCGTAGAGGGGGAGGTAGTCATCGTCTGAATCGATCCAGATGAAGGGATGCGAATAGGAATGCGATCCGGCCTGGACATTGGGCAGCGCGAACATTTCCCGGGCTGCGGCGACAAATCTGGGGGCATCGGATAGCTTGATCTCCTTCTGCTCGGCGCGGATCTCGGCCTCGATCACCGAACAGGTTACT
This sequence comes from Akkermansia muciniphila, assembly GCA_943333275.1. Lineage (GTDB taxonomy): Bacteria > Verrucomicrobiota > Verrucomicrobiia > Verrucomicrobiales > V1-33 > JAGNEJ01. The sequence continues at coordinate 8,875 of CALQSQ010000096.1, forward strand.
GGAAAGGGATATCGCTTGAGAATTTCGTCCCGGATGATTTCGCCGCAGAGTTTTTTACGGTCGAAATTTGCCTCATAGACGAAGCCATCTCCGTCGATGTGCGAGTAGAAAATGCGTTCACCACACCGGGTGGTGACATCCGGAGCGGGAAAGAATCCGGTCGGCCAGAGTCTTTGCAGGAGTTCGAACGGCTCAAAGTAGGAGCGCACAATTGCGCCGGAGACCTGGCAGGTCAGATAGGGATCGAGCACCGCCCCGCCCCAGGGAGCCGTGAAAACCGCGTCGAAGCGCACCGGGGTTGCCGTGGCGTCCACCCCTTCCACCCCGAGCGCCACCTCCGCATTTTCCGGAGCGCGGATGTCATTGAAATCCACTCCCTGCGGGGAGACGACCACTTCGACGTTCATGATCTTGTCATCCAGCAGGGCAATTTTTAAATTTCTTGGAGCCTTCACCGGATCTAAACTGCCCCGCATCCCCAGGCCGATCATGACGCGGCCGAGTTCCACCTCCTGTTCGAAGGGATATTGCCCAACGAAGAGGAGCTTCAATCCGGCGTCCCGCTGATGGAGCGTCCAGTCTGCAAAGGCTTTTTCCTTGCTGAAAGGAAGGATCAGGCGGGAGTCGAAAATGATCCCTGCACAGGAGGGGGACAAATCCAAGGGGGGGACACCCCGGGCGACATTAAAATACTCCACCTCATACCCCATCCACTCCAAGGCCATCTGCAGCCGGGTTGCCGTCACGGTATCCGCCTCGAAGGCAGGCGCATCCCCCGCCTCCGCATCTCCCGCTCCAAATAGGACGAGAATCCGCCGCGGTTGCCAGCGCCAGGGCGCCAGGACTGCGCCCGATCGGGCCGTCGTCGTCACAAATGGAACCGCGCCTGCCCCGGACATGAGATCGCATTTTTCCTGGGCCTGGGGTGCATTTTGAGGGTCGGCAAAATCCAAGCCGTAGACTTTCCATCCCATCGCCACCGATTCCCTAATCCTCTCCTCCCGCTCCGCTTCGGGTAGCGAGAGCCAGCCCTGGCAAGGCCCCGCCAAATCAGCCGTGACCTCATGAGTGCCAGCCACCCAGAGAATCGCGTTGGGACAATCAGCATGGAGTTTTTTGAAAACGGCAGGATTCGCCCCCGAGATGACGACGCCGGCAAATCCTTTCGCCAGCCATTCCTTCAGGGGGACAGCCCCCTTGGCCGTCTTTTCCATTTCCAGCCATGCCAAAACTTTGGTCCCGGTTCGCTCCAGGTATTTCCGGTCCCAAACGGATTCCGGCCTGACGATGGCAAAGGTATGCGCCGCCATGATCCGCTCAACCGGCTTGGCACTCAGATCGAGGAAATAGGATTCAGAACCGGCGGCTGTGGAAACCAGCGCCAGTAGACCAAGAAAGGAAAGAATGAACCGTCGGAAATGTGCCATGATGAAATGAATCAACCACGGGCTCACTAGCCGAGATTGGCGGGTGGTGGCAAGTGCTATCCTGCCTGCGCGGCCATGCATCGCCAGCGGCCGCGAATCGGCCCGTTCAGCCCCCATGCCCCACTCTGCGCGGGTGCGGCTTATTTTCCGCTTGCCTTCCCGGTTTAAGTCTGCCATTCCCTTAACGTCCTTGATCACAAACTACAAACCATCAATATCATGAAATATATCGCAACCATCATTACTTCACTGGCGATCGCAGCGGTCGCGTCTGCCGGAACCAGCGCCCCCATGCCATCCGCCGGCAAAGGCAAGGCCGTCGTCGCCCCGCAACCCGCTCCCTGCCCTGACATGCTCAAGTATTCCTACCTCGAAGCAGGTTGGATCCGTCTTGATGCAGACGACGCTGATATTCAAAACGGCGGCTACCTGGATGCTTCCTACGAAATCATCCCCCACCTGCTCGTCGACGGTTCGGTGACCCTCTTTGAAGACAGCAACCAATACACCGTTGGACTCGGAACTTACTACGCAGTTTGCAGTGCTTTCCATCTGACCGCTCGCACGGGTTATTCCTATTATGACGCAGACAATGGTGGTTCCCAAAACGAGTGGTACATCTCCCCCGGCTTCCGTGCCATGCTCACCTGCAACCTGGAACTCTGGGGCAAGGTCTACATCAATGTTGATAGCGATGAAACCGACGTCTCCTACGGCGGCGGCTTCACCTACCACTTCTGCCCTCACACCGGTTTAACCATCGGGGCTGCGGCCAGTGACAACGCCTGGTCACTCCAAGCGGGTCTCCGTTACCAGTTCTAAACAGAACGGGAATTCAGCTTCCCGCCTAACTTCGATAACCGGGCCGACGTCATGTCGGTCCGGTTTTTTTTGTTCACGTTTCAGGAACAAATCAAACGCACGCCGTCATGCGATCGGGACGATGTCTTGGATTCGGCGTGGTGGCGGCGTGGTGCGCGATGCAGGGTTCGAACCTGCGGCCCCTGCCGTGTGAAGGCAATGCTCTACCACTGAGCTAATCGCGCCTGGTGGAAAATCCGTGGGCGTGGATCATAACGTGAGCCTCCGACTGCGCAACCGGAAAGGAGGCTTTCTTGGAAAGACCGGGAACCCAAGGAAAAGCATTTCATTCTTCCCGAAAACCACGCTAGGATGCACACATTCCATCCTTCCCATGCCCACACTCACCGAAACCCTCGAATACGAAACCCCGCATTTCCTGCAGAGCCTCATCGCCAATGATCAGTCGCTTCTCAAACAACTGGGCACAGACCTCAATCTGCTGGTAACCTCGCGGGATGGGTGGGTGAAATTCCAGGGCGAGGAGGAACAGGTGGAGGCGGCCAAGCGCGTGTTTGCCCAATTGGAAAAAGCCCGCCGCGAAGGGGCGGACATCAATGCCCATTTCTTCAACTTTGCCCTGAGCCGCGCCATGGACGGGGACGAATCAGGCCAGGACCTGCAGGAATTGACCAGCGTGAAACTTCTGGGCACCGCCCGGAAACCGCCCGTCATTCCCAAGACGCTGACGCAGTTGAAATACCTCCGGTCCATGGATAAAAATGAGGTCGTCTTCGGCATGGGGGCCGCTGGCACCGGTAAGACCTATCTGGCCATGGCCAAGGCGCTCGCCTCGCTCAAGGCGGGAACCGTGAAACGCATCGTGCTCACGAGGCCGGCAGTGGAGGCCGGGGAGGCGCTGGGATTTCTGCCGGGCGACATGAATGAGAAAATTTTCCCCTATCTCCGTCCGCTCTATGACGCGCTCTACGACATGCTGGAGCCCGATGAAGTGGAGAAAATGATTGAGAAAAACATCATTGAAATCGCCCCGCTGGCCTTCATGCGCGGGCGGACGCTGAGCAAGGCGTTCATCATACTGGACGAAGCGCAAAATACGACGCAGGCGCAGATGTTCATGTTTCTGACCAGACTTGGGGAGGGCTCCCGCTATGTCATCACCGGGGACCCCACCCAGATCGACCTCAAGGACCGCCGGACCTCCGGCCTGCGGGAGGCATCCTCCGCGCTGCAGGGAGTGCCAGGCATTGATTTCGTGACCTTTGAGGGGGCGGATGTGGTCAGGCATCCGGTGGTCATGCGCATCATTTCGGCCTACGATAAACACCGCCGGGAACAGCCTGCTCCCGAACGCCGGGACTTCAGATCACAAGGCAACGGTGGAGCCACATCCGCAGGAGCCTGACACTCACGGATCGCGAGTCATTTTTTCAGTTGGAGCGTTTGGAATTTGGCACCCAGCTGCCCGGGATGGGTGAGCGTTTGAAATTGCCTCAACCAGCGGAGTTCCCGGGGATCGGGGTTGGTAATGCTTTTGAGCATGGGCACAGCCAGATTGGTGAGGAAACGCATTTGATCCTTGAAATCAAGCAACTCAAGTCCCAGCACGGGCGCGAGATCCATGAGCGTGGTCCAGTTCACGTGGCAGGTGAGATCGATTTCACCGGGATCGCACAGCAGACCCTCCGCCAGTAGTTGATGTTTCCGATACCCGCGCAGGGTCCCCTGTGAGCGGCTGGAATGGTAGTACTCCTCGGCATGAAGTCCGTAATCGGTAATCAGCCAGAGCCCCCTGGCAAAGAGCCTCGAAGCGGCCTTTATCCATGGCTGCAGGCCCGGCGTAATTTCCGTGGTGTAGCCCTCAACGGGTGCGCGTGGGAAGGCTGCTGCCAGGGCCTTCAGAGCGTCCGACCCGGTGGGTTGCTCCAGCCAGCAAAAGGAATCGCCATCGTCCGCCAGGGTCACGCAAAGTTCCACCCATCCGTCCTTGGTGTTTCGAAAACGCTGCACGGGAAAGGCGTCCAGCAGCTCATTGCAAAAAAAGACGCCCTGCCTGCCAAGTTCCCCCGGCAAGTCTTCATGCCAGGTGGCTTCCGGACAACGCGCTGCCTGGGCCTTCCGGGCATTCTCCAGCGGTTCGATAAAATGAACCTGCGCCGCTTTTCGACACTCCGGTCTGTGCGCGGAAAGCCACTCCAGAATGTCCTGCATGAGCTGCCCATCATTCGCTCCCTGCTCGACCAGGAGAAAGGATTCCGGCGCGCCGAGTTCCCGCCAGTATTCGGCGATGCGACTGGCCAGTAGGGTGCCAAAGCAGGAGCCCACCGTGACATTGGTGATGAAATCGCCGGCCTTGCCGGTGCGACTCGTGCCCGTGGCGTAATACCCAAGACCGGGCTCGTAGAGGGCCCGCTCCATGTAGCGGGCGAAGGAAATGGGACCATGCGCCCGGATCTTATCGCGAAGAAGTTGACGCAACGGAGCGCTCACGCGGGACCTAGGTTTTGGCTTCGGAAAGTTCCTGGCTTTCGCCGACGGGAGATCCGGGCGATTTGCGGGTCAGCGTAACCTGCACCACGCGCCGGCCATCGGTCTTCGTCACCAGTGCCTCATAGCCATGCCCCTCCAGGACGACCAGTTCGCCTTCCAAAGGCAACCGGCCCAGCACTGTCGTGATGTAACCTCCCAGGGTGCTGACGTTCTGTTTCTCGATCTCCAAATCCGTGAGTTCCGCCAGTTCGTAGAGCGGCAGCTTGCCATCAATGATGTATTCGCCATCGCTGATTTTCTGGAAACGTTCATCATGGGTGTCGAACTCATCCTGGATTTCCCCCACCAGTTCCTCAATGACATCGTCCAGCGTCAGCATTCCGGTGAGCACCCCATTCTCGTCCACCACCAGTGCCATGTGGGCGTGGCGCGAGAGGAACGTTTTGAGAATCTCATCCAGTGGCTGGATTTCCGGCACAAACATGGCGGGTCGGGCGATCTTGAGGATATCCGGCCGGGGATCCTTGAAAATGGCAAAGAGGTCCTTGATGTGCACGATGCCCGGCACGTTGTCGAGACTACCCTCCCGGATCGGAAAGCGCGTGTGCTTGGATTCGAGGGCCGTCTTCATGTTTTCCTCGAAACTCCGTCCGGCATCCAGATAGACGATTTCCGTCCGCGGGGTCATGATGTCGTGGGCGACGCGATCATTGAGTTCCAGGGCATTGATGGAAATGTCTCGCTCGGTGGGTGTGACGTTTTTCGAGCGTCCGCTCTCTTCGACCAGCATCTGCAGTTCCTCGGCACTGTGGACATTGGCATGCTCGCTGACGGCCTCGACCTTGAACAAGACTTTCAGCAGTCCGTTGGCAGTGCCATTGAGTATGCTGGTGGCCCAGCGGAAAATTCTTTGATACCAGAAAAGAGGTGTCGCCAGTAGCATCGTCGTCCCCAACGGACGGCGGATGGCCAGGGATTTGGGCATCAGTTCGCCGACCACGACATGCACTGCGGTGATGGCGCTGAACGAGAAAATGAATGCGATCCAAGTCACGGCCTCACCGGAGAGGTGCCAGCCGATCTTTGGGAAAACGGGTTCGATCAATTTGGAAACGTATTTCTCCCCGAACATCGAGAGCGCCACACTGGCCATGGTGATCCCCAGCTGCGTGGCGGAAAGGTAGATTTCCATGTGCTGGACAATGTCCTTGGCCCGTTTGGCTTTGGGCTGGCCTTCATCCAGAAGTTGCTCGATCTGCGTGGCCCGGACTTTGACGATGGCGAACTCGGCGGCCACGAAGATGCCATTCAGGATGACCAGAAAGATTACCAGGCCGATCTGCCAGAATGCGTCCGTCATTGGGGGCCAATCCGTGGCGGGTGGTTCAGCGGAGGCGAGGAGGATGGTTTCGAGCAGGGTATTCATTGTCCGTGTTTGAAACGCGCGAGCCCCATCGATACGACGATGGGAAAGCTAAGCCGGCAGTTACAATTTCTCATAAACTCCCTGATCACGTCGTTTCAATATGGAAAACCCAGCGTTTTTGGCGGCACTTACCGAAAGCGGCGCGGAGACGCGCGGAGTATTCGGCAGGCTGATGACCTTGCGCACCGGCCTGCGGCACAGCGGGCAGCACTCCAAGGGAGCACGGTCCACCGGGCGTTGCAGTTCGAAGCCTTTGGCACAGATGCGGCAAGCCTGTTCAGGATTGTCGGCGATGTATTCGTAGAGGGGCATGGTCAGACCAAAATCGTTGGGGTCCGTCCTCCTATAAGTCAGATATTCCGCCGGGGAAAGTATTTTTACGCCGGGGGCGTTCGGGGAGCCTGCACATCCGCCGTTGACGCTCCGGATTTTACCAACGATTTACCTCCGATATGAAGTATCACCCTGTCCTGCTGACGCTGTTTTTCGCCCTCAATTCCTGCACCGTGCCCACCGGACCGATGGGCGGTTCGACCAGGGACCTCCTTGGGCACCGCCCCGGCCCTGCTCATTTTCGAACGGTTATTATTGATGCCGGCCATGGGGGCAAGGACTCGGGGGCAGTCAGTCCCCATACCCGGCAGCAGGAAAAAGACCTGACCCTGGACACGGCCCGGCGTCTCCAGTCCGAGTTGGGGGGCCAGTTCCGGGTCGTGATGATGCGCAGTTCCGATACCTTTGTGGACTTGGACGAACGCGCCGCCCGGGCCTCCGAGTTTGGCGATGCCATCCTGCTGAGCATCCACTACAATGCCGGTCCCTCCGGCATGCGCGGACCTGAAACGTTCTTCTGGCGGGTGGACAGCCATGGCCTGGCGGTCCGGGCGCAGCGGGCGCTGACTTCCGTGGCTGGTTCGGGAAACAGTCGCGGACTCGTCCGCCGCCGCCTGCGGTTGACCCGCAATCCCACCATCCCCTGCCTCCTTGTGGAATGCGGCTACCTTTCCAACCGCGAAGAAGCCCGCCGATGTGCGGACCCGGGCTACCGCCAGCGTCTGGCCGCAGCGCTGGCCCAGGCCATCCGGGCCCAGGCAGCCTTGGGCGATGCCGGAACCGGTCCCCTGCCGCCGCCGCTCAACGCCCCTCCCAGTCGCGCTACGGACGCACGGGAATGACATTTCTTTATTTCGCCGCAAGAAGCCTTCTTCTGCTGGCGTAGCGATATCAAACCAATGGGTTCCTCCGGCCGGTGATTGAAAAAAACCCTACACCAACTGGATATTTCCCCCACGCTCTTTTATAGTGAAGTTATTACCATGAAACATCCCCGATGCCTCACCGCAATAATTTGCCTCTCAGCCCTTCTGCCCCTGACGGCCCAGGATAAACCATCCGCCGCCAAGGAGGGATCCGGAGAATTGGACCTTTCTGCCTTCCCGGGCCAGGTCATGGATGACGTGATCATTCCCATCCCCAGCGAGATCTTTACCGTGCTCGACAAATTGGGCGACCCCGATTGGAAGCGGGAAATCATCACGGAAAATCCGCCCAAATTCACCGATCGCACCGACATCGCCCTGCTCTTCGGCACCGTCGTCGCGGACGGATTCATCGCCGTGCAGGCGGAGGACGCAAAGAGTGTGGAAAATATCGGTCGCGAGGTGCTGGATCTGGCCAAGGCCCTCGGGGTGAAGGATGCGGTCCTCCCCCATTGCAACGCCATTCAGGAAGCCTCAAAAAAGAATGACTGGGAGGTCGTCCGCAAGGAACTGGATGCCACGCAGCGCACCGTGCGGGAGCAGATGGAAAAGATGAAGGACGCATCGCTCGCCGAGTGCGTCAGCGTGGGAGGCTGGCTGCGCGGCACCATGGTGGTCACCAACATCATCGGCCATAAATTCACCGCCGAGGGGGCCGAATTGCTCAACCAGGCGGAACTCACGGACTATTTCCGCGACAACATTGAGGAGGCCATCACCAAGCTTCCCAAGCCGGACAAGCTCAAGCTGATTTCCAGCGGACTGGCCCAGATCCACGATATCATGCTGCGCGGCGGCGAAGCGCTCAACGAGGAGGGTGTCGCCACCATCCAGCGCATCACCAGCGAACTGGTCAATCGCATCACCGCCAACAATTAATCCCCCCCAATCAATGAAATTCCACCCCCGACTCCTCTGCCTGGCCCTCAGTTGCGGCCTCGCAGGCATTCCCACCCTTCGTGCCGAGGTGGACGATGCGCACTCCAAAGCCATGGAACTGGCGGACGGCCCCTACAAAAAAGGCTTCAAGGTCCGCGAGGATTACTGGAAGGGATCCATGAAGTCGGGCGAGAAAAAAGCCGTCAAAGCCCAGCTCTTCAAAGGCAACGAATATTGGTTCTGGCTCGGCTGTGAGGAGGATGATGTAGAAATGAGCATCGATCTCTTCAACGAAGCCGGTCAGAAAATCAACGTCGAGACCATCGTCGCCATCGGTGCCACCGGCGTTCGAGTGGTTCCTCCGAAGACCGGCACTTACGTCGCTGTATTCACTATCAACCTCAAAAAGGGCAAAGGTAAATTCAACTGGGCTCTGGCGTTTGGCTATCGTTAGGCAAGCCTGCGGGTGACTAAATCGTTTTGCGGGCCGCGGTGTCATCATGACGCTGGCTCGCCTCCGATTTTTTGCGGAGCAGCAAGCCCGCCGCCACGACCCCGAGCACTCCGCATCCCCACCAGACCAGCGAGGGATTCAATGCATAGGCTCGCAGGCCGACCATGACGCCGGTGATGTTACCGATGCTCCAGGCAAAGCTGAGAAATCCGCTGTAGCGTCCGCGCATTTCCTCCGGTGACAGGCCCGCAGCATACGCCTGCTGGCGGGAGAAGGCCAGCATTTCGCCCACGGTAAACAGCACCATCAGCAGTGTGAAGGCCGCCAGGGAATGGCTCCCCAGCAGGACCAGATGACTCAGTCCCATGCCGGCATAGCCGAGAGCAATGGCGCTGCGCACGGGCAGCCTGCGGGTGAATGCCGTCAGGGGCATTTCCAGCAGGCAGATCATCACCCCATTCAGCGCCAGCACCAATCCGCACCAGTGCATGGCCAGTCCGCTCCGCTCAAAATGCAGTGTGTAGGTCGTGCTGGTCTGGCGGAAGACCATGGACATGGCCACGCTGGCTGCGAAGAGGGCGAGAAATTCCCGGTTCTTGCGGATGGAAACCAACGCATGGCTCCATCCACTGCGCGCCTTCTCCACCACTCTGCCGCGCGGCAGAAACCTCCACGCCACCACTCCGAAAAAGGCGCTGGTCGCTGCATCTCCCGCAAACAACCAGAAGAAGGATTTCTCCATCAGAAATCCCGCGCACGCCGGGCCAATCGCCCAGCCGAGATTCACGGCGAATCGCAGCACCGCATACGCCGCCACGCGATGCTCCGCCGGCACCAGATCCTGGACGAGGGCGTTGGCAGCCGGATTGCCCGCTTCACTGACAAATCCAGTGAGCGCTGAGATGATCACCAAGGCCTCCAGGCTTTCCGCCTGCGAGAACACCATCATGCACGCGGCCCCGCCGAGCGAGGACAAGGCCATGGTCACATTTCTTCCCATCCGATCCGCCAGCCAGCCGCCCACGCCAGCCGCAAAAAAAGCACCCACCGAATACGCCGCGATGGCCCAGCTGGCGTCCGCTGCGGAGAAACCCTTCCTCGTCATGAAAATTGTCAGAAAGGGAATCACAAACACCCCAAACCGATTCACAAACGTCGCGCCGACCAACACCCAGAAAGGGCGTGGCAGGGAATGCAGACTGTGGCGAAACGAGGACATGAAAGGAATGGGATGAAAAACAAAAAACCCGCTCACATGCGTGGCGGGTTGTCAAAACAGGCGATGGTAAAAAGACCATCAACGAGTCCGACCCGCCGGGCGCGCATTCATCCCGTCTCGCTTGGAAGAGCGGAAAAGGTGCGTGGCGGGAAGTTGGACGGCGAGGGTCATGATGGCCGGAGCGTAGGTCCGTGGGTGGAAGGTGTCAAACTGGACTTGGGGTGAAATCATGAAACCGATCTTTGTTTTAGTGAGGAATCGATTCGGGATGCAGTTCGGGGATTTATTTCTTTTTCAATTTTTTGCTGCCGGCGGTGGACTCCTGTGGTTTCGGAAACGGCATCAGTTTCTCCATGATTGCCTGGAACTTGGGACTGGTCAGACATTCCCAATGGGCACCGTCAAAGGGATAGGTCATGTAGAAATTGTTGCAGTGATAGCAAATGCTCGTTTCGAAAACGACCGTTTCACCAATGTAGACCCGAACGGCATGGATCGGTTCATGGCACACGGCCATAGCGCCTTCTCCCAGGGAGGTGATCGTAGTCTGAAGTTCAGGCATCAACGAAGCGATTTCCTCGGCCGTCAGCTCCTTTCGCTTCAGGATCGTGGCAGATGACTCGTAGGGAAGAATTGGGAAGGTGTGCGCTTTGTCTGCATCGCTAAATGGGTCTGAGGATTTATTCGCGCGCGAAATAGTTCCCAGCAGCATTACCTCAACTCTGGACGCATCGGAGATAGCTGCGCTGAGCGCCTTGCGGTAGGCAATCCTTGATGCCTCCATGGATTTAACGTAAGCATTTACTGCTTGTTCGATTTTTAAGGATCCGTCGGTTTGAGCCTCGCAAATCCCTGAACGGAATAGCATTAGAGTGACTGTAATGAACACGAATTTCATGGGACGGGGTGGGTTACGAAATCTGGAAGTAAACTCCTAGACTAGCCATATTCGATCCCCATGGACTGCGCAAGAAGCATCCCGCTCCGGAACGTCAGGCGGCTGATGGCTAGTGATTGCCATGCTGGGAGCTGAGCGAGTGAGATCACCGAATTGCCCAAGTGTAGAAATAATTTTCCACGTGGACAGCCGGGAATTGCGGATAGGGTGGCGGGGAATGCATGTTCGAACTTTAATCGTGTTGGTGGTGGGAGGGGTTGTGGCGTTTTTTCTTCATCGCGAAGAGGCGCGGGGGACCTTTGCGGCGTGGGATCGCGGGCATGTGGAATGGCTGCTGGCGAACCGCAAATTGCCAGTGCGGGAAATTGCCGGAAAGGTTGTTTTTGCAAAGATGGATGATGCGGATCGTGCGGAGAGCGAGCGCCAGTTTGAGGCCTGGCCTCCGTCGCCGGGCGAATGGGGCGGGCTGCTGGAAGAAATGCGGGGCTATGGAATCAAGACGCTGGCGCTGCCGGCGATGTCGGGCTGGGGGACGGAGACGCCGGACGCCGGATTGCAGAAAGTTTGCAGCGAACTGCCGGGATTGTTGTTGGGGGTGAGGGCAGAGGGACGCGGTGAGGGAGAGAATGCGGTGACGTCCGGTTTGCTGAACGATGTGGTGGGTGATCGCATGAGGATTCCGGGTTTTGTCTCCATTCCCGGGGCGGTCGGAGTCGGTGCCTATGGGACATGGGGCGTGACGCAGGTGGACCTGAGTGAGCATGGTGACGCGCGACCCGGCTTCGAGCGAGAGGCGTGGCGGGTGCCGTTGCTTTTCCGCCAGGGGGAAAGGGTCTTCGCCAGTTTGATCCTGCAGGCCTTGCTGCGGCAAGCGGATGTGACGCTGGACAAAGTGCGGGTGGTGCTGGGCGAGGGGATTGAGATGGGGGCGCTGGGCCGGGTGCCGGTTGATGCTGCGGGGGTATTCCGGTGGTATGATCATCCGGTCAATCACCAGCCACTGGCGGTCATGAATGTGGATACCTTTAAGATGAACTCCCAGCAGATTGAACGTTTCCTGACTCCCAATGATCCCACCCGCCAGTTGTTGCCGGCGCTGAAGGGAAGTCTTTGCTGGGTGGGGGAAAATGATGAGTCGTCGCGGCGGCATTTGCGACCCGACGGCTCCCGAGTCTCGCAAGCAGAGATGCACGCTCACGCGCTCAGCGCGATGCTGGGAGGACGCAATGTGCGTCCGCTCACCGCTCTGATGCAGGCACTCACGCTGGCGGGAGTGGTGGCGTATGGCTGGTGGATGACCGGACGTTCCCGCTGGGGGATGGTCAGATTCACCCTGCTGGGAGTGCTGTTATTGGCACTAGCCAGCATGCTCGTCATGCAGAGTTCGGGGATGTGGATGCCGGTGATTCCGGGACTGGTGGTGCTGGTGAGCCTCGCGGTCCTCAGCCTGCTGGCCGGGACTGGAGAAAAGCCGGCGTCGTGAGGGATGGGACTTGCAGAAAAGGGGAAGGATGGCTTTGTTGCGATCAATCATGATTCAACCCAACGGCAATTCCAGGTGGTCCCTGCTCACGGTGCGAGGGGGGCTTACGCTGGTGGCTCTGACTCTGCTGGGTGCCTGCTCGCCGCCACCGCCGCCAACTCCCCAGGAATTGCTGCCGGCGAAAAAATTCAAGATCATAGCGCTGACGACGCAACTGGCGGAACTGGCGCGGGAAATTGGCGGGGAGGCGGTGATCGTGGAGTGCCCCATTACCGCGCAGGCCGCAGTGGCTTCGCCTGCCGTGGGTGAACTCCCCGCGGAACCACCGCAAGGGAAACTACAAAAACCAAGCAGACTCGAGAAACCACCCTGGAACGCCAATCCCTACAGTTGGACCCCCAATGCCGGAGATTTGTTTTCCTTTCAGACCGCTCACATGGTGCTGCTGAATGGCCTGGGAGTGGAAAAATATCTCGACAAGGAGATCGAAAATCTTGAGCAGCACGGGGTGATGGTCATTGCGGTGGGTGATGCGCTGCCCATTGATGAGATAATCATGCAGCCGGGGGAGGAAAAGGCACCCCACGCGCTGTTTCATAATTCCCCGCGACTTTGGAAATATGCCGTCACCGCCGTGGCCGAGGGCCTGAAGCAACTGGTGAGCCCGGAAGCGGCACCCTATTTCGAAGCGCGGGCCAATCCGGTGCTGGACCGCATGGATCGTCTCATGGAATGGAGCAGGCAGCGGCTGGATGTTTTGCGCTCACAGGACCGCACCTTCTTTCTGTCCAGCCATGATTCCCTGGCCTATTTTTGCAGGGAGTTTGGCATGGAGGGAAGGGCCATCGTCAAGGCGGATGGCGGCCCGTTGGCTTTCGACAAGGAGGAACTGGATCAATGGCTCACCCAGCATGATGTCAATGAATTCATGCCGGACATAGCCGCGACCAAGGACTTCGTGGTGGAAACGCTCAAGGATAACAAGCTGCAGTGGGCAGACCCCATCTGCAGCATTTACCTGAACCGACCGGGCACGATCAGACTTGGGTTGCTCGAAACTTATGACACCGGAACCTACGATGGGGCTTTCCGGGCGATGGTTCGGGTATTTGAGCGCAAGGGCGGCAAATCGCTGCGATAAAGCATCATTTGGTGGTGAAAATTTTGGTAATAACCTTACGAAACAACGCGCTGAGTCGATCCGTTTCCGCACTTGTGCCCCGGCCCGTGGTGGGACAGGCTGGCCTTCCAACATGAAGATCACCTCAGCCACTTTTCTCACCAGCGCCACCGAGGTTGCAGCCTGCCCGGATTCACCCCTGCCGGAAATCGCCTTCATTGGCCGTTCCAACGTGGGAAAGTCCTCCCTGCTGAACCTGCTCTCCGGTGAAGCGAAACTGGCCAAAACCTCCAGCACGCCCGGCCATACCAAGTTGATCAATTTCTTCGTGATGAATGGCACGTGGTGCATGGTGGACTTGCCTGGCTATGGATTCACCAAGGCGAAGCCGAGTGAACGTGCGGACTTCGAACGGATGATCGCCGACTACCTCACGCGGCGCGAGAATCTGCTCTGCGTGCTTGTGCTGATAGACTCGCGCCATGAGCCGCAGGTCATCGACTTGGAATTTGTGGAATGGCTGGCGGAGCATCGCGTAAGAATGGCCCTGGTGTTCACAAAATCGGACAAACTCA
>CALQSQ010000097.1 GCA_943333275.1 Akkermansia muciniphila
AGGCATCAACTCCACGATCCAAAGCCTCAAACACGCCGCCAGAGGCTTGGTAAACTTCAAGTCACTGCGCATTCGGATTCTCTTCTTCCTGGGCAAACTAAACCTCCGTCCAGCCTATTGACTCCCCGCCAATTCCCGTAGCACCTTTTCATTAAGCTTAAAGTATTTTCTATGAAGGATAAAATGAGCTCTATAAATTCCACACTTGGCATCATGAATGTCATTCATTTTTAAGAAAAGTTTGACCTGTTCCCCATAAATTTCCCCCTGTTCCTCATAAATGACGTCCTGTTTTCCATGCAGACAGAAAATTTCTGAATAAATTGCTTGCTATTTCTAATATCTAGAATCATGTTTGTGGCAACAGTTGCAGATTTTGGCAGATGTTCTGTCGGTTTTCTGTGACGGAGAAACCTTTAGACCCACATTCTTATGGCGATTTCTGAAACATCATTCCGCGACCGGCAGGGGAAGGCGATCTCGCTCAAGAATGCCTGCAGTTTGTTTACCGTGGCCTTTGCGCCCGTGGACACATCCCTCTCGGTGGTGAATTTCTCGTTATTCATCACCACCGTGACCGCGAAGAACGATGCGGTGGAGACGCTGGTGACGAGCTACACGACGAATGCCGCCAACCGCGTGGCGCTGGTCGGCACCATACGCACCACGCTCACGCAGGCGCTGGGCTATCTGGAGAGCAACAAGGCCTGGAAGTCCTCGGCGGCCACCGCGCGCGGCATCGTGGAAAAATTCCGTGGCACCAAACCCCCCGCCCCCAAGAGCCCACCGCCCGCCCCCGGCGAAACGCCCGCGGCCGCCAAGAAACGCAACCAGGGCAACCAGGCGTATGTGGAGCTGGCCAGCCATTTCGAGCAATTCATCGGCGTCTGTTCCGGTGCAGGTGGCTATCTCCCGCCCGGCACCACCATCACCATCGCGGCGATGACGACGGCCCTGAACAATTTGAAAGCTCTCAATGCCAGCCTCAACACCAGCGAGCAGCAAATCTCCGTGGCGCAGAAATCCCGCTATGATCTGTATTTCACAGGCGATGATTGCCTCCAGAAAAAATTCCAAGCCATCAAAAAAGCCGTGAAAGGCCAGTACGGCCTGGCCTCGCAGGAATACCAGACGGTGAAGGTGATCAAATGGTAGGCCGGGAGGGGGCGGTGTTTCCACGTATAAGGTATAAAGGGATGGATCACTGAATTTCCCGCCTAAAATACAACCCGTCCTGCCATTTCCAGACTTCAGAATGCATATCAGGTAGCACCGGAATGGTGTCGAAGCGCACATCAACGCTCCAGTGCCCGAAGCCTCCTCCCCACCCAACGGACACTGCGGAGGCATGCGGACCTTTTTCGACTGTAACATAATCGGGGAGGCCCCAGATTTGAGCGATTGGGGCGAATTTCTCGCCCTCCCGGGATGTTAGAAACTCATTTATCTCGTCAATCTCCATTACATCCACGGACGGATTCTCCTCAGCTTGCTTGAGTAACCATTGGGCAAACGCTCGGAAATCTTCTGGATTACCTCGATCCTTCAAGCGATGCCAATCCCCTTCCGATGCGGGATTGGGCCATGACTGCTTCCAGATGACCATAGATACAATCACCAACAGGCTGGTGATTCTCAACAGCACTTGGGCCGCTCGAACATCCTTTGGACGACTGATGAATGGCCGGAGCACAAAGCCTGCGGCGGCAAGGAAGCCCATTACCAATCCAACCAGCATGCCAATCGCAGGTATGAAAATAATGTTGGGCGACCACCGAGAGAACGCATAGGGCAAAAACCACCAGCCCCCGATTCCCAACAGGAAGCAGACGGTGTATGACAAATCGCGACGAGTTATGTAAGGCTGCCCAGACATGATTATGCGCGCTCAACGCTAAAAACGAAGTCGTCAGTTTTTCTCATGGGAATTTGCTATTTCAGCGCCGAAAGGGATCGGGAGAAGATTGAGGCGTGGGTCACGCGAGCATTTCCGAGACGATGCGTGCGGGCTGGCCGTCGATGAGGGTGGCATCGGTGCCGTTGCGTTTGAAGATGAGTTTGGTGTGGTCCAGGCCGAAGAGGTGGAGGAGGGTGGCGTGCCAGTCGTAGTGGTGGACGATGTCTTTGACGGCGTGGTGGCCCCACTCGTCGGTTTCCCCCTGGACGTGGCCGCCTTTAAATCCACCGCCGGCCATCCAGCTGGAGAAGCCGTGGGTGTTGTGGTCGCGGCCCCATTTCTCAGGACCGGTGTCGTTTTGAAGGACGGGGAGGCGGCCCATTTCTCCGCCCCAATGGACGATGGTGGAATCGAGCAATCCGCGTTGTTTGAGATCTTTGACGAGGGCGGCGCAGGGTTGGTCCATTTCGCGGCAGCGATCGGGAAGGGCTGTGTGGATGGCGCCGTGGTGGTCCCAGGACTGACCGTGGTTGAAGACCTGCACGAAACGCACGCCGCGCTCGACGAGCCGGCGAGCGATGAGGCACCGCGTGCCGTAGTCCTTGGTGTGCTCCTGATCGATGCCGTACATTTTCTTGATATGCTCGGGTTCACCGGAAAGGTCAAAGGCCTCCCTGGCGCCGTCCTGCATGCGGGCGGCGAGGGCGTAGCTCTGGATGCGGGCATCGAGATCGCTGTCGCCAGTGTGTTGGGCGCGGTGGTCCTGATTGAGGGAATTTAACAACTCCAACTGCTGCCGTTGCCCCTCGCCGGAGAGGTGCGGGGGAGGTTCGAGGTTGAGCAGGTGGGGGGCGGTGGGGCGGACCATGGTGCCCTGATAAACGGCGGGCAGCCAGCCTGCGGACCAATTGTCGTTGTTGAGCAGCGGTTGGCCGTGGGGACTGGTGAGCGCGAGGTAGGCGGGGAGGCGGTCGCTCTGGCTGCCGAGACCGTATCCGAGCCAGGAACCAAGCGTGGGACGGCCGGCGGCGATGCGGCCATTGTGCAGGGCGTACATCGACTGGCCGTGGTTGTTCACGCCGGTCTTCATGGAGCGGATGAGGGTGATATCGTCCACGATTTCAGCGAGGTGGGGGAGCAATTCGCTCAACTCCATGCCGCACTGTCCACGGGGGGCAAATTTCCAGGGGCTTCCGAAAACCTTGCTGCTGGCCTCGGCGGCGTTGTCGTAACGGATCTCTCCTGGAAAGGGCTGGAGGTGGTATTTGGTAAGCTGGGGTTTCGGATCGAACAGGTCCATGTGGCTGGGGCCGCCGATCATGAAGAGGGAGATCATGGCCTGGGCCTTGCCGGGCTGCAGCGGGGGCTTGCCGGTGGTGTCGAATCTCAGGGAATCGGTGAACGGCTTGGTGGGAGCGCCCAGCAGGCCATCGCGGTTCAACAGAAAAGGCAGCGCGAGCGAGCCGAGACCGAAGGCGTTGGAGCGCAGGAATTGGCGGCGTGTTGGGAAAGGAGGCATGGGCTATTCGATGTAGAGAAATTGATTGGTGCTGAGCATGACCTGGCACCAGGCGGCGAGGGCTTCGTGGGAGGCTTTGGCGGCATCGAGGCCTTGTTTCTGAAGGGACTCGCGCTGACTGACGAGAAAGAGCATGGCTCGCGTGGTTTCGATGGGGGTTGGGGCAATGCCGAAAAGGATCGTCCAGGTCCGTTGGATTTTGTCCAGGTTATTGAGCGGGGCCTCACGCTCCAGTCGTTCCGCCAGTGCGCCAGCCTGCTCCAGGGTGAAGGCATCATTCATGAGCAGAAGTGATTGCGGGGCCACGGTGGTGACGGTGCGCGCAGTGCAGTTGGGATTCATGAGCGGGAGGTCGAACGTTTCCAACACGGTGAGCGGCCGGGAGCGGCGGCTTTCGATGTAGAGGCTCCGGCGAAACGCATTCTCCCCGGTGGCCTCAATTTTATCGATCATGCCGTTGCCCGGATTGATGACTTCCTTGCCTGGAATAATGCGGCCCGTGGCGACATCGCGGGAGACACTCACAGGTTCACCGCCGATCTGAAGATTCAATTTCCCGGAAACCGCCAGCATGCTGTCGCGCAGGCTTTCGGCATCCAGGCGCTGGAGTTTTGCACCACAGTAAATGCGTTCTCGAATGGAGGTGGTTTGGGGATCGGTGATCTGCCGCCAGGTTTTGCTTGTCAGAATCATCCGATGCAGGCGCTTCAATTCCCATCCGTGATCCATGAAATCGGCCGCCAGCCAGTCGAGCAACTCAGGGTGCGTGGGGGCTTCGCCAAGGGTTCCGAAATCACCGGGCGTTTTGACCAAACCCCTGCCAAAATGGTGCATCCAGAAACGATTCACCAGCACGCGGGCGGTGAGTGGGTTCTTGCGATCGGTAATCCATTGGGCAAACGCGAGCCTCCGGCCACTGGTGGTCAGTTCGGGCTTCGGCTTCGTAAAGATGACAGGCTGCGAGGGCGAGAGCACTTCGATGGCCGCCGGCTCGATTTTCTCCTTCGGTTGATCATGATCGCCGCGGTTGTGAAGAAAGGTTTCCGGGACCTCATTGGAAATTTCACTGGCGATCATCAGGAAATTTTCCTTCGGTTTTGTGGCGCGGTGCGCGGTGGACTTGGCCTGCATTTCGATGCGCTTCTTGTCCATTTCAGGATCAAACAACAGTAACAATCCCTCGTCAGTGCCCACCTTGGCCTCGATGTATTTCTTGAGCAGTTCGTGCTGCTCCGGCGTGCGCTTGCCCTCCTCCGTCTCGCGGGCCACGCGGACCTGCTCGCGATCCTGCTCGGGAATCTTGGCGAGGCGTTCGGCGAAGATTTCGTTCAGGCGATTTTTCGCAAACGCAACGCGCTCCGCATCCATTTGTTTTGCTTCGGCTTCGATCTTCTCTGCCTGTTGACGCTCCTCCGCTGTGTGGAGCGAATGCAGCCGCTCGTTTGGCCCCCGCCATTTCTTCCAATCATAGACCGGCTCAAATACCGCCCGCAGACGGAAATAATCCTGCTGCGAGACGGGATCGTAACGGTGGTCGTGGCACTGCGCACAACCCAGCGTGAGGCCCATGAGTGAGGTGGAAACCGTCTTGAGCGTTTCCGCCATCACTTGATTTCTCGCCAGATTTACATCGGCAACATTTCCGCCCGTGGGGTCGGGCGCCATGCGGAGAAATCCCGTGGCGGTGAGTTTAGCTTCGGCACCAGATTCATGAATGATCTGCGTCGCCTGGGCGTGAGAGGTGCCCAGCAGTTCGTCGCCCGCGAGCTGTTCCTGGATAAACCGATCCCAGGGCAGGTCATCGTTGTGGGCACGCACGACATAGTCCCGGTAATGCCACGCGTGGGGGCGGGGAGTGTCCTCCTCCTGGCCATTGGAATCCGAATATCCCGCGACATCCAGCCAATGCTGACCCCACCGTTCGCCATAGTGAGGAGAGGCCAGCAGTCGGTCGATTTGTTTCTCGTATGCGTCGGGGGATGCATCATTTACAAACGCCTGCATTTCCTCTGGAGTCGGTGGCAGCCCAATGAGGTCGAAGGAAAGACGCCGCAGCAGGATGATGCGATCCGCCTCGCGCAGGAAATCAAGCCCCGAGGCACGCAGCGGGCCAGAGATGAAGGCATCGATGGGATTCGTTTCCCCTTCCGGCACTGTTGGCTTCACGATGGGACGAAAGCTCCAGAAATTACGCTCCTCATCCGTGATGTAAACGGCCGGGATCGATTCAGGTTCCTCACGCGAAACGGGAGCCCCTGCACGGACCCATTCCTCCAACAGGGCAACCTGCGAAGGCGTGAGGGCTTTTTCGCCCTTGGGCATTTCACCCTTGCGGGTGAGTTGCACGATGAGGCTGACATCGCTGTTTCCCGGCTCCATGACCGGACCTTCGTCGGTGGTCTTCAGCATGAACCGGCGCAGTCGCAAATCCACGCCGCCTTCTTTTTTCCCGGCCTCTCCGTGGCAGTGGAAACAATGCGCCTTGAGAAGCGGACGAATGTCCTTCTCAAACAGCGGCGCACCCCAACCCTTTGCAGAAAGGAACAGGAGCACAAAGAGCATGGGAAATTGTCTCTGAAGCATCGCCGCAAGAAACACCCGATTGAGTGGCGGGGCAACTTACGGGACGGCGGTTGCAGAACATTGGGCGCCACGCCCTCCAGGCTGGAAAAATCGTACGAACGTGCTGGCGAATTCCAAGGGGAATGTTACCGATGCCCGGTATGAATTCGCCCCGTCCCCAAGAGGAATCTTCCGAGCCCTCGCGCGCCGACCGTTTGCGCGGTCCCCTTTACTGGCTGTCCGGTGCCCGCTGGGAAACGCTGCGGCTCTGTCCGGCTTCCGAGCGGGAACGGATTGCCGTGCTGGGATCGACGGTCCTCATTCCGACGGTGATGGCATTCTTCGGAATGTTTTTTTATGCGAAGAGCCGGTTTGCCGAACCGCAGATTTTCACCTGCTTTGTGGCATCGCTGGCGTGGGCCTTTGTGATCATGAGCACCGACCGCATTCTACTGGCCACCTACCGGCCTTTCCAACCGATTTGGAGGAAATTTCTCCAGGTGTGCTTCCGTTTCGGCCTCGCCGCCGTCGTGAGTGTGGCCATTGCGTTCCCCTTCTGTCTTGATCAATACCGCCCGGCCATTTCCCACCGCTACCAGACCGAAGTGCAATCCGTGCTCAACGATTTGCGTGAGGAGGAGAGCAGCAAACGCAGAGCCTTGGTCGAAACCTATGCGACAGAGCACGAAGCCAAGGTTGCCGAACTGGGTCCGCTACAGAATGGCATTCTCAATTCCGAAGTTTATGCGGATGAGAAATTGAACGAAGAAAAGAAAAAGATCAGCGCGGAAGGATTCATTCCCACGGCCTCAGCGGCAACCAGGCAGATCGTTTCCCAAGTGGAGGCGGTGAAGGAAACCATTTCCAAATTGACCGCTGATCAGAATGAAAAGGAGGGGCTGCACCGCCGGCTCATCGAAGCCATCGCCCGTGAGGTCGAAGGCCGGCCCAATGAATTTTTCCCCGAACCCAAAAAGGCCGGCGAGGGACCGCGCACGAAGGACATGCAACGACGAGACCTTGAGACCACACGCGAACTCTCCAAGCTGACCGCCAGTCTCGCGCAGCAAAGCGCGAATCTGGAACGCCTGAATCAGTCACTGGCCGCCGCGCGCATGGTGGACCGCGGGACGATGCTGGATGCCCTGCCCTCGCGCCGGGAGGCCTTTGTTCATGAAGCCGAGGAAATGGAGCGCGTCCGAACCGAGAAGCTTGAACGCCTCGTGGGCGAAATTGCCCAGCACACTGAGGACCAGAAGCGCGCCCTCAAGCTGCACGATGACCGCTATCTCGCTCCCATCCAACGCTATGAAAACAAGATCAAAGGCGTGCTCGATCCCATGGAGGAAACGATCGGTCTCTACAAGGTAATCTTTCTCCCGGCGCCCGATGCCTCCCTCACCGAACAGGGTGAGCAGGGGTATAAATGGATGGCGGGACTCTTCCAGTTCCTGGTGGTCTTCGGGACGCTCTTCCTGCTGGATCTTGTTCCGATCATGGCCAAAATCTTCAGCCGGCCAGGGGCCTATGATGTCCTGGTCGAGCAATCAGAAATGGTGGCCAACCTGAATCTCAAGGCGTTCAAGCAGGCGTATCCGGAGAATGCCCGGCGCTGGGCCTCGGGCAATCCCACGGGGGCTCCCTCCTCACCTACCGAAATTCTGGGCCTGCATTCGTTCGCGAAGCTGCCTTTGGATGACGCATCGAAGAGTGGCGCAGCCATCAAGTAGATTGAAGGAAACTGGCTAGGCGGATTTTTTTGCCGGAGCCTTCTTCGCCACGGGTGCGGCTTTCTTAATGGCCGGCCTGGCGGGTTTGGCGCTCTGCTGGACCCATTCGGCGATGAGCAGCCAGTCCTCCTTTCCCTGCTCTCGCAGGTGATCGAGTTCTCCGAGGATTCCGCGCTTGTGGAAATCAATAATTTCCTTCGGTTCAAAGGGGCCAAATTCGACAAAATTCCGGCTGATGATGATGGAGTTGTTCATGGGTGATGGGTTAGGGTTGAACTTTAGGAAAAGCACGGCCCATGCCAGCGGGGGGATAATTTCCTGGCTCAGTCCCGCTCCGGTGATTCCAGACGCACCGCCCGGTCACCCACGCCCGAGCCAAGCCAATTTTCCAGGAAGCCCATCTTGGTCTTTGGGAAAAAGGTGTCCGATGGCCCGAGGATGGGGCGGAGCGTGGACGTCATTTGAAAGGTGACGAGCAAAAAAATCCCTCCCCACGCGAGCAGGGCTCCCCGGCTGCGCGATCCGAGATTGCCCGCCAGTTTTATCAGCAATCGCAATCCAAACAGGCAGGCAAGGCACCAGAAAAGCAGGCCAAGTCCTCCCATGAATCCAACCTCCGAGGAGCTTTGAGCAAAAACCCAGACCACGGGGGCGAAACCCGCCAGCAGCAACCCAATCAAGGCCAGCATCATGAGCAGCAGGGTGCAAAGCCGACCCACCGGACAATCGGTTCCGCTGAGCAGCGAAAAAATGACAAAGCTCGGCAGGCAGATGAGGATGCTCGCAAGCGTTCCGAGCACGACCTTCGTTGGTGCAGCCCAGAGCTGAGTGCCGCCACTGAATGTTCCCAGCAGGAAACCGAATGCCAGCAGACAGAGGATGGAACAGACGAAAAGGCCAACCGTCAGCCTCCGTCCGCCTGCCTCGTTGAGTTGGAAAAGCACCCGCCCCGGTGTCTTGAGCAGAGAGGCGATCGCGTTCAGGCTGGTGGGCTCATCGGTCATGGGCTCCAGAACAAAGGGGTCCTTCCAGGCGCGCGCGCGGGCGGATGGGGCTGCAGGGGGAGTCCAGGGATGGGGGGGCACAGGGGGTGGGGTGTTGGGTTCTTCGTTCATGGGTTTCGGGTGGGTTTGGTTTGCTTTCTAATACAAAGTAAAAGGATCAAAAAACCGGCCAGGAGCGCGCCGATGGTTCCGCTTGCTCCGAGCATATGGCGGCTCATGATCCAGACGGTGTTGTAAAAGTTTCCCGCAAACGCATCGGGTCGCAGGAATTGGATTTCCAGCGATGGCTGCCCAAAAAACGGCCTCAGCAGATAGGAAAATTGAGCCCCCACGAAAAGATTTCCCAGCAGCCACGCCAGCAGGACATTGCGTGCGATCTCCCCATGCGGAAGCAAAAAACGCAGGGCCGCAAACAGCCGCAGATTCGCCACGATTCCCGCGGTCGCGATCACCACCACATGGAGCAGGAGCACGATGGCGTGGGATTGCGCGGCCCTGGTCTGAAAGTCTGCGTTCATGGTGAAATAAGCCGCAACCGGAGACAGCGAACCCACTATGAGTGAGAAAAGTGCAAAGCTGTGCAGGATTGCCGACCAGGTCTGCCGGAAACTCAGCCCGCTGCCCAGCACCTGCGCCAGGATCCCGTTAAGCAACGCATTGACCGTCAGCGTCAGGAGGATCAGCAAAGGAAGTTTGATCGCCACATACACCCCCATCAACGGAGCACGACCCATCCCCAGCGTGAACCCATAAGCCGCACACCCCGCGACAATCACCAGCACCGACCACCGCCGAGACCCTGCCGCTGGACTCTCCAAATGCAGGGCCATTTCAGCCGCGCGCGAACTGCAGAATTTTGGATATTGGGTGGGAAGGTGAATCACGGCAGTC
This sequence comes from Akkermansia muciniphila, assembly GCA_943333275.1. Lineage (GTDB taxonomy): Bacteria > Verrucomicrobiota > Verrucomicrobiia > Verrucomicrobiales > V1-33 > JAGNEJ01. The sequence goes on from CALQSQ010000097.1 coordinate 9,604, forward strand.
AAGCTTTGCACCGCAAAGTAAAGGTGTCAACGTTCTGCTGAAAATATTTTCCGGTTCCGCTTTCAGGCAATCATCAATGCCCTGAGAAAATGTTGCTGGTCCTGCAGCCTTGAGGGGCTGGCTGGGCCGCGCTCGCAGGCGAAGTTTGCGCATCAAATCAAAGTGAAACGCCGGTTCCCGGGGCTCCGCGCCTGAACGCGGAGTCGTCATGGGAGGGAGCGCGGACCGCTGTGCCTTACAACAAGAATCCGCTCGCAACCGCAGGCCTTTGATGCCATGGCTTGGCTTATGACCTTTTTGCGCGCCTGTCTCGTTTTGCTATGCATTTCGATTTCACCTGTTCTGGCTGAGGAACCTGCTCCGGCCCGCAAAGAGGTGGCGACGGGGCTGGTGTATAAAGTGGAAGGCGGCAAAGTTCCATTGTACGTGTGCGGATCGGTGCATTTGCTCACCAAGAAGGATTATCCGCTGCCTGCCGGGTATGAGACGGCTTATGCGGAGAGTCGGCGTCTGGTATTTGAAATTCCGCCGGCCGAACTGTCGGCGGAGGTTGCGGGGGCGGTGATGGCGAAATATGGAGTACTTAAGGAAGGAACGTTGGATGATTTGCTGACCGATGATGCTAGAAAGGCGCTGAGTGGATGGGCGAAGGAGAATGGCGTTCCGATGGCTGCGCTTTCCAAACTGCCGCCCTGGCTGGTGGCGATCATGATTTCCCAACAGAGCTACGAGGCGGCGGGGATGAAGGCGCAGTATGGTTTGGACCTGCATTTCTCCAAGCGTTTGGAGAAGGACGGCAAGGTTGGCGAGGGGTTTGAGACGGCGGAGGAACAGTTTGTCATGTTGAGTGGGTTCGATTTGAAGACTCAGATGGAAATGGTCATTCAATCGATCGATGAGGCCAAGGAGGCGACCAAGGAATTGAAACTGCTGCTGGATGCCTGGAGGGCAGGGGATGCGGAGGGTTTGGCCAAAATCATGGCTGAGAGTATGGCAGCCTTTCCGGAGGTGGAAAGGGTGCTGCTGCACGATCGCAACGCCCGGTGGATTCCCAAGCTCAAAGCCTTCCTTGCGGACTCCACCCCCACGATGGTTATCGTAGGTGCGGGCCATCTCTGCGGAGCCAAGGGACTGCTGGCCCTTTTGGAAAAAGAAGGGTTCAAGGTTTCAGCGATCAAGCCCTAGTCTTCGAAGCGAAAGATCACCTCATCAGGTTTTTTCAAGTCCAGGATGTCCCGGGCCTTGTATTCGATGAAATGTTCATCGCCAAGCAGCAGGATGCTGGTGCGGTCGAGTTTCCCCTTTTTCTTCTGGAGAGCGGCTTCCTGCGATTTTAAATCCGCGATGTGGGTGTCCGTCGTTCGCAGGGATTTCAACTGGGGCAGGAGCATGATGCCCAGGCCCCCGAAAAGCAGCAGCAGGCAGCCCACGAAGGCAAAGCGAATCACCAGCCCCCAGAAACGACTGGGTTCCTCTGTGTATGCTTCGCTGGATAGTGACTTCATGCGGTGAGCCCCGGCGCGGTCATCGGGCGTGGGGCGGATTAGTGTTTCATTTTGCCACCGTAGATGGCGGAGTTCCCCAATTCCTGTTCGATGCGGAGGAGTTGGTTGTATTTGGCAATCCGGTCGGAGCGGCTCATGGAGCCGGTCTTGATCTGGCCGGCGTTGGTGGCGACGGCGATGTCGGCGATGGTGGCGTCCTCGGTTTCGCCCGAGCGGTGGGAAATGACGGCGGTGTAGCCGTGATGCTGGGCGAGTTCCACCGCATCCAGGGTTTCGGTGAGGCTGCCGATCTGGTTGACCTTTACGAGAATGGAATTGGCGGTCTTGGTGTCGATGCCCTTTTGGAGAAATTTCACATTGGTGACGAAAAGGTCATCGCCCACGATCTGCGTGGTCTTGCCGAGTTTGTCGGTGAGCAATTTCCAACCCGCCCAGTCGTTTTCGGCGCAGCCGTCTTCGATTGAGATGATGGGGTAGCGTTTTTGGAGGTCGGCGTAGTAATCGACGAGTTCGGCGGCGGTCTTGACGGATTTGTCGGATTTCTTGAAGACGTAGGCGTTCTTTTCCTTGTCGAAGAATTCGCTGGAGGCGGCATCGAGGGCCATGAAAATATCATGGCCGAGCTTGTAGCCGGCCTTGTCCACGGCTTGAGCAATCACAGCGAGGGCATCGTCGGCGCTGTTCAGAGTGGGAGCGAAACCGCCCTCGTCGCCGACGGCGGTGCTGAGGCCGCGGTCATGGAGTACTTTTTTCAGGGCGTGGAAGATTTCCGCACCGTAGCGGATGGCTTCGGAGAAGGAGGGGGCGCCCTTGGGCATGATCATGAACTCCTGGAAATCGATCGGGGCATCCGAATGCGCGCCGCCGTTGATGATGTTCATCATGGGGACTGGGAGAACCTTGGCGTTCGTGCCGCCGAGGTATTGATAGAGCGGACGGCGCATTTGGGCGGCGGCGGCTTTGGCCAGGGCCATGCTCACGCCGAGAATGGCATTGGCTCCGAGCTTGGCTTTGTTGGGCGAGCCATCAAGGGCGATCATGGCGGCATCGACGCCCGTCTGGTTCGTGGCATCCATTCCCAGGAGGGCCGGGGCGATGGTTTGGTTCACGGCGGCGACTGCTTTGAGAACTCCCTTGCCGAGATATTTGCCCTTGTCTCCGTCACGCAATTCCCAAGCCTCGTGCTCCCCGGTGCTGGCTCCGCTGGGAACTGCGGCGCGACCCATGGCTCCACCGGCCAGAACGACATCCACCTCGACAGTTGGATTCCCGCGGGAATCGATTACTTGGCGGCCGATCACTTTTGAAATGCTGAGCTCAGACATGGTGGGTAGTTTGGTTTAATTGATAGTTAAAGTAAAGGAGTTTTCCCGGGAAGGGTAGGGGGGATCCCAAAGGAAGCGGCATCTATGCCAACCCGCCTGCGATGTCAACTCACGAGCGGGGAACTTCAAGCGGGGAGCTTTAGGCCCCAAATGGCGCGGAGGGGCGTGAGGGATCGGCGATTGTGGAAGCGTGCCTTGCCAGGATCACCTGAAGCTCAGGATTGGGGAAATCCATAATGGAAATTCTAATAAGTAAAATTTTCTTGACGGAAGCAGCAACTTTTTAGAAATAGTTCTTGCATCTGCAAAAATTCTCATTATTAATATGCAGAATCAATACCCACCACAACCTGCCTGCCCCATGACTCACTCCATGACCCCAGCCCCAGCGAATGCCCCAAGGAACTCTTTCCGCGCGGCGTGGATGGTGCTTTGCGGTCTGCTTCACCTCGGCAGCGGAGCGCAGGCAGCCCAGGCGGCACCCGACCTTGGCTCGGCTGAATTGACGAAGCGCATGGCGCAGAAGGAGAGCAGCCTGGCACTGACGGTGCGGGCCATTGAAACGACGGTCACCAGTGGAAACACCAAATTGCTGTCATCGCTTGTGGACACGGAGGCCGTTCTGACCAAAGCCACCGCTGGTCTGGGTGGCGAGGATGTGGCGCCGATTCGCAAGATTTTCTGTGACGGAACCAAGCAGGCCTGGCAAAACAATCACCCCACGAGTGATTACGCCGGGACCCTGTTCCGTTTCCTGCGCGTGAGAACCTTCCATGAGCGCACCGGTCTGCTCTTTCGTTCTGAAAATGAGAATGGCAGCATCAACTATTACCTGATGATCGTGGGTGAGCCCAATCCCGGCGAATACCGCATCAACGACATTTACACTTTTGGGCTCAATGAGTTTGCTAGCGATGGACTGCGCCGCACTTACTGCCACCTCCTTGCAAGCTTTGCCCCGGCGGAATCCGCCTCCAAGTTCAGTCCCATCGGCCAGATTTACGTAGATCACCTGCAGGGGATCGCGAATCTCAGCCGTTTCATCAGGGAGGGAAAATATGCCGAAGCCGTCAGTCTTTACAACAGTTTCCCCCGCGAAGTGCAGACGGAGCGCGGGGTCATGATGCTGCGCATTGAAGCGGCCGAACACAGTTCCAAGGAAGACCGCGCCGCCGCCATGGAGGCCTGGATCAAGGTCAATCCGGATGAAATGAACCTTCCCCTGAAGATCGCGGATTATTACATTTCAGAAAATCGCTGGCAGGACGCCAAAGCTCTCCTCAGCAAAGTAGTAAACGCCGTGGGCGGTGACTCCCGCATGCAGTTCCAGCTTGGACAGGTGTCCTACAATTCGCTAAGCGATGGCAACTGGGTGAAAACGGCCGAATTGGAAACCGGCGCCGAAGCGGCCAGCAAGGACGACGCCGGCAGCGGACCGCTGACCAAGTAGTCCGCGCGGCGCAGATCCCCTGGCGACAGTCGGCGAAAATGCCAAACGGACGCGCAACTTCTCTCCTTCGCCGTGGTTGAAAGTGACATGCGCTCCCTTTCAAAGCTAAATTCTCGCCGGTTGGTTATCGCCATTGCCGCTTCGTTGATCTCCTGCCTCGGTCTGGCAGTCGCCGGCCCCAAGGAAGCGCAAAAGGAAAAACGCCGCCTCGCCAAAGCCATGGCGCAGGAGAAAGCCGAGGCCCCCGTGCCTGCCAAACCCGCTCATGATGCCGCCAGTCCGTGGCACGATTGGACGAATGCCCAGGATCAGAGTCTGAAGGGAAAATTCATCGCCCTGGAATCCGGATTACTTACGGTCGAGGACGAGCAGGGGCAGCGGCATCGGATTCCGGTTACGCTGCTCAAGGTGGATGATCGCAAATTTGCCGAGGAATGCCGGCAACTCCAGCCGCGTGCTTTCCTGGCGGCCGATGTCATCGCCCGCGCTGCCGCTAAACTGGATGAAACCATTCTCCAGGCGCTCACCAAAGCCAAGGAGCAGCCCCATCCCCTCGCTGACGACGCCACCATTGCGCGGCGCCTGCATCTGGACCTGATCGGACGGATTCCCACCGCCGCGGAATTGAAGGATTTCCTGTCGGATGCAAAGCCTGACAAACGGGCCCGGCTGATCGATTCCCTGCTGAACTCTCCGGGTTACACCATGCAGATGTTCAACTGGTTTGCCGACATGCTGCGCGTCAAGGATGACTACGGCAAGGGCGCCAGGGCCTTTCTCTTTGAAGACTGGCTGAAGGACATGGTGTCGGTGAACCGGCCCTGGGACTCGCTGGTGAAGGACATGCTGACCGCAGATGGCAAGCTCTCCGAGAGCGGTCCGGCGGGCTTTCTCCTCCGGGACGCGCAAATGCCACTCGATGGAGTTTCCAATCTGCTGACGACCTTCCTGGGGGCCAATGTTTCCTGCGCCCAGTGTCACGACCATCCCATGGCCGACTGGACGCAGAAGGATTTCTACCAGATTGCCGCCTTCTTCGGAGCCACGGACGGTTATCATGAAGATGTCTTCAAGCAGATCCGGCGCGTCGCCAAAAACTCCAACGTCGCCGCCAAGGGACAAGTCCTGCAAATGCTCGGTTCCAATGCCTTCGATCTCGTGGATCTTCCGAAAAACCAGCTCAAATTTCCCGCAGATTACAAATACGACAACGCCAAGCCAAAGGAGTCGGTCACGCCGGAACTAATCTCTTGGACCAAGGAGGACAAGCTGAGTCCCGCTTACAAGGTGGAGGTATCCAAGCCCAAGGAACTTCGTGATGAGTTTGCCAAATGGATGACCAGTCCGGACAATCCACGCTTCGCCACCGCCATCGCCAACCGTCTCTGGAAAAAACTCTTCGGACTCGCCGTTCAGGAACCGGTCTCGGATTTGGACGATCCCAAGCTGGCAAGCAATCCCGAATTGCTGGCTCAGTTGACGCTCTACATGAAGCAGGCAAAATTTGATCTGCGTGAGTTTCAACGCGTGCTTTGCAACACTGCGGCCTACCAGCGGCAGGCGAGCCCGACACCTGATCTGGCCAACGGACACTACCTTTTCAACGGTCCCCTGGTCCGCCGTATGAGCGCAGAACAGGCGTGGGACGCCATCCTGACGCTCGTCGGAGGGGCGAAGATAGATCAATCCCTGCTGCGTCGCGGCGATGAACTGAAACTAACCATCGTCGAGGGCAAGGTCACGGAGGAGGCCGCGAAGGAGGTCATGGCCAAAATGCAAGAGGAAGGCGTGAAGGTTCCCCGTGAAGGAAAGAAAAAAGGCAAGGGTGGCAATCCAAACCAGATGGCGGGATTCTATGAAGGCACCGTGCCCAGAAACCTGGGCGGAGTGCTGCTGGCCCGGGCTTCAGAGATCCGTCAACCCGCTCCGGAATCCCATTTCCTGCGGATATTTGGTCAGAGCGACCGGATGGTGGCGGACACCAATGCCACGGATGGCAGTGTGCCGCAGATGATGTTTTTGATGAACGGAAATGTGCAGAACGCAGTGACGCTGGCCAGTTCCACCGTGCTTCAGGCGGTGTCCCGTGCGGCCTCCCAGCCCGACAAGATCACCGTCCTTTATCATAGTTTCCTCGGACGCAATCCCACAGCCGATGAAAGCAAACGTCTCGCCACCGCCTTGGATTCCGGACTCACTCCCGCCGATTGCGCCTGGGCTCTGCTCAACAGCCGCGAGTTTCTGTTTGTTCGCTAAACTTATTTCCTTATTCCAATTTTATGAAGTCCACTTTTCGCAAACTCGATGAAATCAACCGGCGTCAATTTGTCGAGCGCCTGGCCCGTTCGGCCTTTGGTCTTTCCATTCTGCCATGGCTGGGCGGAGAGAAACTCGCGGCAGCAGAGGCGGTAGGGCTGGCGGGATTTGGCTCGGCGAAATCAGTCATTCTCCTGAACCTCGTCGGCGGCATGAGCCACATTGACACCTTCGATCCCAAGGAGGGAGCCAGCAAAGGCCCATCCACAGCCGTATCCACAGAGGCGGGATTTCAAATAACCAGCTACCTGCCGGAAACCGCCAAGGTGGCCAAGCACCTCTGTCTCATCCGCTCGATGACGGCCAAGGTTGGGGTGCATCAGCAGGCACAGTATCTCATGCGGACCGGATTTGAAATGCGCGGAACCGTGGTGCATCCGATGCTAGGAGCCTGGGCGCAGCAATACTTGGGAAACAGCCATCCCACGCTGCCGGCCACCGTCTCCATCAATCGGAATTCAGGACATGGAAATGGCTTCCTTCCGGCGACCATGAGCCCACTGCCCATTCTCGATCCTGAGGCAGGCTTGCAAAATTCCAAGTCCGTAACACCCGCCGATGCGCGCGAAAAGCGGCTGGCACTGCTCCAGGACCTCAATCATCGATTCCACGATGACGTGAAGGATGACAATGTCCGTGCGTATGATGATTTCTCGTCCTCCACGCTGGAACTCATGCAGAGCAAGGATCTGGCCGTCTTCGATCTTCAGCAGGAGGCCGCCACCCAGCGCAATGACTACGGGCACAATAAATTTGGTCAGGGCTGCCTGCTCGCTCGCCGTCTCGTGGAGAGCGGGGTGCGGTGTATTGAGGTGGAAAGTGGAGGCTGGGACATGCACAAGGACATCCCCGGAGCCATGGAAAAAGTTGGGGCCGATTTCGACCAGGCTTTTGCAGCGCTCATCGCAGACCTCGCCCAGCGCGGTATGCTTGATCAAACGCTGGTGGCTGTAACCACCGAGTTCGGTCGTAAGCCTGATATGGACGGCAGCGGACGAGGTCACCATCCCAAGGGCTTCACCTGCGTCCTCGCGGGGGCCGGAGTTAGACGAGGCCATGTCCATGGGGCCACTGATGCCAAAGGCTACGAGCCCACGGAAAAGGCCACAGGCGTGGGCGATCTTCATGCAACTATCGCCCATGCACTGGGCATTCAGGTGGACAAACCCGTGATGAGTCCAAGTGGTCGTCCTTTCACCATTGGAAACAAGGGGAAGCCGATCATCGATCTCTTCGCCTGAGCGCCGGACGGAGCGGGAGCGTAGGTGAAACCGTTTGAGGATCGGCTGATCCGGTACACGGTGCTGCCCCATGGAAAATTTCACCTTTCAAAATCCCACCAAAATTGTCTTCGGAGCCGGACAGATCAGCGCCCTTTCCGAACTGGTTTCCGCCAAGTCCCGCGTGCTGCTGGTTTACGGCTCCGGGTCGATCAAACAAAATGGGGTTTATGATCAGGTGCGCACGGCGCTCGGAGGACGGGAGATTATTGAATGCGGTGGAGTGGAGGCCAATCCGGATTTTGACACCCTCATGCCTTTTGTGAGGCTGGCTCGCGAAGTGCCGGATACGTTTATCCTCGCTGTGGGTGGCGGATCAGTTCTGGATGGAGCAAAATTTGTGGCCGCCGCCGCCAATTATGCAGGAAATCCCTGGCAGATTCTCGTGGACCATGGTGCAAGCGTTCACTCAGCCCTGCCGCTGGGAACAGTGCTGACGCTGCCGGGCACCGGCAGTGAGGCCAATGGTGCGGCCGTGATCAGCCGTCGGGCGATCCAGGAGAAACTGCATTTCATCGCGCCCAGCGTCTTTCCGATTTTTTCCATTCTCGATCCCAATGTCACCATGTCGCTGCCCACCCGCCAGACCGTGAATGGCATTGGTGATGCCTTCGTGCACGTTTTGGAACAATATCTCACCTATCCCGTGGGTGCTGCGGTGCAGGATCGATTTGCCGAAGGCGTGCTGCATGTGCTGATTGAGGAGGGGGCAAAGGTGCTGGCCTCCCCGAACGATTATTCCGCGCGTGCCAATATCATGTGGGCCACGACCATGGCTCTGAATGGGATCCTCTCGCCCGGCGTGCCGCAGGACTGGGCCAGCCACATGATTGGACATGAACTTACCGCCCTGCACGGCATTGATCACGCGAGAACCCTGGCGGTCGTGGTGCCAAGTTTGCTGGAGGTTCAGAAAAAGCAGAAATGGGACAAGCTTCTGCAATACGGGGAGCGCGTCTGGGATTTGCGGGAAGGTTCACCGGAATCTCGCGTGACCGCAGCCATCGATCGCACCCGGGCATGGTTCGAAAGCCTGGGTATCGCCACCAAACTCAGCGCTTATGTAACCCCGGGCAACACGGCGGGGGAGGTCTCGGCACGCCTGGAGAAACGCGGTCTGACTGCGATCGGGGAACGCGCGGATATCAGCCCATCCGTGGTGCAAACCATCCTGGAGCACGCTGCTTAGACGCGCCCCTGGGCGGTGGCCCACTTCCCTTTGATGATGGGGGGGTCGAAACGGATTCCGGCCTTCTTTCCCGCGTCCAGACAAGCCGGCAGCTGTTCCTTTAAAATCCCACTCATGATGACGGTTCCCCCCGGAGCCGTGGCCTGGGCAATTTTTTCAAGCGAGACCGTCAGCACATCATGGAAGATATTTGCGAGCACCAGATCGTAACGCCGTGCGGGCTTCCACGTGAGAACGTCCTGACGAAAGAAACGCGGCCCCCGAACCTTGTTGAGCTGCGCGTTGCGTTTGCTGATGGTGATTGCTGCAGGATCGAAATCGCAGGCATCGATCTTGCATGCTCCGAGTATCTTCGCGGCCAGGGCGAGGATGCCGGTGCCGCAGCCGAGATCGAGCACGTCCCATGGCAACGCGTTCCGGTTCTTGGCGAAATCCACCAGCAGACGCAGGCAAGTGGAAGTGGTCGCGTGTTCGCCTGTTCCAAAGGCCATTTCTCCTGGAATGCAGAGCACCTGCATGTCGGGATGCTCCCTGCGCAACTGCTCTGCCATTTCCGCCGTGTGCGCAATGATCAGTCGCCCCCGGACATGAATGGGCTTCAGACTCTTGGCGCTCAAAGCGGCCCAGTTTTCCTTTTTTAATTCACGGACCGATCCGCCAAACTGCTTTTGAATGGCGAGGGCATTCTCCTTCCGGTGGCAGTAGACATCGACGCGGATGCGCTTGCCTCCGGGCAGCAGGGAGATGACCAGATTGGTATTGGCGGCGGCGTGGAAGCGTTCCTCCCACGCGTCCTCCCACTTGGTGGAACTGAGTTTTGACCAGATGAACATAGGCGAGTGAATCTGTTCCACGTGGTTGCGCGGAATCGATTGCTGGCCAATATAGCAAGGTCCCCGCCTTTGTGCAATCCCATGACTACGCCCTCCCCCATTCTTGAAGCCCGCGCCCTGGGGCGCACCTATGCCACCGCCAGCGGCCCCCTGACGGTCCTGCACGACGTATCCTTTGCCCTCGAGGCCGGTTCCACCGCCGCCATCGTCGGACCGTCCGGCAGCGGCAAGACCACCCTGCTGGGACTCTGCGCCGGTCTGGACCGTGCCAGTTGCGGGGAAATTTTCCTGGAAGGTCAGCCGCTGCATGCATTGTCCGAGGATGCACGGGCGCGCCTGCGCAATGAAAGGGTCGGGTTTGTTTTTCAAAATTTCCAACTGATGCCCACGCTGACCGCCCTGGAAAATGTGCTCCTGCCCCTGGAATTGCGAGGCGGAAAATTTGATCGCAAAGCTGGTATGGATTTGCTGGAGCGTGTGGGATTGAAAGGACGCCTGAACCATTATCCCGTGCAACTCAGCGGCGGCGAGCAACAGCGCGTGGCTTTGGCCAGGGCTTTCATCGGTCGTCCCGCCATTCTCTTTGCGGACGAACCAACGGGAAATCTTGATGCTGAAACCGGCGCCGCCATTGAGGAAATGCTCTTCGCTCTCAACCGCGAGGCCGGGACGACGCTGGTCATGGTCACCCATGATCCCGAACTTGCCCAGCGGGCGGGACGCGTTTTAAGGATGAAAGGCGGCAGGCTCGTGGCTGCCGAAGAACCTGCTTTCGCATGAATAATCAAAAAAAGATATCCAACTGGCTCGGGTGGCTGATCGCCTGCTTCCCGGTGGCCATCGCTCTCGTCGCGATTGGCGATCAATTTCCCTTCTCGCCCTTTCCGATGTATTCGAACATCGATTCCAGCGCGGATGTCCTTTTTGTGACGAATCGCAAGGATGAGCCGCTCGCCATCTCCAGCCTCTTCGATGTTGGCAGCGCCCAGGCGAAAAAGCGGTTTGAAAAGGAATTGCTGGCTGCCGCCGATACGCGGGATTATGAAAAGGCCACCAAGGAGCAGGTGAATCTGGCCGCTCAGAGCTTTCTCCAGCAGCTTTGGAAGGATCGGAAAGTCAAAAAGACCGACGCTCAGGAACTGGATGGATTGCGCGCCCATGTCATCACCATCAGTCTGGATGCAAACAGCAAGTTTCAGCGCACTGAACAATTACTGGGGGAAATCGTCTTCAAACAATGATCGCTCGAATTGTTAAATTTCTCCGTCCCCACCCGATGAATTGGAGTGCTGCCGAAATGGTGCTCATGCGCATTGGTTTGGCAGCGCTTATTTATTTTTTTGGGGTGCATTGGAATCTGGCGCCGTTTACCCCGGACCCATCCAAGCTCAACGGTTTTGCGAGGATCCTGCCGCTCACGTGGATGCTGGACCCCTCCGTCATGATGGTGCTGCGCGTGCTAACAGTTCTGGGATTGGGCTGTTTCATTGCCGGTATTGTTCCGAGCATTAGCCTGTTGCCAGTGTTGCTGACAGTTTGTGGCACGGGAGCCCTGCGGAATTCCAAGGGCGATATCACTCATTCCTCGCAGGCTCTGGCGATGGCGCTGGTGGCGGTTTGGATTGCCTACATAGCAGCCGGAATCCTTTGGAAGAAATGGAAGAAAGCCCCGCCGGCAGCCCACCGAGCCGCCCTGCTTGCGGCCATCCTCATTTTCAGCGCGAGCTACGTAGCCTCCGGTATTGTTAAGCTCAAGGCCTCGAAGGGCGAGTGGATATCCCGCGTGCCCAGCATGGCGGTGCAGATGGTCAAAGCCAACCTGAGCGATTACTACAGCAAGCCCGAGGGGGACATCAACAAAACCATGACCGAGACCGCTCCGGTCTTTCTTACGGAACATCCAACCCTCTCCAAATGCCTCTTCGGATCCGGACTTGTCTTGGAGTTGGGCGCATTTGTGCTTCTACTCAGCCGCCGCTGGGCCGCCATTTGGGGCGGAGCCCTTCTCGCCATGCATCTGGCGATTTCGTGGCTGATGGACATCGAATTCTGGGGGCACATCGGCTTGCTTGCGGTGTTGTGTGTGATGCCGGCTTTGATTGCCCTGATGGCGAAGCGGTCGACCGAGGATTCGGAACTGACGGATGATCCCCTGACCGGACCATCCTAATTGGTCAGGCCGCCTTCATGGGGATTTCCCAGGATGTAGCCCATGCCCTTGACAGTATGCAGCAGTTTCTTAGAAGGAAAAATATCGATTTTCGTGCGCAGCCGCCGGATGTAGACGTCCACAATGTTGGTTCCGGGATCGAAATGACAACCCCAGGCCTCGGAAAGCAGCAGGGAACGCGGGCAGACCTCCGGAGTATGGCGCATCAGGCATTCCAGCAGGCGGAACTCCTGAGGGGCCAGCATGATCCGGTGCCCGCCCCGATAGGCATGATGTCCGGCCACATCCAACTGCAGGTCGCCCACTTCGAGTCGCATGGCCTTGGGATCGCGGTTGCGGCGGAGTAGTGCTTTGAGGCGGGCCAGCACTTCGGCGATTCCAAAGGGCTTGGGCAGATAATCGTCGGCACCAGCCTCAAGTCCCTCGATGCGTTCCGCCATTTCCCCGCGGGCGGAGAGCATCAATACCGGTACGTCTTGGTTGCTGCTGCGGAGTTGCCTAACGACCGTCAATCCACTGCACCCGGGAAGCATCACATCAAGAATGACCCCATCGTAGGCGTTTCGGAAAAGCAAATTCAAGGCATGAAATCCATCAGAACATGCTTCCACTTGATACGCCGCCTCCTGCAGCGCGGAGGTGAGTACCGCCGCTGTGCTAGAGTCGTCTTCAACGATTAAGATGCGTTTGGTCATGGTGATTCGTGTGATTGGGGGAGATTAGGTCAGGGGCGTGTGGCTTTGACTCTGATAAACCTGCTCGAGGCGTTGTTGAGTGAAAGCGGATCCTGCGCCCTGAGCAGGGAGGGAGTATTGGTGAGAATCGTCGCTGGCTGCCAGGTGCGGAGGTCGCCCGAAACTTCAATTCCCAGGCTCACATCGGAAGGGGGAAGGAAGCGATTGATGTCCAGGGTGAGATAACGCAGCCCATTAACCTGGATAATGCAATAGAGGAGCGAGAGTGAAGCCCAGCGTGTTCAGAGCAGGGGGTTGACGGGTATGGGACAATCACCGTAATGGTGAACCTTCCAATTGAATATTCTGACAAGCCCGTGACACCTTTTGGCGGCATGGCGCTGA
>CALQSQ010000098.1 GCA_943333275.1 Akkermansia muciniphila
CCCGGGGCCCAGTTTGCGCTTTATCATGTCGTCCACCGAGGAGATGGTCGCGCTGATCTGGTCCAGATCTCCGGACAATTTTTCGGAGCTTTGATGTAGTGATTTGAGCGTGCCGTTCAGGGCTTCGGTATTTTCGGTGCTCAGAACCTGCTCATCGAATTTGTGGAGGGATTCGTTCAGGCTCTTGAGGGAGTTGCCCAGGTTGGCAAGGTTTTCATCACCCAGGACGCCGGTGGAAATTTTTCCGATGGCCCCTTTCAAATCAACCAGCGATCCCCGGATATCCTCCAGCACAAGCAGGGATTTGTCCGCGACGCGCGTGGCGGTGGAGCCGATATCGGCACCGCTGGTCCCCTCGATGGTATCTCCCATGGCAATCATCTCCCCGGTGGGCAGGAGCGGCGGGGTGACTTCTATAAATGCGTCCCCGATGATACCGTCTGTTTTCACTGCAAAAGCCGAGCCTTTGGCGATGTGGTATTCCTGAAAAATGACCAGTTCGACGCTTACCCCTGTCAGGCTGTTGACCAGCACGGGGTCCTTGGAAACGCGGCCGATTTCCACGCCGCCGCGTCTGACGGGCGCACCGGCGGTCAGATTGCCTGCATCCTGGTAAACGACGGCGAGTTTGTATTTCGACCGCAATCCATACCTGAAATCACCAAATTTTAAAACCAACCCGCCCAGCAGGGCGAGTCCGAAGAACACGAAGATGCCCACGAGAAGTTCAGTTTTCTGCTTGTTGGGTGGCGTCATGGTCGGTGGATGAGATCACAGGACTGTGATTGGGAGAAGAGTAGTGCTGAAAAAAATCTTTGCCACTAGTGAAGAGATCGAATTCAGGGAGGGGGCGGGGAGGGTCAGAGGTCTTGTTCGGCGGAGCGTCCCTCCACGAAGGCCTTGAGGTGCTGGTTTTGGGTGGATTCCAGTTCGGAAGGGTGGCCGAGGAAGTCGATCACGCCATCACGCAGAAAGGCCACGCGGTCCGCCACGGTGAAGACCGTCTTCATATTATGGGTGACGATCACACTGGTGGTTTGATACTGCTCTTGAATACGCACGGCAAGTTTATCGATGGCATCCGCCAGAACCGGATCCAGTCCCGACGTCGGTTCATCATAGAGAATGCACTTGGGTCGGGTGACGACGGCGCGGGCTACGCCAGCCCGCTTGCGCATGCCGCCACTCAAGTCGCCGGGCAGTTTATCGCCATGCCCCCCCAGTCCCACGGCTTCAAGTGCGGCGGTGACCTGTTCATCAATGAGTTTTTCGTCCTTCAGACCGGTCTCCCGGAGCGGGAAGGCGATGTTGTCCCAGACGGTCAGGGATCCGAACAAGGCTCCGTCCTGAAAGAGGTAGCCCAGTTTCCGACGGGTGGCGGCCAGTTGTCGCTCGCCGAGATTGGTAATTTCCACGCCGTCAATTTTCAGCGATCCCCGGTCCGCGGAAAACAGGCCGGCGAGGTGTTTGAGCAGCACACTCTTGCCGGAACCGCTGCCTCCGATAATCACCAGGCGCTCGCCCCGCCGGACATCGAGCATGATCCCGCGCAGGACGTCCTGGGAACCCAGGCGTTTGTGAAGGTCCCTGATTTCGATGAAATTATCCTCCTCGTTTTTCATGTGGATTATTTACCGATGGGCCAGACGTAATTCAGGGCGATGGTCAGGAAGAAATTGACGATCAGAATGGCCAGCGAACTGATGACCACGGAATTGTTCGTGGCGCGTCCCACGCCCAGTGATCCTCCGCGTACTTTCAATCCCTGATGGCATGAGATCAGGACGATGAGAATGCCAAAGACCAGACCCTTGGTCATGCCGAAAATGATGTCGCCCATTTCCGTATGGGACACGAGCTGGCGTTCGTAAAACGATGGTTCGATCCGGTAAAGTCGGACCACGATCACATAGGCCGCCCAGATTCCGAAGGTGATCGATTCCGCGATGAGCAGCGGCACGGAAATGATCATGGCGATCAGGCGCGGCGTTACCAGATAATCCACGGGGTGCACGGCCATGGCCCGCAGGGCGTCGACCTGTTCGGTGACCTGCATGGTGCCGATCTCCGCGGCCATGCCCGCTCCCACGCGGCCCGTCAGCATGACTGCGGTCAATACCGGGCCCAGTTCACGGCACATCGCCAGCGAAACCAGCGTGCCCACCGAGGAACTCAATCCGAGTTCGTTAAATTTCAGATACACCTGCGCCGCAAAGACCGCTCCCGTGAACGCACCCGTGACAATGACCACCGCCTGCGATCCAAAGCCGATGGCCACGATCTGTTCACCAAGCAGCCTCCAGCGGATGGGATAGCGGAAGACGGAGGCACAGACCTCCAGCACCAAGCTCGTTAGTGCGCCCAGATAAGCCCAAAACTCGAAGAGCAATCGACCCAAATATCGGAAAAAATTTCCCATCTTAGAACAAACGAATCATGTGCAATTGAACCCCAAGTGTCGCCGCATCCCAGACTCCGGCAACTGCCATTTCTCGATGCGACAAAATGCAGCAGTTTTCTGTGACGAAATGATGCGAACTGCGTCGGGTTGGCACGGAATGGAGGGCGGGGAGGTCCGGTGAAAAGGTTTGTAACATATTGAAAACCAGTGATTTAAGAATTTGATAAAATGGCTGGCACGCAGAATGCAGCTTGATTGAGAGACGATCGAAAGGTCGCAAAACATTAACCTCAAAAACACCAAACATGAAAAACCCATCCCTGTATCCCTCCCTCTACACTCACTTCGCTCCCCACGGACTGATCCGTCTTGCGGAATCGCTCTTTAACGGAGAACGCGCCAACGCGGTAAGTTGGGTGCCGTCGGCGGATGTAACAGAAACTGAAAACGCCTACGTCGTGAAAATGGACATCCCTTCGGTCAAAGCCGAGGACGTGAAAGTCACGGTTCTGGAAGGCGTCCTCACCATCGCCGGTGAGCGTTCCTCCGAGAAATCGACCGAAAAGGAAACGCTGCACCTTCAGGAGCGCAGCTACGGCAGCTTCAGCCGCAGTTTCAGCCTTCCGAAGAATGCCGATGCCGACCAGGTGGCCGCTGAATTCCAGCACGGCACCCTGAATGTCACCATCCCCAAACGGGCCGAAGCTAAATCCAAGGAGATCACGGTTCGCGTCGCGTAATCGGAACGGCGTTATCATTACAGCAGAGGCCGGGGCATGCCATGTGCTCCGGCCTCTTTGCAAACAAAAGGCTGGATTCGCCGATCAACCAATCACAGAATCGACCTTTGCTGTTTCCTCGTTGTTGGGATAGCTGCCAAGGATTTTCACGAAACTGCAGTGTTTCTTGAGTTCATCCAGGGCGCTTACCAGTTCCGGGTCCTCGCAGTGGCCGAGCATGTCGACGAAGAAGAAATATTCCCAGTCCCGGCGTTTTGAAGGCCGGCTTTCGATCTTGGACATGTTGATTGAAAAGCGGTTGAATGGGGCCAGTGCGTTGTAGAGGGAGCCTGGTTCATTGCGCACACTGAACATGATGCTGGTGCGGTCATTTCCTGTTGGTGGACAGGTGCGTTCGCTGAGCACCAGGAAGCGAGTGGTGTTGGTGGCGCTGTCTTGGATGCTTTTGTCCAGCACTTCCAGATGGTGAAGTTTACCCGCCAGCATGCCTCCCATGGCCGCGGCGCGCGGATTTTTGGCCGCCTGGGCCGCCGCCTGGGTGGTGCTGCTACATTCGATAAGCGGCACCTGCGGGAAATTTTTCAGGATGTAATTTCGGCACTGCCCGAACACCTGCGGGTGACTGTAAATGACCTCGATCTCCTCCTTCCGGCAGTTGGCCAGCAGGGCATTCTCAATGCGCAGGAGGATCTGCGCGCAGATGTGCAGCGGAGAGTCGGCGAAGAGGTCCAGCGTGTGATTCACGGCCCCTTCCGTGGAATTTTCAATCGGCACCACGCCGTAATCCGCCCGCCGCCGTGCCACCTCATCGAAGACTTCGGAAAAATTGGCACAGGGAAGATAGGCCACACTCTGGCCGAATTTGTTCAAGGCGGCCTGGTGGGTCCAGGTGCCTTCAGGACCGAGGTAGGCGATCTTTAGATCCTGCTCCAGCGCCAGGGCCGCTGACATGATTTCACGATAAATGGACCGGATGGATTTTTCCGGAAGACGTCCTCCGGCGTTGCGTTTTGCCAGGCTTTGCAGAAGGGCCTCCTCGCGTTCGGGGGCGTAAATTTCCAAGCCCTCCCTTTTCTTGATGACTCCCACTTCGTGAACCAAATCGGCACGGGCATTCAACAGGCGCAGCAAGTCACCATCCACCGCATCGATTTGTTTGCGAATTTCCTCCAGAGTCATATTCCGCCACTGAAAGCAGATTCCTCACCATGGCAAGGGCGGAACGCTCCCCTCCGATTCCACCACCATCCGGCCGCCACCGCCCCCGCCGCGTATGCCACCACATCCCAGCCATCCGCCGTAACCTTTGCGAAACGGGGGCCGACCGCCTCAAAGAGCACCGACCACAGCACCAGATGCAGGAAAATTTCAGACCAGGTGGGTCGCCGGTCATCTCGTCGCAGGCCCATCCGCCGATGCAGCCACAGCACCCAAGGCAGGGCCGCTGGGATGAGGAACAGATCGTTGGCATACCCATGCAGAAAGGCGCCGCCCCACCAGGATTTCAGCAGCCACCGGTTCAGTGCATAGGCTGCGCAGGCGGCCAGACACAGTCCATCCAGGCCGTAGCGAAATTTCTTCACAGCGCCAGCAAAATGCCCACTCCGGCGAGCAGGGATATGACAATTTTGGCAAGTAAAACGGGGATGCTCATGCTTGGGAGGGAGTGAAAATTTGCGGTCCTGCAGAGGGCGTAGTGGCGAAAATATCCGGCTCCAGACCCGTGGCCGCATGATAGCTGGCCGCCAGTTGGCTGGCAAGTTCTTCCGCGCGACCGCCCGGCACCAGCGCGACACAACACCCCCCAAATCCCCCGCCGGTCATGCGGCAGCCATAAACGTCCAGGCTGCGCGCGGTTTCCACGATCAGATCGAGTTCCCCGCAGCTCACTGCAAAATCATCCCGCAGCGAGGCATGGCTGGCGAACATCAATTTTCCCAGTTCGCGCCAGTCTCCCTCACCCAGCGCTTTCACGGCGGCCAGCGTGCGGGCATTCTCCGTGGTGACATGGCGGGCACGAAGATACAGGCGTTCCGGTAAACAAGCTTTTGCCGCCTCCACGTCTGCTGCCGTCACATCGCGAAGTTCCTTCACTCCGAGCAGCTTGGCCGCCGCGTGGCAATCCTCACGGCGCTGCCGGTAGGCACCGTCATTAAGTGCATGCTTCACCATCGAATTGATCACAAGCACGGAAACCTCGCCTGTTTTCATGGGCACATGTTGGAAGGCCTGTGACTGGCAGTCGATCAGCAGCAAATGACCCGCCTGCCCAAAGTTTACCGCAAACTGATCCATGATACCACAGGGCGTTCCCGCGAACTCATGCTCAGCCTGCTGGCATAGCAAAGCCTTGCGAACCGGATCCAGTATGTGTCCGTTCAGTGCTTCCACCAAGGTGGCCGAGGCAATTTCCAGCGCCGCACTGCTGCTCAGGCCGCCGCCGGAGGGGAGATTGCTCGTGATGACGGCATCAAATCCTGGAAAGGTGAGGCCGTCCTGTTGAATGCCGGCGAGCACGCCGCGCACGTAGTTGCTCCAGGCCGGTTCCCCTTTCTCAATTGATTGCGTGGCATCCAAAACTACCGGCGCAGCTTCACCAGGAACCGTCCAGAGCCGCACCTGCCCATCCTGTCGAAGCCTCCCTGCAATGAAAATTCCGCGATCAATAGCCATGGGCAGGACGAAGCCGCCATTGTAATCCGTGTGCTCGCCAATGAGGTTCACCCGACCCGGCGCGAAGACGATATGGGTTGCAGACGTGTGGGTGAGATCAAGAAACGATTCTTCGGCGAGGGCGAGACAGGAAGTCATGGAGGAAAATTTAAGGGAAGCTACACGGCATTCCCAAGTACGCTTAAATGGCCTTGAAAGGCATTCAGTGCAAGTCCCTCTGCTGGGCCACTCTGGGTTGCCTGATCGTTGCCATTTGCTCACTTCGGTTTGAGGGCTCAATTCCCAGGCGATCAGGTTTTGTGATACCTAATTACGTTATCAATCGAATGCCCTGCATCCCCGTGATTCTCAAAACTCGGAGTTGCGCGCAGTTTCGCTTTGAAATATTTCAGGCGAGTCAGCGGGAGTAGGTGAAATCGACGCAATTTTGGGTGGCTGAGAAATATTTTGGAATTACCGGGATTCGATTCTATTCTCAGAACATTTCAATCTCTACGGGGAGATACCGGACTGCCGCAGGCTGATTGCAGAAACCGCATCTTTCAAGGGGTGCCTCGAATCTGATTTCCATTTGTCGTTTTAAATTTTACTGTTCGCCCATGAATTTCATTGTTCCATTACTTCGGCGGGCCGCCCAGAGCATGACGGCGTTCGCTTTGATCTTGATGGGGGGCGGCATGGTGCGGGCAGCGACCTTCACCGTGACTTCGACCGTGGATCCGGGGGATGGCCTCTGTTCGGCAGCGGGGGTGGGGGATGGGTGTACGCTGCGGGAGGCGATTGCGGCTGCGAATGCCACGATGGATGCAGACGTGATCGAATTTGCCGCCGGCGTTACGGGCACAATCACGCTCCAGTCCGCAGCAGGGCCGCTGGTGGTCCGGAGCCGTATCACCATCAATGGACCAGGGGCGCGATTGCTTGCGGTGAGTGGCAACGTCCAGCATCGTCTTCTGACCGTTGACGTGTCTCCGTTTGTTTTTGATGATACAAAATTGCGCATCTCCGGCCTGACGCTGAAGGAGGGTTGGGTCGCCGGTTCGGCGGGGGCCTCGGTCTCGGGCGGTGGTGTCTTTGTCTCAGCAAACACGACGCTCGAAATGTACCAATGCACGATGAGCAACAACCGGGTGATTGGGGGCAGCGGGACAGGCGGCGGTGCCGCAGGCGGCACGGGGCGAGGCGGGGCGGTGAGCAATGCAGGGAACGCGACTCTCTATCGCTGCACCTTCACGGGCAACGGGGCCTTTGGAGGCAATGGCGCGGTGAACACAGCGCAGTTCGGCTTCGGCGGCACGGGCGGTGCGGGGTTGGGAAGCGCGGTCTTTAACGATGCCACTGGAGAGCTGTATTTGGATACCAGCACGCTGGCGAGCAACGTCAGCGGTGGTGGTAACGGTGGGAATGATCTCTCTTTCGGGGGTGGCAATGGAGGCGCGGGTTATGGTGCCGTCTATAATCTTGGGACCATGACCGTTACTTCCTGCACACTCGCTGCAAACACCGGTCAGGGAGGAGCCGGTGGACTGGGGAACAACTTCATCAACAACGGCGCTGGAGGTGCGCGTGCAGGAGGAATGGTCAGCGGGGGTGGAACCAGCACGGTGCGCAGCACCGTCTGCGCGGGCAATCAGGGGAACAGCGGGGTCGTCAGCGATATCGCGGGCATTTTCAACTCCGGTGGCTATAACCTGATCGGCAGCCGCGACGGCGGCACGGGTTTCACCCAGACCAGTGACCAGTCCGGCACCACCGCCGTGCCGCTCGCTGCAGGGCTTGGCAACCTGCAGGACAACGGTGGACCCACCAACACCATGCTGCCAGCAAACGCCAGCCTGCTGATTGACAGAGGAAAAAGCTACGGCGTGCCAATTGGGGATTGTTCCAACGTGTTTGGGATCCCCTGCCTGCCAGTCGTTTTCTTTGGCGACCAGCGCGGTCTCACAAGGCCGGTGGATGTAGGCAATCTTACAAATCCTGCTGGTGGTGATGGCGCTGACATAGGAGCGGTGGAAGTCGATCTGCCGCAGCCGGGACCGGACTACCTGGTGACCACGTTGAATGACCACAATGATGGAGTGGCCAGTTACCAGGACTGCACGCTGCGGGAGGCACTGGCTTTCGCCAATGCCACCGCCGGGTCCTCGGTCATCACTTTTCGTGCTGATTTGGCGGGACACATGGAACTGCTCCCGGCTCTCGGAACCTTGGAAATCCAAGGGCCGACCTCGATCTCCGCAACGGGCGTGAGCATTGTCGGGACCGGCACGTTCCGCCTATTCAAAGTCACCGGCGGACCAAGTATGCTCGCCGGGCTGGTGCTTTACGCTGGCACCGGCTACGCTCAGCTGGCCGGCCAGCCGACCCTGGGAGGAGGCATTTATAACTCATCCGCCCTGACTCTGGTTGACTGCTCCGTGCTTAGTTGCACCTCCATTGGCTCGCTGGCCACCGCGCCGGGTGCCACCGGGCTGGGAGGATACGGTGGCGGCGTTGGAAATGCGGCGGGTGGGACGCTCACCCTCCGCCGCTGCATGTTCTGGGGCAATCAGGCCTTCGGGGGCGATGGGGGAAATGGCGAAACTCCGCCCGCGCAAACCAACGCAGGCACGGGCGGGGCCGGGCGTGGCGGGGCTGTGTTCAATGAAGCAGGAGCCACTCTCACCGCGGAAAACTGCACCTTTGCCTCCAACAGTGCCACCGGTGGCCGCGGCGGTGCCAGCACGGCACCCGCCAGTTTGGGGGGCGCGGGTGGTGCAGCAGGGGGTGGGGCTATCGCCAATCAGGGATCGATGACGCTCACCGCCCTCACCGTCACAGGCAACGCCGTTAACCCAGGCCCCGGAGGGACCTCAAATACGGGGGACGGCCCAGCCGGAGTTGCCTATGGTGGGGGACTCCAGTCGCTCGCGGGCGCAACCTCCAGCCTGGTCCGCTCGACAATCTGCGCAGGAAACACTGCCACATCCGGAGGAGCTGATGCGGACGGTGTCTTTACATCCGGGGGTTGGAATCTTCTCGGCTCCCGCACCCGCACCACTGGATTCAATTTCACCGCCGACCAGGGTGGAACGGACGCGGCCCCACTCAACGCCCTGCTCGGTCCGCTGGGGCTCAATGGTGGCCCGACCGAAACCTGCGCTCTCCTCACCGGCAGCCCGGCGCTTGATCGGGGAAAAAATTTCTCCCTGACCACCGACCAGCGCGGAGCCCCCCGCACCTCGGATAATACATCTCTTGTCAACGCCATCGGTGGCGACGGCACCGACATCGGAGCCAACGAATACCTGCCTCCTTACACGGGAGAGCCGAAGGTCGTTTCCATCCGACTTGAGGGCAGCACCTGCCACATCGTGGTCAGGGCCCCACCAGGCCAATATTACCGACTGCAATTCTCCGACGACCTGGTGACTCCCTTCGCCTTTTTAGGCTCCATCTATCAGTCGGATTTCCTCAACCAGATCGAATTCACCGATCCCGGACCTCTTCCAGCCAGACGTTTCTACCGCGCCCGGACGTTTCCGTGAGCAGGCGACCTTCAAGGGGCCCGCAGGTATGCGAGCTTCTCCGACGGCCCTCCCCCCTTTTTCGGACACGTTCTTGATGTCTCAGGAAATGGCATGATTCGATCTGTGGCCCATAGCCAGGCCGGCCAAACCCAGCAGGGCGAATGCAAGCGCCCACCATCGCAGATGTTCAACCTCAGCGGAGGTCAGTACATCCAGGTTGGAGGATGCCTGCTCATGGCGTCTCAATATCCTATCAAGCGCGGGTGGTTCTGCTTTGAATTTTACAAATTTGGACCGGGCCTCAGCCAGGACTTGTCGGGCCAGGGCGATCTCCTCGAGCTTGGGCGCTTCTGTCGTTGGAGTTGCGAGGGCTTGATCCAGGGTTCGCTGGGCGGCTGCTTTTTGCCAATCCTCCTCTGCCGCAGTGACATTGGCTTTCAGTTGGCGAATGCGTTCTGCTTTGGCTAATTCATCCATGGGAATGCCCAGGGAAGGCGAGAGCGCCCTGGTCTGCGAACTGACCGGGTTTAACTTGGCAAGTTTCGCTTCCGCTTCGTCAACCGCTCCCTCCAGCGCCAGGCGCTTGAGTTCACGGGCGTTGTCATCCATTGCCAGGCGTCGGGATTCGTAGGCTGTCGGAATGGCATTGGCCAGTTCGGCCGCTTTGCTGGCGCTTTCGTCCTCGACGCGAATCACCACCATGGCCGTATCCGGGATGGGATCAAAGTGCACTCGCTTTTGGAGCTCCCGAGCTGCACTCAAAGCATGCTGAGCGCTGCCTTGAGTCTGCATGACCTCCACCAACGTTTCCGTCGATTCCAAAATGGCGCGCTGAGTGGGGACGTCACTTTTCTCAGCCAGCAGTTCCACCACGCAGCGGCCTTCGTGCATCTTGGGAATGAACAAGGAAATGACCAAACAAACCACCGCGCTCGTGAGTCCCAGTAATCCCAATGCGGTCCACAACCAGCGGCGTGCGTGACCGCTGGCAGGCCCACTGGCGGCCCAGTTCTGGACTTCGCCCAGGCGTTCCCGGGCCACGAGAAATGCCTCGTGCTCGGTAAGGCCGGTCGCGCACAGTTCGCGCATGCTGTCCTGAAGGTGGCCCTCGATTTCCATCCGGTCATCCTCGGAAAGCGCACCCAGTCGGGTCCGCCATTGCTGAAGACTATCCATTAGGTTGAAGTCCGTTTCCATAAGGTTTCCAGAAGTTGATTTAGAAACATCCATTGCGATTTTTCCTCCAGCAGGGCGCGCCGGCCCGCCGCGGTGAGTTTGTAATATTTCCGCTGCCTGCCGCTCTCCGCCTCATGCCAACTTGCCTGCACCAGTGCTTCGCGCTCCAATCGATGCAGAACCGGATAAAGGGTCCCCTCCGTCCATTCCATTTCCCCGTCGGAAAGCTCCCGCAGCCGCTTGATCAATTCATACCCATAGCTCTCCCCCTCATTGAGGAGTGATAACAACAAGGGCCGCGAGGACGCCGCCACGATTTCTTTGGAGAGCACTGGCATCGGGCTACACCTTGCACCTCTATGCCTAGAGAGTCAAGGTAATCTGCAAAACCAGATTCTGTGCCATCCGAAAAAGGGTGGGGGAGTAGAATTTGCGCTGATCGCATGGAAGATTTTCCGCGCAGATCCCCCTCGTAAGGGTCATGGGCTCCCAGCTCGATTCCAATAGATCACCACGTTTTTGGTGCTGCGGCCGGAGGCGATGATGTCGGGCTTTCCATCGCCGTTGAGGTCGGCGATTTTCAAATCCTCGCAGGCCATCTTGTTTTCATCCACCCAGGCATTGGTCCAGGGTGCGTCGGCGGGTTTCCAGTAAATTTTGATGCCGAATTTTCCTGCGGCGTTGGGTTCACGCCATCCGGCGACGATTTGTTGGGTTGGTTTTGCTCCAATGAAAGTGGCGCATCCGAGCGCATGACCTTGCGATAGTTGGTCGTCGAGAATGATTCGTTCCCGCCTCAGTCCGTTCTTCGTTGTATTATACACAGCAAGCAAATTTCCGTGAAAGGGTTCGATGGCCGCAAATTTTCCATATTCGAAACACCTGATTTCCCCGATGCCGGTAAAAGCCCTTGCTGGGAGAGGGGATTCCTTCGCATCCTGCAGCTGCAAAGCCTGCACCGGTGATTTGATTCCGCTTTGGATGAGTCCTTCCTTTCCTCCTACTACGATCCCACCAAACACGTTGTCCACATCCAGTTGATGGGTGACGTGCATGGACTGATCGACAATCTCGATGTTCCATTCTTTTGCGTCAGCAGGATTAGGAGGCGGGTAATACGCCTGAATCTTTACCCCATGGTCCCCAGCGCCATCCTTATTCCCACGGCCGTGCAAGGGCAAAACAATAAGTGTCCACGCTTCCTTCGCATCCCGAACCCACCGCATTCGGTGCACCGTTGGCTCATGCGGAAGTTCCACCGGTGTCCACAGCGCGTTCGCTTCCTTCGGCCTGATCAAATAATGCACGGAGCCGCTCAGTGCTTCATCCGTGGTTTCCCCGGGATTCCAATTTCCGCCCACGGCGATCTCCACTTTGCCATCGCCATCGATGTCCTGGGCGGCGAGGCAGACGTTGTCGCGGGGGCCGGGAAGTTTGGCGAAAGTGCGTTTCTCCCAGGTGGGATTTTTATACCACACAAACTCTTTGGCATCGGCCAGGAGGATGTCCGGCTTGCCATCGCCATCCATGTCGCCGATCGCCAGTCCGTAGCCGATGGTGATTTTATCGTCGATGGTCTGCGCTTCGAATTTTGGTGTCACCTCGGCGGCGATGGCGCAGAGGGGCAGGCTGAGGGCAACGGAAAATTTGAGAAGATGCATGAACAGGGAATACCACAATTTGGCGTTGTGTCCATCCTTCCGCCGTCCCATTCTCCCGCCTATGAAACCGCTCCCCCTACTGCTTCCCCTCCTCGCGTGGCTCGCTCCCGCCACCGCTGAAACCCTCTGGCAGGAGGGGGAAAAACCCACCAAATCCAAGGTCGAGCGTCATCCGTGGTGGTTTGATCAGGTGAAGAAGGATCTGCTGTCCGGTGGGGATTGGATCAGCAATTTTGGCAAGACCGAAGGCACGCTCGAGTATGCGCTGGAGATTCCCGCAGCGGGAAATTATGATTTCTGGGTGCGGGCGGACCATGTGGGGGCGCATCTTTCCTATGCTCTGAACGAGGCCGCCTGGACGGAGATTCAGATGGAGAAGGATCGGCGAGGGGAGCAGAATGTGGCGGCGGATGGGAAGCCGGACCTGCGGTTTATTTCCTGGATCAAAGTGGGTGCCGTTAAACTGGAGAAGGGAAAACAGACGGTTCGTTTCAAAATGCACGGCTCCGAGAATAATCATGGCGGCCTGGATTGTTTCCTGTTCACCAACGATGGATTCACTCCGCAGGGGCTGATGAAGCCGGGGGCCCAGGGGCCAGCGGGGCCCGCCGATTGGTTTTCCTTTCTCGCAGCCACCGATGCCTTTTCCAAGGAATCCGTCACGGATCTTTCGGCAATGATTGAGGTTCCGGCCGGCAAGCATGGTCCTGTCAAAGCGGTCGGTGACACATTGCAATTTGCCAATCAGAAGGACAAGCCCGTGAAATTCTGGGGCGTGAATGCCAATTTGGAATTCGGAAAGCTGGATCGCGATGGCCAGGAACGACGGATTAAGTACCTGCGCAAATATGGCAACAACGCCGTTCGGCAGCATCCGCTCTTTGATGAAGTGACCACGGAGGGGAAGATTGATGACAAAAAGCTCGATGCTTACGATGCCTGGTTTGCGCAATTGAAGGCCGCCGGAATTTACACCCAGTGGAGTGTCTTTTACCATTTCCCCATTCGCGCCGAGGATGGTTATGATCCCGAACTCTACAAGGAACTTCCGGAAATGGGGCCGGGTCTGCGCGATTCCTACGGGCTGATCACGATGGCACCCAAGCTCTGGGAAATCCGCACCAGGGTGCTCGTCAGTCTGCTCGACCACAAAAACCCTTACACGAAACTCCGCTACGCTGACGATCCCGCGCTCATGGCCGTGGAAATGCAGAACGAGGACAGCATTTTCTTCTGGAACCCCCTGGGGGAACTCGCAAGCCCCGATCCGAAAAAAGCCCCCAACCACGCCAGACTGCTGCGGCAAAAATTCGCGGTCTGGGTCAAGGAAAAATACAAAACCGACGAGGCGGTGAAAACTGCCTGGACCAAGCTGGATGGGGAATCGCTCGCCAAGGGTGAACTTGCCCTGATGGGCCCGTGGGAGGTGGATACGAGCGGGATTCGCGGTCGCTTCGCCGGCCAATTTCAAAGAGCCGGCGACCAGATTCATTTCCTTACCGACATGCAACGGGAACTGTATGCCAGTTGTGAAAAGGCCATCCGCGCCACGGGGTTCCAGGCGCAGACGATCACGACAAACTGGCTGGCGGGCTCGCCGGTGATGGATCAGGCGAACATTTACACAGATACCATTGGTTCGACGATTGATCGACATAACTACGCCGGTGGCGGGGCGGGCGGCCATGGAATCGCCGAAGGTCAGGTCTATGCGGGTTCGCATCTTGGCAAGCCGGGTTCGGAGCTTTTCAGCATCGCCTTCAAGCAGGTGGCAGGTAAACCCTTTTCCATGAGTGAGTGGACAATGTCACCGCCGAATCAATGGAAACTGGAATGCGCTCCCATCTTCGCTTTTTACGGTATGGGTCTGCAGGGATGGGATGCCTCATTTCATTTCATTCAATCGGGTCCGGCGCTTGGCGAAGGCTGGCCGAACATGAGCAGCTATACGTCGGACACGCCGCACTATTTTGGTCAATGGCCCGCGCTGGCGCTGGCGATTCATCGCGGGGATGTTCGTGAGGGGAAAATTGCAACCAAGAGGCTGGCATCCGTAGAGAGCCTTTTCAGTGGCAAGCAGGCATGGTCGCAGGATTATTACAATGGCCAGGAATTGATCAAGGCACCCGGTGGCACGCCTATGGAAGAATTTGCTGAAGATCGGATCACTATTGAATTGATCACGGACGGAAAAACCGAACCTTCCGGCAGGTCAACACCGAAGCCCGGGAGTGATCCCAAGAACCTCACAACCGCCGATGGCGAATTGGATTGGGACTATGGTCGCGAGCAGATCCAGGTGCGGGCGCCCAAGACCCAGGGGATTATTGGCAAGGCTGCCGGCACTACAGTTTCCCTGCCTGCAGTGGATGTGTCGCTGACGACGCCCTTTGTCAGCCTGCTGTTTTCAGCCCTCGACAACCTGCCATTGAAGGAAAGTAAACACATCCTCATCACGGCGCTGGCGAGGGATAAGCAAACCGGGGCCACCTACAGCGAGGATGGGACGAAACTCACCTCGCTGGGAACACCGCCCTTGCTGCTGGAGCCCGTGCAAGCCAGGTTGCTTTTCAAAGGAGTGGCCCCCAAGTCTGTTCGCCCGCTTGATTCCAACGGGGTGCCCATGAAGACCATGATCAAACCTGCCGCGGACGGCAGCTTCCAGATTGATGGCACCTACCGTGCTTATTACTACGAAGTGGTGCGCTGACGTTTTCCTTCCCAGTCTATTTCTTCCCGCCGGTCGCCTTGGTGTTTACGATTTCGATGCCGTAATCCGCATTCGATGAAGCGGCATTGAGATATTGCTCGATCCCATCCGCGATACCCCGGGCGAGGTTTTCCTGGTATTCGGCGGTCTGGATTTTCTCCGCCTCGGACTTGTTGGAAACGAAGCCGCACTCCACGAGCACGGAGGGCACGCGGATGGAATTCAATACCAGTAGCGCTGGGTTGTTCCTCACTTCCCGGTCGGTGGCGCGAGTGCTGGCCAGGGCGCTGCGATGAATGGCTTCCGCCAGGAGTTTGGAGCGATGATCCAGAATGTCCTGGTCGGGCTCCAGTTTGCGGGACTGACGCAGATCCTTGAGGACATCCCAGCGTTTGGGCCAGCCATAGTAGGTTTCGATGCCGTTGGATTTTGGAGTGTCGGAATAATTCAGGTGGATGCTCACGAAACACACCCGGCCGGGTTCGTTGGCAATTTTCGCCCTGGATTCCAGCGAAAGCGTGCTGTCCGTGTCGCGGGTCAGCACCACGTTGTAGCGTCGGTTTCGCAACTCCTTGGCCAGAGCGAGCCCGATCGGCAGGGTGCCCTGACGCTCGAACATGCCGTTACCTTGCGTTCCGGGATCTTCGCCTCCATGCCCGGGATCGATGACGATGGATTTTGGGGGAGGTGCTTCCGGTACGACAGTCACGGGGCGTTGTCCTTCGTTGAGCGGGGGCAGGGTGGCGAATCCGGGATTTTCGGGCGTCTGACGGTGCATCAACTGCCACAGGCAGAACCAAAATCCCCCCAGAAAGATTAAAAACATTCCTGTCGAAACCCAAAAGCGACCCTTTCGAACGGGGGCTGGAGGGGTTTTTTTAAAAATTTCCGGAGAAGCTTCGACTTTCACTTGCAAAATTAATAAGGTGATCTAAACTATCAGCGCATATGAAAAATCAAACAATCATGTTTTGTCCAAGATTTTTGGCGGTGTTCCTCGCAGCATCGGGTGCCCTGACGGCAGCCCCAGGTGCCAAGCAGGGAGGTTCCCTGAAATACTACAATCGCCCGGAAACGCGAGTGGAAAACCGTGATGAATCGGTGGGAAAGGCTCAGCCTGCGAGTGCCGCACTTCCCAAACGCACGACGACTGGCGCTGGCAGCTACAGTGTGAAATCGGGCGATACCATTTCGAAGATTGCCCGCAATTCGGGAACCACTCCGGCGAATTTGATGAAACTCAACGGTCTGACGGAACGCAGCGTGCTGAAGGTCGGGCAGTCCCTGAAAATTTCCTCCGCAGCCGCCTCGGCTCCGGTCAAGTCAACCAAGGAGACAAGCACTCCGGTGGTTCAAAATGCCTCCGCTTCCAAGCGGCACGAAGTGCGCAAGGGCGAGACCATTTCCAAGCTCTCGCGCATTTACAATGTTCCCGTAGACTCCATTCTTTCAGCCAACAATCTTAAGAGCGGGGCTGGGTTGCAGGTGGGTCGGGAAATTATGATCCCGACGCGAGGAACGGTGGTGAACAAGACCACAAAAAATCCTTCCACCCCCGTGGTCACCACCGAGGCACAGCGCCAGAGTTATGAAATCCATGGCAAGGACACGTTCTTTTCCCTGGCGGCTCAAAATGGCATCACCGTGGAGGAACTGCAGCAGGCCAATCCGGGTGTCAATCCGGACAGACTCCGACCCGGCATGTCCATCAAGATTCCCGTTCGCAATTCCCGCGCCCGCCCCACTCCACCCGCGGAGGTGGATCCGGAACCCAGCACCCTGACCGCCCGGGAACTTCATTCCTCGAAGCCCGTTCCCTCCGCCCCCAGCCTGCCCTTGAAAAAATTTGAACCTCTGGTCGCCGAGGAGAATGAAACTGTGGTGCAGCGCAATTTGGCGGACCCCTACCTTGACTACACCGTGGAGCCCGGAGACACCTGGGAGACCATCAGCGGCCAGTTCCGCACGAATGCCGATGAGGTGAAACGTCTCAATGGCATCCGGGCCAACGATGAACCCATGAGCGGTGTCACCATCCGCGTCCCGCGCACCCGCTTCATCCACAAGGTGACCCCTGCGGGCCGGGTCGGATAAAAGACTTTTTGTTTTGGTATTGTGATTGGTTGAGTCGAGGGGCTGTGCTGGCGAGCGCAGCCCCTCTCCTTTTTTCAAATCAAAGTCGCGGGCACAAAATCGGAGTTCCAGGGACGATCCTACAGGTCTACGAAGGTAGGGACGGAAGGATTGCACCCTACTGGATTCGAACCAGTGACCGCCGGATTAGAAATCCGATGCTCTATCCAACTGAGCTAAGGGTGCGTGGGTGGGGTGCTTGTTTCACTTGATCACACCGCGCGCATGATAGTGTGTGACCAGGCCAAAGGTCAAGCAGACATGCCTTCATCTTCTCTCCAGCTCCAAATTTGCGGGAGATTCGGAGACCGGCGCTTATGCCTGGTCAGGGAGGGGAGTTATCGCCTTGGTTCCATGGGTGGATACCTGCTCCTGGTTCCCCGAATCATTTAAATTCAGACAGCATGTCGTTTTTTGCTGATGTGCGATTGGCTCAAGGGCCGTGTTGTGGAGGCAGGCCAACCTCTAATCCATCCCCCCCTGACGCACCCATTTGTTGAGCAGGTCGGTGAAAATTTCCCGAGCGTTCACCTCGGATGGCTCATCCCACAGCCCTGCTTCAATAAACCGTTGTCCCGGATTGCGCCGCCCCAGACGCACCGCATGGAGACGGGTCATGTAGGAGAAGTCGAAGGCATTGACAGGAGGGGCTTCGGATTGGCTGTTTTCCTGGACGAGGTAGAGGATGTGGAGGGGGCGGCCACGATCGTTGAACAGCAGGACGCGGCAGGTGAGAGGGATGCCGTCGGGAGTGGCCGTGAGCGGAGGAAGTTCCCGGACAAATTCGATGCCAATGGCTGCCAAGCATCCTCCGGGGCGGTGGACGTTCATGTTTTCAGGGGGCACGTCCCCGGTATCCCACTCAAAATAAAATCCCTGGAACGGCCGGCCTTCCGTCGTTTTCCATTGCGCAGACCATCCCTTGGAATAGCGCAGCATGTTGGCGGTGCGTTTGTCGACCGGCAATTCCCGGAATTCGGCTGCGGCGGATGGTTTTTCCAAATGCCAGGGCGGAAGGAGCGTTGTTTCATGACGGCCATACCACCACAGGGTGAGCGGGAGCATGACGGCCAGGCCAATGGTCAAAATCACCGGCCCGCGGACAGGCAGACTGACGAGGATCGTTGGTTTAGAAGGTTGGGATTGGCTTCCCTCCACCACGACCGAAGTGCGACGCCCGATCCACCAGGCAAGGAGGAAAATGGCCGCGCAGTTGAGGCCCAGTGCGGCCAGTCCGGCGGTATCATGCCAGGAGTCGGCCGCTGGCAGGCCCTCTCTGGCGGCCACGACGCTGAGGAAGACGGTTCGCAGGATATTGCTGCCCAGGGCTATCCCCACACCACCGCCGATCAGCAGCAGTCGCCCGCGCCAGGGCAGCCGTTGCAGTTCCCCGACAAACCATGCCACGAGAACGGTGGTGTGCAGGGAGCGGATGCCGCTGCAGGCTTCCTCCACTCCCAGGGTGCCGGAACTCACCCCGATCAGGTTCCCGTGCTGAGTCGCCGGTATCTGCATCCAGTGCAGTGCCTCCAGTGTGAGACTGGCATTCAGGGGCATGAGGGCGGAAGTAATGGCAGTTTCAACAAAGGTCGGCCAGGGCACGGCAGCGAACAGGAAAAAGATGGCTCCGGCAAAGTGCGTGGCCAACGCCTTCCCGCCGGTGTTGTCAAGATAGAGGAGGCAGGCGGCCACCGCACCGAGCGTAAACGCAATGCTCAGCAGCCTCCATTCGGGATTAGCCTCCCGGATCAACCAGGCCACGGGCAGCAGAACGGCCAGAGTGGCCCAGCCCGGCAGGAGATTACGGTTAGGATCCGGCGCCGGCGGCAGGCGGTCGCGCCAGCGCACCGAAAAGAGATACAGCGCCAGCGGTGGAACCAGCCAGCCGTATCGGTAGGATTCATCGTAGATCCAGTCCAGCCGCATGTGCCAGATGGCCACGAAGAGGCAGGCCGCGACGGGGAGCAGACTGAGAAAGCGGTGAAATCCCTTCCCGGGTGTGGCGGCCATCGTCATGGTTAATTCGGCACGTAACGCAGGAGCAGTTTCCTTTCTCCGGGCCGCAAGGTCTCGTCCCGCAACTGTTCGCGGACCAGCCTGGCTTCGTCCATCCGTTGGTTGGCACCCAGCACGGCCCCATACACGGCCAGCCAGCCTTTATTGGCCACCTGCTCCCACGGAATCTGGGAGCGTTCCAACATGGCCAGCGCCTCCGCCGGGTGCTGCTCCTTGAGCAGGGCCAAGACGGCGGGGATGCGGTAGGCAAGGTGCCGGGGGGATTGTTTTGTGAGTTCCTCCGCCATCTTCAGATCTTCCTCGTCTGCCGTTTCTTCCAGCAGCCGCAGGTAGATCAGATCGCTGCGTGCATCTTCAAGATCAGGCCAGATTTGCAGGACCGACTGCAGCGCGGGGATGAGTTCCCCTGCACTGCCACCAGAGGCGCTGAGACAGCGGACCACGCCGAGACGTGCCATCAGGCCGATCCGTTCATCATCCGCGACCTTGCGGTATAGAATCAGGGCGGGTTCCCAATCGTTAGTTCGTTCCAGATTTTCCGCCGTCCGCAGCACCTCCTGAGCCGTGGCCAGTGATGAAGATTCCAGGATTTTGCTCAATCGTCCCTTCAGAACCGCCGCCTCCTCACCAAGGGCATCCTCGATCCGGTAGAGGAACAACTGCTGGGTGATGGCCGGGAGCACCTGCCCCGGCGCATTTAACAGCAGAGCTGCCGCCGCAAAATCCTTGCGGGCAAAAAGCGCGTCGAGATGCACGGTGAACCATTCCTGACTGGATGCAGCCGCCGGAGTGCTCGCGCACAAGGCAATCGATTCGTTGTAGCATCCCTGGTCATTGAGCCATCGGGCGATGACCAGCCGGCCGGCGGCATCCGCTCCGGTGGCTTTCCCGACCACGCTCTGAATGAGCGTATCCCGAGGGCGCGCTTGCAGAGTCAGATCAATGGAAGCCCCTGCCAACTCATGGAGCAATCTGGCCGGAGGTTCCGTGTCGGCCGCCAACTGGGCAAAGGCGGATTTCAACCGGTCCATTCGGTCGTCTGTCCTCCAGGCAGGGTTGTCATTGTTCAGAAGCATTCTCGCCAGCAGCCGTGCAGACTCCGTCCGCATGGCGAGCGAGGTCTCCGCGCTTTGAGTCACCCGTTCGAGCCGGTTGATGACTTCACTTGCCCGGTAATCGCGGGTGACGGGATCCGATAGGTTACCCACGGCAATTGCACAGAGTGCCACCTCCATTTCCGCATCCTTGGGTGCGGGAACCCCTGCCCCAAGGTGCTGGAGCAGGCGGGTTTCGGCCTCACTTGCCTGGCCCCGGGAGGCCTGCCAGCGGGAGGCGACCAGAAGTTGCCCCTTGGTCAGCTTGTCCACCGGCGCGGCTGCCCAGAGGTTGAGCATGCGGGAGGGTGCCAGTTGGGGATATCCCCATTCCAGGCTGATTTTACAGATTCTCTCCCAGTCTGCCAGGGTCGCCTCACCGGAGAGGGTGATCTGCCGCAGAGCGTAAAGGGCTGTGATGTCATGGCGGGGCTCACAGAAGTCGGCCATGGCCCGCATCACCTGCTCATTGCCCGGTGCCAGGATCGCCGCCTGGTCGAGCAGGGCCTGGGCCGCCGCCGGATCCGTGCTGGCTTTCACAAGTGCTTCCGCGGCCAGTCCTCGCGCCCGCCAGCCTTTGAATCTTTTGTAATCCTTATTCCCGCGCCAAGCCGTATAGCCACCAACCAGCAGGAACAGAATGAGAACGAGTCGCCATCCGCGACTCCACTGGTAAACCCAGCCGGGCTTGTTCGCCGGTTCCCAGAATTCGTCCAACAATTCCTGGGGAGGACCTTTCGGTATTCCCCGTGCTGGCTTTACTGGCTCGTCCATTGCCGATCAGGTAGAAAAAAAAATCGATCCACCACCGGAGGTGATGCCGCCGCCCGGCGCTGGGATGGGAAAGTATTCAGGTGGATGCTTGTCGGGACCCTCGCGATTGGGAGAAATTAAGAGGGTGTTCCCACGGGAACTTCGCGGTGGCGGAGAAAATACTTCCGCTCACGCCAGCCGACCAAACCCACCAAGACTGCAATCCCAGCCACCGTGCTGGCTTCTGGAACGGCCACCAACTCGTTGCCGATAAATTTGGCACCACTTCCCACCTGAGTCGATCCGCCAGCGCCGCTGAAAAACTGAACCTGACTGGCGTTGAAATTGGTAAAACCGGAATGATTTAAGAAAATCAGCTGATCAGTGAGTCCTGCCGTATTCACGGCACCCGTCCAGTTCCAAATTTCCAGCTTTTTACTGAGATCCCAACTGGCGATGCTTTGCAGCGTTAGGATGGAGTTTGAGGCTCCCATGTCTATGACAGAGGTCGCCGTCAAACTAAAGGCCCCGGCGGTGTCGCTAAAGCCCCCGGTTGCCAGCTTCCCGCCGGACAGGGTCACCCCGGAGGTGTTCGCCAGCACGTTGTTGGCACCCATCAGCAGGGTTCCCCCCGTAATTTTGGTCACGCCGGTGTAAGTATTGGTTCCGGATAGCGTAAGCACGCCACCGTTCGTTTTTTCAATGCCGTTCGTCCCTCCGCCAATTGCAGCGGTTATCTTCAGAGATGAAAGATTCAGCGGGGAACTCGTCGCGGGAGCAACGTCGATAATGGTGTTCGTGGCGGCAAGAGCCAGGGAGCCACCCGCAGCAAGGCCAATGGTCACTGCACCTTCCTCAACTTGGAGAGCGTTAAACGTAATGGCGACATTGGCATTTATGGTGTAAGTATTGTCTGCGGCATCAGTAGATGCACTAAAGACAGCTTTGATCCCATTTGTCCAGCTGTTAACGTCTGAAGGTCCCCCGGCACCCGCAGGCACGTCAGTCCAAATTCTGGCGGAATTCGCATTGGATGTGTCCCAAACATAAGTAGGTGACGCATTATCGACAACCCCCGACTCTGCGACAGCGTTATTTGGGTCAAAATATAAAACCGTGACAGCGCCCCGACTCGGCAATGATGTCGCCAGAAGCGTGGCCAAGGCACCAAGAACCGGAAGCGCCGCGCCCCCAAAAAGACCACCTCTGCGCGACGGTGGGAATCCGTTGCCGTGAAGGATGTTTTGCTTGGGACTGCTGGGGTCGGATTGAGAGGTCATGATAGTGCGGTTTGAAAGGTTACTCAAGGCGCGGGCTGAAGGGATTGGAAGCAAATCACGTGCC
>CALQSQ010000099.1 GCA_943333275.1 Akkermansia muciniphila
CGGTGACGGTGGTGCGGCCGTGAGGGGGGGTGAATAACGCGGCGTGGGCGGGACTGGCGGTGGAGTTCCAGACGGCGGCGGTGACCGGGGCGGGGTTGGTGCGGCGAGTGCGGTGCGGGCGGTGAGTTTTTAGGGGCTGGGGGCTTCCTTAGTGGAAGGGGGCGGGGCCAAAGACCAAAGGCTAAAGAGCGGGGGGATGGGGATTGAAAATTGAGAAATGAAAATTTGGCATTGAAAATTGAGGAGGGAAATTGGGGGGCGGAGTCTGTTGGGCTGACTGGAAGTGGCGAGTGGGGTGTCTTTGGCCTTTAGACTTTGGCCTTTGATCTTTGGGAGGCCAGGTCGGCCTTTGAGTCCGGCTGGAAGCCTGACGCGGCGCCCGCCTCTCCCCGTGAATCCCCCCCACTAAATGGCTCCCTGGACCGCCCGCCAGAGCAGACCGAGCAGGGCGCAGACGCCGATGGTGGGCATGAGGCCGGTTTTGAATTTCTGCATGGACACGAACGCGAGCAGGGCAATGACGGCGACGAAGGCATCGAAGATGTGTGCGGGATGCGGCCAGAGGGCATCGGTGGCGAATTTCACGCCGAGGTTGAGAATGACGCCGACGACGGCTGCGGTGATCGCAGTCATGGCGGCGCCGAGGCGGGGTTGGTTGCGGAGTTGCTCGACGTGGGGTGCGCCGATGAAGACGAAGAGGAAGCACGGGAGAAAGGTGGCCCAGGTGGTGATGAGGGCTCCCACCGTGGCTCCGGCGAGGGGCGGGAGGCTGCCGGGGTGCTGCCAGCCGCCGACGAAGCCGACGAATTGCAGCACCATGATGAGTGGCCCGGGCGTGGTCTCGGCGAGCCCCAGTCCGCTCATCATCTGCGGGTGCGAGAGCCAGGCGAATTTCTCCACCGCCTGCTGCGCCACATAGGGCAGCACGGCATAGGCACCGCCGAACGTGACAAGCGCGGCCTTGCTGAAAAACACGCCCTGGGCGAAAGCGGTGCTTCCCCACCCCAGCCAGGCTCCCACGGCCAGAATGGGCACCCACCAGAGCAGGAGGCAGAGCGTGAGAATGCCGAGGACACGCGACCAGCTGTTGCGCGGACACGCGGGCAGATCCAGACACGCGGACTCTGTGGCATCCGCATTGCCGCCATGCCCCTTGCCGGAGGGAAACTGACGGGGAGCGAGTCGGTGCCCGACCCAGCCGATGACGGCGG
The DNA here is from genome assembly GCA_943333275.1 of Akkermansia muciniphila. Classification (GTDB taxonomy): domain Bacteria; phylum Verrucomicrobiota; class Verrucomicrobiia; order Verrucomicrobiales; family V1-33; genus JAGNEJ01. Next base: position 1,212 of record CALQSQ010000099.1, read on the forward strand.
CACTCAGGACGATGACGACGAAGGAGGTTTTCAGAAAAAAGATGGCAGCAAACGACAGCGCCGCCAGCGCCCACAATGACGGACTCCGCAGCGCCTTCCGGCCGATGCGCAGCACAGCCTCCACCACGACGGCAATGACGGCCGGAAGTAGTCCGTAGAACAACGCCGCCAGCCAGGGCAGGTGCCCGCCCGCCATGTAGAGCCAGCTCAGACCGAAGAGGATAAACACCGATGGCAGCACAAACAAAGCCCCGGCCGCGATGCCGCCCCTGGCCCCATGCAGGCGCCAGCCAAGGTAGGTGGCCAGCTGCTGGGCTTCGGGCCCGGGCAGCAGCATGCAGTAATTCAGCGCGTGCAGAAAATGCCCCTCGGAGATCCAGCGGCGTTTCTCCACCAGTTCCTTGTGCATGATGGCGATCTGCCCGGCCGGGCCCCCGAAGCTGATGCAGCCCAGTTTCAACCAATAGCGCAGGGCTTCGGAGAAGGCGGGATGGGTGGGTTTCGCGGGCAGGGTGTCGGGCATGGACGAGGAGGGAGCGGGATCAATTATTTTGCGGCAACGCAGGGATATCGTCCTTCGATGAATTTGGAAGGAGATTTAGGAAAATGTGCTTGTGGTGGAATCGGGACTTTCCCCTGCGCGGCACGGAGAGCATCCTCATTTCCTGATCGCAGCGAGGTCGGCCAGGGGCAGGTCTGCAAAGGCTTTCCACTGGACCTCGCATTGGCCCTGGGTGGGGACGGCATCGTGGATCCAGAGGGCGTAGCGGACGTGAAGTTTCTGGGCATCGGTAATGGTGAGGGGTTTTTCGGGAGTGAGGCAGGCGCCCATCCATCCATCGTCGCGGACGTGGAAGGCGGTGGGGTGCTGAGGATTTGCCGGATGATTCATGAGGGTGATGCCGGCAAACCCGTCGGGATCGTTGGTGATGCGGCCGCTGTAATCGCACCAGCGGGCCGGCTTGCGAAAGACCTGGGCCTCGTCGATCTGGCCTTCGCTGTTAAGAATCCGGCCGCCACCATCGTTCACTCCGATGGATTTGGCCACCCGGACGGCGACGAGACCGAAAAATGAGGTGCCAAACGTTGAGGTCTGGCCGGCGGGCGCGGCGAATTCCGCATCAATCATGAGCAGCCAGCTTTTCGCACCATCGAGCGGCCGCACCTCACTGCGGCGGGTTTCGATGAGTTGCACCGAGTCGTCCGATGCCCTGACCCAGTGGTTCGTCATCAGCACAACCGCATGGTCGTCGGCATCCTCGAAATGATCCACCCGCTGCGTCACGATCCGTCCCTGCACCTCTGCTTTATCGCCCCAGAAATCGATGCCATTGACGTTGTTGTGCGAGAGCCACACGCTGTTGTGATGGCTGTGGCTGACAGGATCATGGGGATGCCCCATCCGCGTCAGGCTGACGCCTTTTGAACTCACCAGCGGATACCAGAAAGGTCGCATGTCCGCGGGATCGTGGTGCAGGGCCGTCATTTCTCGCCCATCGAGCTGGAACGACTCGACAGCATGGGGCAGTGGCAGCACCATCATCCGTGGAACGGGCTTCGCCAGGGGCAGAGCGTCCTGGGCTTGGGCGGCGAAAAGCGGAGCGGCGATCAGCAGGAGATGGGTGATTTTCATGGGCGGCAGCAATTGGATTGAATGGAGCGGAGACCGGACTACGGTGGTGGCGGATGATTTCGCCGGAAAGTAAGAATTTCTGAAATATCACTTGCACTCCCCCCGTCCGTCCCTAGAATCCGCGCTCCCCGACCCTGCCTGTTCGCAGCCAGGGTCCTATTAATTTCACCAGAAATGCTCAACCGTCCACCACTGCGAATGCGCTCCTCCTCCGGGTCTCCCGGCATGAGTTGACGTGACTTGCAGGACGGTTTCGCAAGTCTTCCTTTAAAACCCCGGAACGATACTACGAGACTTATGATACAGATGGAATCCAAAGTGGCGGTGGCCGACAATACCGGCGCCCGAGTTGCTAAAATGATTGGTGTGCTTGGAAAAGGCACCGGATGCCGCCATGCCGGCATCGGTGACATCATCACCGCCCACATCCGTGAATCCACCCCCACGGCCAACGTCAAGAAAGGCGAAGTCGTCCGCGCCGTGATCGTGCGCACCTCCGCCCCGATCCGCCGCGATGACGGTTCCATCCTCCGCTTCGATACCAACGCCATCGTGATCATCGACAAGGACAACAACCCCAAGGGCACCCGTATCTTCGGCCCCGTGGCCCGTGAACTCCGCGACAAGAACTTCATGAAGATCGTCTCCCTCGCCCCCGAGGTCCTCTAATCCCCTTCCCCACCCCACCATTTTACAATGAACAAACCCAAATTCCACATTGCCAAAGGTGACACCGTGGAAGTCACAACCGGCGCCCACAAGGGAGCCAAGGGCACGGTCCTCCGGATCATCGCCGGAAAACAGCAGGCCCTCATCGAAGGCGTGCGCATGATTACCAAGGCCGTCAAGCCCGTCCAAGGCAGCAACAACCCCAGCGGTCTCGTCAAACAGGAGGGCCCGGTCCACATCTCCAATCTCAAAGTCGTCGCCGCGCGTGCCGCCGGCAAGAAACCCACCAAGGACAAGGCGGTCGCCAAGGCCCCTGCCAAAAAGGCTCCCGCGAAGAAAGCGGCTGCCAAGAAAAAAGACTAATTTAACCCTCAGCGGAAACTTACCATGAGCCAGACCGAAAAGACCGAGCCGAACATGCTCAAATTCTACAAAGAAAAAGTCATCCCCCTCTTAAAGACCAAACTGGGTGTGACCAACATCCACCTCGTCCCCAAGGTCGAGAAAGTAGTCGTGAACTGCTGCGTTGGATCCCAGACGGATCGCAAGCAGGCTGTCGAGGACGCCGTGAACACCGTGACGACCATCACCGGTCAGAAGCCGATCATCACCAAATCCAAGAAGAGCGTTTCCAACTTCAAACTCCGCGACGATGAAGCCGTGGGCGTGAAAGTGACCCTCCGCGGTCGCATCATGTATGAATTCCTCGAGCGCCTCATCAAGATCGCGATTCCCGTGATCCGCGACTTCCGCGGTGTCAGTCCCCGGGCCTTCGACGGCAATGGCAACTACACCCTGGGCGTGACCGACCAGTCGATCTTCCCCGAAATCAAGATCGACGAAATCAAACGCACGCTCGGTTTCGATGTCTGCATCGTGACCTCGGCCACCACCGACGACAGTGGCCGCGAACTGCTTCGCGCCCTCGGAATGCCCTTCCGTGAGAAATCAAACATCCCAAGCCCCAGTAAGCCAGGGGAATCCCCTGAAGCCGCCTAACCCCTTACAAAGCTGCGCGCACCCACCGCCCACCCACACCCCTTATGGCCGTCCTTACTGATCCCATTTCTGACTTCCTGACCCGCTGGAAAAACGCCAGCCGCGCCAAAAAAGAAGTCTTCACCGCCCCCTACAGCAAAATCAAAGCTGAGATCGCCCGCATCCTCCAGGAGGAAGGCTACATCTGGGGATTCGAGGTCGATACCTCCGCCACGCACCCCCAGCTGAAAGTGAAGGCCAAGTATCAAGGCTCAACGCCGATCCTCAACGACCTGCGCCGCATGTCCAGCCCGGGGATGCGCCAATACGTTGGCGCCAGCGAGATCCCCAAGGTCCTCAACGGCATGGGCATCGCGATTCTTTCCACGCCCAAAGGCATCATGACCGGCAATCAAGCCCGCAAACAGAACGTGGGCGGCGAACTGCTGGCCCTCATCTGGTAACCCACATTTCCACCCCACACGCCCCACTCCCATGTCCCGCGTAGGCAACAAATCCATCACCATCCCCGCCAAGGTCTCCCTCAAAGCCAGCGGCTCCGACGTCCATGTCGAAGGCCCCAAGGGCAAACTCAGCTTCACCCTGCCCGAAGGCATCACCTTCAAACAGGAAGGCGACACCGTCACCGTCATCCGCAAGAATGACGACCGCAAAATCCGCGCCCTCCACGGCACCAGCCAGCGTCTCATCGGCAACATGATCAAGGGAGTCAGCGAAGGCTTCCAGAAGAGCCTCGAAATTCACGGCGTCGGTTTCCGGGCCGCTGTCAAGGGGGACAAACTCGATCTGAGCCTTGGGTACAGCCACCCGCTCCTCCACCCGATCCCCAGCGACATCAAGGTGACCGTCACGGACAACACCAAGATTCTCGTCGAGGGCATCGACAAGCAACGCGTCGGCCAGCTCGCCGCCGACGTTCGCAACTACTACCCACCCGAGCCCTACAAGGGTAAGGGCGTCCGCTACACGGGCGAACAGGTCCGCCGCAAGGAAGGTAAGAAATCCAAGTAATCCGCCCTGCATTTCCCTTATTTTTCAAATCTACTTTTTCCATGAAACTCAAACGTAAAGAAATTCGTGTTCGCATTCACAAGCGCGTGCGTCGGAAGGTCACCGGCACCGCCGCCCGTCCGCGTCTGGCCGTGTATTTCTCGCTGCGCAATGTCACCGCCCAGGTGATAGATGACGTGGCCGGCCACACCCTCGCGGCCGCCTCCACCGTCAGGAAAGGCTCCAACAGCCTCGCCAACGTGGCCTCGGCCATCTCCATCGGCAAGGCCATCGCTGAAAAGGCCAAGGCAGCCAACATCACTTCCGTCGTCTTTGATCGCGGTGGTCACCAATACCACGGCAAAGTCAAAGCCCTCGCCGACGCCGCACGGGAAGCCGGTCTCCAATTCTAAAATTATACTTATGGCTTACGAAAAAGGTAACAGAAACTCCGGCGATTCCGATCGCGGCAACAGCGAATACGTCGAAAAAGTCGTCTCCATCAATCGCTGCGCGAAGGTGGTGAAGGGCGGTCGTCGCTTCAGCTTCTCCGCACTCGTCATCACGGGCGACCGCAATGGCAGCATCGGCATCGGATTTGGCAAGGCCAATGAAGTGTCCGACGCCATCAAGAAGGCCAGCGAGGCCTCCCGCCGTCGTTTCCAAAAGATTGAACTGCGCGATTCCACCATCCCGCATGAAATCATCGGCAGCTTTGGCGGCGGACGCGTCCTCCTCAAGCCCGCCGGTCCCGGAACGGGCATTATTGCCGGTGGCGGAGTGCGTCCGGTCTGCGAAGCCGCAGGCATCAAGGACATCATCGCCAAAAACCTCGGTTCCAAAAACGCCACCAACGTGGTCAAAGCCACCATTTCCGCCCTGCTCGCGCTGCGCACCAGGGAGCAGCTCTTCTCCGCCCGCGGCAAGAAGCTGGCCGAAAAAAAGGCCCTCTAATCTAGATCCCCATTTCCCATCATCATCCTATGAGACTGAACACCATCGCCCCGCGCCCCGGCGCCAAACACCGCACCAAACGTCTGGGTTGCGGAGAAAGCTCCGGCCACGGCAAAACTTCCGGCAAAGGCCACAAGGGTCAAAATGCCCGCTCCGGCGGCAGCATCCGCATCGGCTTCGAAGGCGGTCAGATGCCCATGCACCGCCGTCTGCCCAAGAAGGGATTCAACAATTCCGCCTTTGGCTACGACTTCGCCGTCGTCAATCTGGCCGATCTCGAATTGAAATTCAGCGACGGCGCCACCGTTGATGAAACCGCCCTCCGCGCCATTTCCCTTGTCAAGGGTGGGGCCTGGGATGGTGTCAAAATCCTCGGCACCGGAACCCTCACGAAAAAGCTCCACGTCTCCGTGGACCGGATCAGCGCCTCTGCCAAAGCCAAGATCGAGGCTGCTGGCGGAAGTTTCGCCCCGCTCCCCAAGAAAACCGGCAAGCCCGAAGCTTCTGCCTAATGCAACTCATTGACAGAAAATAGTTTCTGGACAAGGCAGACATTTCTTGTCTGCCTTGTCGCTTTTAAGCCGCCCCCTGCCGCGTTCCCCATCTTCATTTCTCCTACCCGACTACCGACCCATGCTTTCCGCCTTTGCCAACATGTTCAAGATTCCGGAGCTTCGCTCCAGAATTCTCTTCACCCTGGCCATGATCGCCATTATCCGGATCGGTGCCGCCATTACGCTGCCCGGTGTTGACCCCTCAGTCGTGCAGGGATGGCTCAAGGAAAGCGGACGCAGCAGTGGAGACGCCCTCACCACCCTGCTGAGCGTCTTCAGCGGCGGCGGCATCAAGAATTGCGCCATCCTCGCCCTCGGCATCATGCCCTACATCAGTGCCAGCATCATGATCCAGCTGCTCACCGCCGTGGTCCCGCGCATGAGCAAACTCGCCCGTGAAACCGGTGGCCGCCAGAAGATCAACCAATACACCCGCTATCTCACCATCGTTCTCTGCGTCCTCCAGGGTTACATGTTGGCCCAGGGGCTCGTGAATCCGAAGAACAATCCCCTTCTCAACGGCCTGGACAAATACCTCGTGGAGCACGGAGGCAAACTCGTGGCGGACCCCGGATGGTCCTTCTACATGATTGCGATCCTCGTCATGACCGCCGGCACCATGTTCACCATGTGGCTGGGAGAACAGATCACCGAACGCGGCATCGGCAACGGAACCTCCCTCATCATTTCCGTCAATATTCTCAGCGACCTCCCCGGCGCGCTCGTCACCACTTGGAAGACATACGTCTCCACCGCCGTGGCCAATCCCACCAATGCGCTCATCGTGGTATTGTTCCTCGTCTTCTTCCTCGTCGCCATCATGGCCATCATCGCCCTGACCCAGGCCACCCGGAAAATCCCCGTCCAGTATGCCAAGCGGATGGTCGGACGGAAAATGTTCGGTGGTCAGTCCACCCACCTCCCGCTGCGCCTTAACTACTCCGGCGTCATGCCCATCATCTTTGCCAGCGCCATCATTTCCTTCCCCCCGATGATTGCCCAGCGCCTCTTCCCCACCGCCGATTGGGCAAACTGGATCTACAGAGTCATGGCCGATCAGGGACCCACCCACTGGATCATTTACAGCGTGCTCATCTTCTTCTTCGCCTACTTCTGGGTGGCCACCATGTTCCAGCCCACGCAAATGTCCGAGGACCTCAAGGGCAACGGTGGCTACATCCCTGGCGTTCGTCCCGGCAAACCCACCGCCGACTTCCTGGACTTCACCATGACCCGGCTGACCTTTGCCGGAGCCTTGTTCCTGACGCTCGTCGCCATCATCCCGCAGGTTCTCACCTACTCGCTGAATGTCCCTTCCATGGTCGCCCAGTTCTTCGGCGGCACGAGCATCCTGATTCTTGTGGGTGTGCTGCTTGATCTCATGCGCCAGGTGGAAACGCACCTCCTCCAGCGCCATTACGACGGATTCCTCCGCAAGGGTAAAATCAAGGGCCGCTATGATTCAACCGGCCAGCAGTTGAATGCCAGCGGATCCGGCGTCAAAATGGTCGGCCTTTGGATTCTCTTCGCCATCCTCGTGCTCTCCTCCGCCGTCTTCTATTTCTTCTTTAACTAGTCTCCGGACGCCACTCCGGTCCTTTCCCATCCGTGAAGCATAGCAACAAAGGCATCACGCTGCGCAAGGGCCGCGAACTCGATGGACTCCGCGTCAGTGGAGCCGCTGCCGCCAAAGTATTGGAGCAGGCTGTCGCCCTTGTCCGCCCCGGCATCAGCACTCTGGAAATCGACCGCGCGGCCGCCCAGTTCATGGCGGACCTCGGGTGCCGCAGCGCCTTCCTCAACTACCGGGGATTTCCGGGCCACATCTGCATCAGCCTGAATCAGGAGGTCGTGCACGGCATTGGCCGGGCCAACCGCATCATTGCCAATGGCGACATCGTCAAAATCGACGTCGGCATCATCAAGGACGGCTGGGTTGGGGACAATGCCACGACGGTTCCCGTGGGTGTCGTCTCGCCGGAAGTTTACCAGCTCCTGCGCGTCACTGAGGAATCACTCCTCCACGCCATCACCTTCGCCAAGCCCGGGGAAATGCTGCGCGACCTCTGCGGCAGCGTCGAAAAACTCGTCACGCGCTACGGCTACACCGTCGTGCGTAATTTCGTCGGACATGGCGTGGGCCGCAAACTGCACGAGAAACCGGAAGTTCCCAATTTCTACCACAAGGAAATCCGCACCCGCCTCGAACCCGGCATGGTGCTCGCCATTGAACCCATGGTCAACCTCGGCACGGAAACAGTCAACGTCCTCGCCGACAACTGGACCGCTGTCACCGCCGATGGCAAAGCCTCCGCTCATTTCGAACACATGATCGTCGTCACCGAGGGCGAACCAGAAATCCTGACACCCAGGACACGGTTGACACCGGCGATCAACTGATCTCCGCGGGATCGCCACGCATATTTGAGTGCCAAGCGAATACTTGCCACCTTTGTTAATTCCGCCAGAATGGTTCAAACACCCCCCCCCATGCCCTCCACCCTAACCGCCGCAGCCCTCATGAGCCTCGTGCTCGCAAGTCTCTTCAACCATTCCATGGCGCAGAATAAGGAGGGCTCCCCGGCTCCCGTGAAAGATTCCCAGCCCCACAAATTCACCAATCATCTCGCCAACGAGAAAAGCCCCTACCTGCTGCAGCATGCGCACAATCCGGTGGATTGGTATCCTTGGGGTGAGGAGGCCTTTGCAAAAGCCAAAAAGGAAAACAAACCCATTCTGCTAAGCATCGGCTACAGCACCTGCCACTGGTGCCACGTCATGGAGCGCGAGAGTTTCGAGAATGAAAAGGTCGCGGAGTTGCTCAACAAAAATTACGTCTGCATCAAACTCGACCGCGAGGAACGTCCCGATATCGACAGTATCTACATGACAGCCATGTCGGCTCTTGATCTCGGCGGCGGCTGGCCTCTCAACGTTTTCCTCACCCCCGACCGCAAGCCTTTCTACGGTGGCACCTATTTCAAAACCGAGCAGTTCATGAAGCTGACCGACATGGTCTCCTCCAAGTGGAAGAAGGATGCTGCGGGCATTCAAAAAAGCGCCGATGGAATCGCCTCTGAACTCGGCAAGGTCATGGGCCAGGGCAATCTCAAGCCCGGCGAGGTCAAGGCCGAGTGGGCGGAGGATACGGCGAAGGCCTTTGCAAAAACCTTTGATCCCAAATTCGGCGGCTACGGCAAGGCACCAAAATTCCCCCAGCCCCAGATTCCAGAACTCCTCCTGCACACCGGCACCAAAGCGAAGGATCAGGCGCGCATCGACCAGGTGCTCTTCACCTGCCGCCGCATGGCTGCGGGAGGAATCTACGATCACCTCGGCGGTGGATTCGCGCGCTACTCTGTCGATGCCGAATGGCTGGTGCCGCATTTCGAAAAAATGCTCTATGACAACGCCCAGCTGTTGAACCTGTATTTAAATGCCTTCCTCATCACCAAGGACGAGCAGTATGCCACGGTGGCCAGGGACATTCTCCGTTATGTCTTTCGCGATATGACTCATGCCGATGGCGGTTTCTACTCCGCCGAGGATGCCGACAGTGAGGGCCGTGAGGGCAAGTTCTATTGTTGGACGGAGGCGGAACTCAAGGAGATTCTGACTGCCGACGAATTCGCCACCGCCGCCACCTATTTCGGCATCACCGCCAAGGGGAATTTCGTGGATCACAGTCATCCCAAACCTCTCGAGGGACAGAACATCCTCAGTATCGTCAAACCCGAGGAAAAAGCCCCCGCCAGCCTCCAGGGCATCAAGCAAAAGCTCTTCGACATCCGCGCCAAGCGCATCCGTCCACATCTCGACGACAAGATCCTCGTCTCCTGGAATGGCCTCATGCTCGGTCCACTGGCCCGCGCCGCCATCATTCTCGATGATCCCTCCTACCTCGCGGCCGCCAGGAAAAACGTTGCCTTTGTCCAATCCAAACTGTGGGACGCCTCCACCAAAACGCTCTATCATCGCTTCCGTGACGGTCATCGCGATTCCGCGCAACTCCTCAGCGCCTACGCCTCCTACCTTTCCGGCGCCATTGAACTCTACCAATGCACGCTCGATCCCAAGATTCTCGAATTCGCCGTGGACATTGCCGAGGGGATGATCACCAAATTTTACGATCCGAAGGACGGAGGATTCTTCTCGAATGACACCGAATCCGCACTCATCTTCCGCGCCAAGGACGACTCCGACAGCGCCGAACCCGGCAACAACTCCCAGGCCATCCTCGCTCTCCTCAAGCTGGCGACCATCACCGATGACAATGCCGAAACCAAGAAATTCGAATTCAAAGCCAAGGCCCTCCAGAGTTTGAAGCTTTATTCCGAGCGTCTCGAAAAGGCCGGGCAATCCCTGCCGCTCATGCTCCAGGCTGTTTGCTTTGCCTCACGCGAACCCTACCGTGTCGTCGTGGTTGGGGATCCCGCCGATGCCCAGACCCACGCCCTGCTGCGCGCCGCCCATTCCGTGTATCAGCCGGAGAAGGTCATTCTCGGCACCGTCGGCAAGGTCGAGGAGTTCGCCAAGGGCCAGCCCATGAAGGGTGACAAGCCCACCATCTACGTCTGCACCGGCCAGGAATGCCAGTTGCCCACGAACGATCCCAAGGAAGTGGCGGGGAAATTCAAATGACCTTCCGCCTCCTCAACCTGCTTCAATCACCCCCATCACAGTGGCCTCGACCTGAATTGCGTTGAGCAAATCCCCTTCCGCCGCCACCCGCGCCATCGGGATGCCATGTCGGCGACTGGAAGTTTTCCAGAATTCAAAATGACGCTGGTAGGCTTCGTGGTAGCGCCGCAAAACCGCCGGAGTCACGCGGCGAACCTGCCGCTGGCCGCTTTCCACCTCCACAAATTCATGATTTCCATCCCAATCCACGCTGGCTTCCGCGGCGCTGAAGGGTGCGAAAATCAGCCCGCGCCCGCCATGGGCGCTCAGGGGGCCCAGCACGGCATCGGGCGAGCCTGGATAAAGAAGATCGCTCAGGAAAATGCGCAGAGACTGGCTGCGGAAAGGCAACCGCGCGACACCCGGCATTTCACCCAGCAAACCTGCCGGTGCATGCACTGGCAGTCGGTCGGGCCAGTTGGGGCTGGCGAGGATTTCTGATGTCAGCAACGCGGACTGCGTGCCATTGAGCAGGAAAATTTTCGCCGCCGCGCCGGCCTTTTCGGCGGCGGTGACGCAGAAATAAAGCAGTTCCAGAACGCGGCGGGTCTTGGCCTCATGGAGAAACTGCGACGCGGAAACATCGCATACCACATCGACCATTGGTCGAACTTCCTGCCGGAAAACTTTCATCGTGAACTGCCCGGTCCGCGCATACGCCTGCCAGTTGAGGTGCCGCGGATCATCGCCCGCCTGATACGCCCGGTGATCCTGGAATTCCATGGAGTTGCCCGTGCCCGCTCCCGCAAAATCCCCGCTCGCCCCGCGCCAGATCTTCCGCAGCAGCGGCAGCTTCACCGCTTCCGCCAGCCTCTGACCTGCCAGTCGACACTCGGTCAGCAACGCGGGAGACAATTCCGTTTTCATGCCCCGGCAGCCTCAAGTTGGGATTGTTTTTCCTCGGCCAAGTCCGCCTGCGCCTGCGCCTCGATCTGCCGCGTGAATGCAAACTCGCGCCGGGCGCGCCACGCCAGCAGAGCCAGAAATATCAAGGCCTGAATGGCGGGATTCGATGCATCGTCAAGGTGATCCAAATCACTTTCATACATGGGAGCCAAAGGGGAAAAATGGGCCAGCACTCCCAATGCGGGAAATTCCCATTGGTCTGCGGCGGAGGCAAACATGTAACCCAGGGTCTGCGTCGCGATCAGCACGATGAGTAACGCCACCAGAGTCGGCTTGAGCCTGGGGAGAAAGGCATACACGATCCAGAGCCCGAAGCACACCTTGCCCATCCAAACCAGATAGTTGGCGGTAAAGCGAAAGTCTCCGGTCCGTTCGCCATAGAAATGGCACCCCCATCCCATCACCCCAAGCACCAGCATGAAATTTACTCCGGTGTGCCACCCGGGATATAGCAGTCTCCCAACGCATTTCCCCAACCATCCGCGTTTCACAAAAGGCAGCGTGATAATGGACAAATGCTGGGTGGGCTCGGTCGCGGCATCAATTCCCGCCACAATGGCGATCACCAATCCAATCGATTCAATCATTCGAGTGACGCCCAAGTTGTCGATCGACATCAGCAGAACAAGGAGGATCCCCAGCACCACCAGGGACACCACCCTCCTCATGCTGGATCGATTCTCCGCCTTCGGCGCGATTTGCGCCGCCGCGAAATCCAGAAGGTAATAAATGACATAGGCCGCCAGGAACCAGGCCAGCGCCGTCATCGCAAGTTCCTCCTTCCCCCCCGGCATCCGACTGTCATAAGCAATCATTTCCATCATGCCTACCGCCATGCCACCGATCAGGAAGCCTGCCCCCAGCACAAGAACGCCGCGCACCAGCCAGATTTTGATCCAGGAAAATCCCACCGTCACCGCCGCCAGCAGGCACCCCATCAGCAGGAAATGACAGAGGACACGCAGTTCCAGCGCCACATTAATGGCTCCGGCAAAGTAGCGCATGATCATGTAGGGAAACACCGTCAGCCCCAGCAGGAGAATCTGGGCGGCAATCGCCACCCACTTTCCAAAGGTGATCCGGCTGGCTGACAGTTTCGTGAGCACGAGCGTATCCAGCGTGTTGAGCCGCTTTTCATCCAACAAAGCACCCATGCCGCGCAAGGGCAGGAGAAAAACCAGCGTGATAATGACCGGGAACCAGAAGAAACCGGCAGTGTAGCGACTCCCTTCCGTCGCCGTCAGCAGCACGATCACCGTCAGCGCGGCATGCATGATGATGAACAGCCAGATGAACAACGGCGACCGCAGGCCCTGGCGCAGTTCCTTCACAACCATCGGACTCAGGCGATCAGAGAAATCCCTCAGGGGAGCGTCTGTGTGGAGGACTGCTGGCGCGGGAGGGGTTGAGCTTGCGGAGGAGGCCATCGGGTGATTTCCACGCACCCTAGGGAGAATCAATGCAGTGTCCAGCAGCTTCACGTTCCACGCCCCGACTCCAAATTGGTGCCGGAATTATCCTTGGCATTGTCCCGTGTCGCCATTTAACGGTCTGCCATGCAACGACCCGACACTCCCAACTTTGCCAGCCCGCAACATTTCGGCCTCTATCTCAAGATCGCCCTGGGTATCGGGGTGCTGCTCCTGCTCTCCAGCACCTACTACAGCGTGCCCGCCGAATCCGAGGCCATCAAGCTCCGGTTTGGACGCATCGTCGAGGAACGCATCCGCCCCGGCCTGCATTTCAAATTGCCGTTTGGCATTGAGCAGGTCGACATCAAACCGGTGCTGCGGCAGTTGAAACTGGAATTTGGCTTCGCCACTCCAGGCGCTTCCAATCCCCGGCAATACGGCGAGGCGGAGGAGCAGGAACTCGTCGCCAGCATGGTCACGGGGGATTTAAATGCCGTGCACGTGGAGTGGGTGGTCCAATACCGCATTTCTGATCTCAAGGACTACCTCTACAAGGCACGGGAGCCGGAGGAGACCCTGCGGGATTCCGCAGAGTCCGTCATGCGCGAAGTTGTCGGCGACCGGACTGTGGATGAGACGATCACCGTCGGGCGGCTGGAAATGGAGGCGGAATGCAAAAAGAAACTTCAGGCATTGACTCAAGTCTACCACCTTGGATTGACCATTGAACTCGTGCAGCTCAAGGGCGTGAATCCCCCGCAGCGCGTGCGCGCATCGTTCGATTCCGTCAATCAGGCCAAACAGGAGCGTGAAAAAGCCATCAACATAGCCCTGGGCGAGCGCAACAAGGTTATTCCCAAAGCCAAGGGCGAGGCGTTGCAAATCGTCGCCGAGGCGAAAGGCGAGGCCCTCAAGCGCGTCAACGAAGCCAAGGGGGATGCGGACCGCTTCACCGCTGTGTTCAAAGCCTACCAGGAGGCGCCGGACATTACCCGCCGCCGGTTGTATCTTGAAACCATGGCCAAAGTTCTCCCCCTCGTTGGCAAGAAAGTCATCCTCGACTCCGCAGCCTCCAACGTCCTGCCATTTCTCCCCCTGGGGGAAAACTCCGGCGTGTCCCCCACCCCCAAGGCTGTTCCGCAGCGCCGTTAATCCCCACCTTTTCGATCCATGAAACAAGCCAGCCTCATTTCCGCCATTGTTCTCGCACTGCTCCTGCTCCTGCTGGGTTCGGGGGCATTCTACAGCGTCCACCAAACCGAGACCGTCATTCTCACCCAATTTGGCAAAGTCGTCGGCGAGCCGATTACTGAACCGGGATTGCATTTCAAAATCCCCTTCGTTCAGGATGTGAACCGTGTCGAAAATCGCGTTCTGGAATGGGATGCCCCGACCACTCGCATGACTACGCGTGACAAGGCCTATCTCCAGGTCGACGCCTTTGCCCGCTGGAAAGTCAGCGATCCCCTGCTCTATTTTGTCAGCCTGCGTGATGAGCGCAGCGCGCAATCCCGTCTGGATGACATCATAGGCGGATCCACCCTCAACACCGTCGCTCGCTACGATCTCATTGAAATCATCCGCTCCGACAAATCCCGTAAAATCGAGGCCGTGCCAATCACTGCCGACGATGATTCCGCGCCGATTTCCGCCATCCTGCCCATCCAGAAAGGCCGTCTGGAGTTGGAAAAGGAAGTCCTGGCCGAAGCCACTGAGTCCTTGAAATCCATCGGCATCGAACTGCTCGACGTCCGTTTCAAACGCCTCAACTACAGCGATGAAACCCAGAGTAAGATCTACGAGCGCATGATCAGCGAACGCGCCCAGATTGCCGAACGTTCGCGCTCCGAAGGCGCCGGGGAGGCCGCCCGCATTGAAGGTGACCGCGAAGCGGAACTGAAACGCATCCAGTCGGAGGCCTACCAAAAAGCCCAGACCATCCGCGGAAAGGCCGATGCCGAGGCCGCCCAGATCTACGCCCAGGCGTTCAACAGTTCGCCCGCAGCGGCTGAATTTTACGCCTTCGTCAAGACTCTCGAAACCTATGAAACCGTCATTTCCAGCGACACCACGCTCGTCCTCTCGACCGACAGTGATTTCTACAGCCTGATGAAAAAGCTGCCCTCGCTGACCCCTCCGCCCCCGCCAGCTCCGGGCCTCTCCGGCGTGGGAGCCGCCACACCAGCCGCCCCGCCCGCCGGTAATCCTGCCAGTCCGCCCCCACCCCCGCCCAGTGAAGCCCCCGCCGACCCAGTTCCCACGGCACCAGGTCAGCCCTAGAGGTCGCTGGCGCCCTCACCTTTTTATTCTCGCAAGCCCACGGCGGGGATTCCCCTAGGACATTCCCCTTGCTGGAAAAGGAGGATTTGTTGAAAATGCGCCATGCAAATCCCACACTCTGCAAAATCACGTCCGGCGCGTCATCGGTTGCTGCTGACTTTGGCAGGGCTCGGAATGGTGCTAAGCACTCAGGCCCGGGAGTGGACCTCCACGGATGGCAAGACCATCGAAGCCGATTATGTTTCCTCTAATGCCGACAGCGTCACGGTGAAACTGAATGGCAAGGATGTGAAGCTGCCATTTTCGAGACTTTCCAAGGCGGATATCGACTGGGTGGCGGAACAAAAGAAGGCCACCCCCGCACCCGGCGCCAAGGCCAAACCTCTGGATCCCACCTATGCGCCACTGATCACGGGCGAGTGGGCGCTATCCAAATTTAAGAACCTGCCATTCGCCCTCTATGCCGCAAAGGATCTGGATCTCACCAAGACGTATCCCCTGATCCTCGTGCTGCATGGCAAGAGTGACAATGACGCGAATGGCAGACAGGTGGGCGACTGGATGCAGGCGTTTACCAAGCCGGAAGTTTACGCGAAGCACCCGTCCATCATCGTCGCTCCGCTCTGTTACCAACCCTTCGGCGGAACCGGCGGCGGATGGTCGGACAAGCCGGGCACGGAAGCCATTGCCATGGTCAAGGACATGCTCAAATTGCTCCCGATCGATAAGAAACGTGTCTACGTCATGGGGCATTCCATGGGGGGATTTGGCACCTGTCATTTGATCTCCAGCGAGCCCCGGCTTTTTGCCGCGGGCATTCCCATGTGCGGATGCACGGCGGACGCGGGAAGTCTTCGCAAGACTCCGCTGTGGGTCTTCCATGCCGCCGACGACACAGTCGTCAAACCGGATACGGCCAGATCCCTGGCCAAGGCGCTCGATCACTCCAAGACCTTCAAATACACGGAATACACGGATGGTGGCCACGGCATTCCGGGCCGGGTGGTGGCGGATTCAGAAGTGATCGAATGGTTGTTTACCCAGGCCGGAAAGTAGGCACGCCCAACAGCGCGATTTCCTCCCATCAATCCTGCCAGAATGTGGAGGCCTTGGGGGCTTCATAGAGCACACCCATCTCCGGCGTTGCGACGGGCACCTGACCGCGGTGCAACGACTCCACGGCGGCAAGCGTCATGCCGGAAGTGAGCAGCGTGCGCTCCACGGGATAGGGAGCGCGATTTTCCAGCACCATCGTTTCGATGTGATGGACGAGCGGGTTGAAGAAATTTGCCGTGCTGGCACCGCTGCCGGGCATGGGCAGGTGCATCTGGCAGGCGATCACTTCATCGTTATCCGCCCGGAGGCCGGCATAATTAAAATCCTGGATGGCGAGCAGAAAGAGCGTGGTGCGGAAACCGTCGCGGTGTTCGATAAAATAGGCCGTGGGATCCGGAAAGACCTTGCGGGCCCAATCCATAGTCACGGGTGCCGTGGGGTAGCCGCCTTCGACCGGAAGCGTGTGACTGCGGGAGAGCGCGGAAATGAGCAGGCGCTGGGTGATCTTTCGATCCGCCATCATTTCCCAGACCTTCACTCCCTTGACGGCATGCACGGAGGAGATGCCGACTTCCCCTCCTTTGCGGCGCTCCGACATGCATTGCGCGGCTTCCAGCCCATGAATGTCGTAGGAATCCACGCCGCCGTATCCCACGCAGACGCTTTCCTTGAGCGGGGTGCCATGGGGAACGTCGATAGAAGGCTGGCGCCAGGTCACGGGGAGTGAGGAGCCGGCGAGGAAGGGAAAATTCAAGCGCAGGGAATCGGAGGCCATTTCGACACACTGGGACCATTCGGTGGAGAGATGCTTGTCATTGAAGACAGGCACGGAACGTCCGCTTTGCTCGAAAACTTTGACGACCTGTTTGAACCAGGCGTAGCGCGGATAAAGATGCTGGCCTCGCTCGTTGTAGGGGTATTCACCATGTTCACCTATGATCACGACGCCATCGACCGCCAGTTGCTCGCCTCCCAGGCAGAGCGCTTCGCGGATGCCGGGATAAATGGTGACGTTGCATTCTTTGGCGCGAGCCCGGGCCAGGTCACCCTGCGGAAACTGGTCGATGTAGAGTGAAACGAGATCGACCTCCGGCATGTGCCATCCGCCGCGCCAGCCGTAGCCGAGCAGGAATCGGTCTATAAAGTGCTGCGCATGCGACTGGCTGCGATCCTCCGTTCCCAGCAGGGCAATCTTTTTCCGCACGCCTCCAGCCGCGCGCACAGGCGCGGCCATGACGGCACCGGTAAGGGTGCCGAGAAAGGAGCGGCGGGAAAGGGCTTTGGATTTCATCGGGGGGACGCTTCATCTTCCCCCACCCTGCCGCCGGGATCAAACCCGCAATGATGGGGAGTCTGGAAGGGAAATCGCCCCGCGGGATTATCCGTTCCAGGAACGACCGTCCCAGGCGATGATCCGCTGAAGCAGGCCACCCACATCGCTGGCAAAGCGGGCGAACAACCGCTCACCCTTCTCAGGCGTGGCCAGATGCGGACTGCCAATGTGTCCAGGTTCACT
Organism: Akkermansia muciniphila; assembly: GCA_943333275.1. Classification (GTDB taxonomy): domain Bacteria; phylum Verrucomicrobiota; class Verrucomicrobiia; order Verrucomicrobiales; family V1-33; genus JAGNEJ01. The sequence goes on from CALQSQ010000099.1 coordinate 18,861, forward strand.
GCGATCGCGCGTGATCCATCCCTGCGCGGCGGGCGCGAAGGGCATGGTGAACGCCACGGGTTGCGCAAAGGCATAATCCTTCACCAATTCCGGATGGATGCGCTGGATCATCGATGTCTCCCACTCACAGGCATGCCCCATTTCCTGCTGCTCAAATCCCTCCATCGGACCCGTCCCCAGACTCCAGTAGGTCGCAAACAACCACAGCATATCCGCGCGGGAGCGATGGCGCTGACGCAACTCGAAGACCGCCTGTTTGCCGGGCACATCATTTCCCCCGTGACCATTGAGAAATAAAATCCGGCGGAATCCATGCTGGAGAAAATTTTCCGCCATGCCATTCAACAGGTCCAGATAGGCTCGCGGCGGGGCGGACATGGTGCCGGGAAATTCCAAATGATGATCCGAATTCCCCAGCCACATCAGCGGCGCAAATAGCACGCGGTCGGCGAACGGGATGGAAACGCGGCGGACAATCTCCCCCAGCAGCATGGAATCGGTAAAAACCGGCAAATGATGCCCGTGTTGTTCCAAGGCCGCCACCGGGATCACGACTGGCGTGTCGCGGGACAATTTCGCCACCTCAGGCCAGGTCATTTCGAGCAAATTCATGCCCCGTCATACCAACTGGCGCGCGCGCTGTCCACCAAAACGAGGCTGAACGCAAGCTGCGGTGTTGTTTAGAAAACTCCATCACCGCCTTAGACGAAATTATGGTTTCTATTGATTTTCCTTTTTTCTCAGTAAAATTGACCATAACCAATGAAAAATTCGACCTTCCTGTTGTTATTTATCAGCCTGGCTGCGGGAGCGACGCTCTACCTCACCAACTTCTGGACCAATGGTGGCCTGGGGCTTGGATCAGGGGGACTGCGTTTCGAACATTCCTATGAGGATGCATTGAAGGAATCGAGGCGGACCCGCAAGCCCATCGTTCTGATTTTTTCCGCCTCCTGGTGCGGGCCCTGCAAACAAATGAAATCGGAGGTCTATCCGAGCAGTGTCGTGAAGCCCTACCACGACAAATACGTCTGGGCCTATCTCGATGTGGACGAGTCCTCCAACAACCAGACCGCGCAGCAATTCAAGGTCCGGGGCATCCCCCACATTGAAGTGATCAATGCGGAGGGAAATTCCTTTTACCAACAGACTGGCGGCAGTTCACCGGAGGATTTTGCCGCCGCGCTGGGGTCAGCCTACGCCGCCGCAAAATAAGCCTTACTACGGATTGAGCAGCGGCTTCAGGGCATTCGCCCAGATGGTGTAGCCCTTGGCAGTCGGGTGCAGGAAATCGTACATGATTTCCTGACTGATCTTCCCGTCCGGTCCGCAAAATTGCTGGCCAATATCGCTCAATGTGACGTTGCTGGCCTTGGCAACGGCGGGCAGGAAAGCGTTGATGGCCGCGACCTTCAGGCTCATGGGGTTGTCGGCCGTTTCGCCGCGTGGAAAGACGGCCATCAGGATGATCTTGGCCCCGGGACACTGGGCTTTGGCTCTTTCGACGACGGCCTGGATGCCTTCGGCAATTTCCGCAGCGGTGTTCTCACGTGCATTGGCAGTGCCGGCCAGGTTGTTGGTGCCGATGTGGATGACGATGCATTTTGGTTTGAGCCCCTGCAGTTCCCCATGATCGAATCGCCACAGCACATTCTGGGTGCGATCCCATCCGAATCCGAGGTTGAGCACGGGCCGATCCTTGAATAAATCCTTCCACGCCTCGGTGCCTTTGTTTCCATTCGGGGTGTTCGGCTCGCCGGCCCAAAAGTGCGTGATGGAATCGCCAATCATCACCACCTCCGGCGAGAGTGATTTGTGCATCGCCAGAATGGCCTCGTGCCGCTGCTCCCATCCGTAGGAATCATTCTCCAGCTTGGCGTGGGGGATGCAGGCGGTGTTCTCTCCCGTGCCCATTTCCAGATAGGCACTGCTGGTGATCAGTCCGCGCGCATCCGTCGCCGTGAAGAAAAAGGTGAACGGTCTCTCCTGCGGAAGGTCTGCGGTGATCTCCGCGCCCGTAAGTGTGACAGGCAGCGTTTGCCATTGGCGGGTGGTCCAGGCTCCGGTGTCCTTGGTGACATGGAGTTGCGCGCTTACGGGCATCATGCCGGGGAGGATCGGGACGGTGGCAGTTTGTTTTTCCTGGGCGATGGCGCCGAGTCGCACCAGTGGCAGTCTTTCTGGACCCGCTTGCAGGGCGTTGTCGATAAATGTATCCACTTCCTTGAACGTCCAGATGTGACCGTGGTCGAGATCCACCCGCACGGACAGGGTGACTTTTTCCCTGGCCACCAACGAAAATGTTTTCCGATAGCTATCGGGAGGATAGGCGAAATCATGCGTTCCATTCAAAAAGAGCATGGGGCACGCGGCGGATTTGATCACCTGCGAGGGATCGAACAACGTCAACCACCGCTGCCGCGATGCCTCCGTCAGCCCGGCCAGCGAACGATCCCGCCAGTAGCTGTTGTCTCCGAGGAATCCGCATCCATATACTGGCACGGCCGCCTTCAACTTCGAATCCAGACCAGCCACCAGGCATGTGAGGTATCCACCCCAGCTGATGCCAGTGATGGCCACGCGCTCCCGATCCACACCGGGGATGGAATTCAGCAACCCATGCCCGCGCAGCACCGCCGCCACGGCATGGTACGACCACTGCTCCCGGGCCTGCGCGTCTGTGAACTCCTGAAATTTCACATTGTCCCCCTGGTCCGGCCCGGCGTCCGCATGGCGTTTGCCATCCGGCCCCTGCCCCGCCGTATCCATCGCCAGCGCAATGTAGCCGTGCGCCGCCCAATGCGCCGCCCA
>CALQSQ010000100.1 GCA_943333275.1 Akkermansia muciniphila
CAGGAGGTAGAGAACCACGTCGAGTTCCCGTGCCAATACCTTGAGCCTGCGGGCGTCCTCTGAGAGCATCATTTCCCGGGTCTGCCCTTTGTAGCTCTGGCGGCTGTTGAGAAATTGGAGATAGTCCACGAATACCACGTCCAGACCCTTCGTGGCTTTCAGCAGTCGGCACTTATTTTCAATCCTGTCCACGCTCAAGTTTGGTTCGGTGTCGATCCTTACCGCTGGGAGAGGTAGGCTAAGGACTCCCACCATTTTGGAAACTGTAGATTTGGCCACGGTCTTGTGGTCGCCAGTGAAAACGGAAGTTGGGAGTCCGGAAAGGACGGCCATTGTGTTCGCGCTTTCCTCATGGTCGGAGCTTTCCGCAAAGAAACAGAGAACATTTTTCCCGGTCGCTCCCACGTTCAAGGCGATCTGTCTGGCGAGGGCTGTTTTCCCAACGTGCCGTAGTGCGCCTATGAGGGCCATCTGCCCCCGGCGCGGGCCTCCGCGTGTCAGTCGGTCCAGCTTTTCTATCCCGGTCGCTATTTTGGTTGTTTCCGGCTCATTGCCCTGCATCCTTTCCACCAATCCCATGAGCAGTTCCTTGACCGTCACGCCCACGGTTTCGTTGCTGCTTGATTCGCAGAGTTCCAACGCGGCCTTGGTGTCGCTCATGACAATGAGGGGATCGGCCATCGGGTCCACGGCGGCCTGCATCGCATCATAGCCAGCCTTGAAGATTTGGCGGAGTCTCTGCTTTTCTAGGACTGTGCGGAGGTGGTGGCCAAAGTTTCCTGGGGCGGAATCTTTGTCGGTGTAAATTTCCGCAGTGGTGGCAGGATGGATGCCAGCCAAGGTTGCCGCCGGGAGAATTGCCACTAGGTCGATTGGTTTCCCTTGCTCCCTCTGGGCCTTGAGCACGCGCCAGAGGTTTGCGCGTTCATGGTCGTAGAAGGAATCTGGGGTGAGGCAATTTTCGCAGAGAAGCATAGCCTCACCAGTTTCAGCAAAGCACGCTTTGATGACGGCGATTTCCGCCTTCTCATCATTTGGCAGTGGGGTGGATGGGTCGAGAGGATTTTTCATGGGATCATGAGTTGGCGGCGTTGTGGCACCAGTGTTTGAAGTTTTCGGAGAAGGTCGCCCACGTCCCTGCGTCCGGCCTTGAGGCGGGCGTTAATGGTTCGCATGGTGGCCTCGATCTCTTCGGTGATCTGTTGGGCCTCGGTTTCCTTGCCGGGTAGGAATCTGATTTGGGGCAAGGTGTGGCTCATAGCGGCGGCAGTGAGGGTTTGCTGGTCTTGGTTGCGCCGGGTGTGCCTTTCTGGCTTGGTAGCCATCCGCTGGATTTCCACTTCCGGATTCCAGCTTGCCAGTCCTGCACCCGGTTGACTCCGTTTTTCCATCCGTTCGCCGTCCAGTGATCGTGCATGGCTTCACCGTCTGATGCAGGCAGACCGATGCTGACGGCGTAGTCTCTGAGTTGTTCAAGAGTTCCCTGAGCCTTGGCCTTGGGATCTGGTTTTCCAGGATCATTGAAAAGAACCAGCGATGCACCTTCCTGTTCTTTTCCTGTTCTCTTTCCTGTTCTTTCCTGTTTAGCTGCCACTGTGACGGGGGTGGGGTGACTCTCTGACGGGACCCCCACTGCCACTGTGACGGGGGTGGGGTGACTCTCTGACGGGGGTGACACTCTGACGGGGGTGACACTCTGACGGGGGTGTAGCTTGTAAGCATTGCTGATCCCCGTGCGCCGGATGATTGTAATGTATCGATCTTCTTCCAGTGTCGCGACTGCTCGCGAAACCGATCTTTCAGAGAGACAGGTTTCCAGCATCATGACCCTGATCGATGGGTCGCATCTGCCGGACTCTCTGTTGTGGTGATAGGCGAGAATGAGCAAGACCGTTTTGGCGGTTGGCGCACACTTCACCTTTAGACATTCCTCGAAGATCGGATAGCTCATGGCGAGTCCTCCTTGATCGCTAATTTCTCCATTAGACGCACGGCGACGACTTCCATCGTGCCGACGTTGCTGGCGTATTCCAGGGCCACGGTTTTGCGCGTGGCTACGCTTCCGCTCAGTCGAAGGATCATCGCAATGGCGCGGGCGGCTTTCCGAATGTTTCGTGATTTCATGGGCGTGGATTGCCCGTTGCATAATTGCCGATTTGTGGAGGGTTTCACCGCTGTCCAAGCAGTGGAACTATCCCCTGTCCGGCGTTCGCAACGTCGGCGGGGGGTTAGTTTATTGGTGTCGTGAAACGTGCGAGTGCGGATCGCACATCTGGCCAGGAAAAACGGACCGCACGAGCCATTTTGATGGCTGGGATGCGCCTGGCTTTCACCCAATCCTCAATGGTCTTGGTGGTGACTTTGAGGAGGCTGGCAAGCTGGCGTTTCGTAATGAGTTCGGTCGTTTCTGAGGGAGGTGTTGCAGGGGTCATGGCGATTGGTTGGTTGCAACAGGGGTTAATTCCCCTGGTGTGATCAACTTTTCCCACAACTCGCCACCGGTTGGGCGGTAGCTCGGAGAATTTGAATCTACCTCCTATAGAATTTAAATAAATATGTAGCCGGTTCGTGAATCGGTGCTACACTTCGTGATGGCAACCCTTTCCATCGATTTGCGCCAGCGTATCCTGGCATCCTACGACAAAGACGAAGGCACCCGTGACGAGATCGCCCGGCGCTTTTGCGTTTCCCTTGGCATGGTCAAGAAGTTGCTCCAACAACGCCGACGCACAGGCTGTATCAAGCCGCGTCATCACCTCGCCGGGCGCAAGCCCAAGATCCTTGCCGAGCATCGCCGGGCCATCCGCAAGCACCTGCAGCGCAAGCCCGATCTGACGCTCGCCGAGATGCGCGCTGCCCTCAGCCTGGACTGCACCCTGCCTGCGCTGCACTATGTGCTTGCCGACATGGGACTGACATATAAAAAAAGACGCTCCGGGCCTCCGAGCAGGATCGCGAAGACCTCCGCCAAGCGCGCCGAAGCTGGAAACGCCAGCAAGGCGGCATCGAACCGTGGAGGCTTGTCTTCCTCGACGAAAGCGGGGCCAAGACCAATATGACCCGCCTGCGGGGCCGTGCCCGGCGTGGGCAGCGCCTCCATTGCAGCGCGCCGTGCGGCCGTTGGCAGAGCACCACCATGATCTCCTCCATCCGTCTGGACGGCACCACCGCCACGATGACCATTTCCGGAGCCACGGACACCGAAGTGTTCCGCGCGTATGTGGAGAAGGTGCTCTGCCCGACGCTGCGCCGCGGCGACATCGTGGTCATGGATAACTTCGGAGCCCACAAGAACCCGGCCACCCTGGCCCTGATCGAAGCTGTGGGAGCCGAGGCGAGATTTCTCCCCGCCTATTCACCGGACCTCAATCCAATCGAAAAAATGTGGAGCAAACTCAAAGCCCTGCTGCGCAAAGCCGAAGCCAGAACGCCCGAACAACTTGACGAAACCATCGGCTCCGCCCTCAACCAAGTCACCCCAATCGATGCCCGCGGTTGGTTTGCTTCGTGCGGCTATAATATTTTTTAATATGCTCTAGCTTTTTTCGACCTTGGCGTCCGGGGAATTCCATCCAAGCCCAATTCCTTCCGATATTTCAGTGCGTTGTCCTTGTCCAAACCACATTCCTTCGACAATTCGCCGACGTCCGGGAGCCGTTTAGTCTTGAGGCACAATTTATCAAATTGAGTCAGCATGTTCGCCTTTGTGGCCTCGTCGCTCCCAGGCGTCTGAACTGCGAGAATAACGTCCCGCAGGGATGCACCCATCTTCGGATTGTGCGGCAAAGCCCCTAGAAACTCGATTAACCCCTGCAACCAGCGATCGGCATCCCGGCTAAGAATGCTGGTTTGCATCTTCTCCCCTAGCATTTGGAGAAGCCTTTCACTGGCGGCCGCATCGTCTTTCACTACGCTGTTCACATCTGCTTTGAGGGCAAGCTCTATCCAGGCCGAATACTCCATCATGCCAATCCCATCCCGACCCAACCTGACACGTTGGCGTGCCCTATCTGTGGCCTCCGTGTAGTATTTGCCCAAAAAACGTTCCAAATTCAGAACGGATTCGTGAGGGAGGATATTTTCCTGCCAGATAAGCGCCAATTGGGACAAAGGTTCCTCGCGGTCTGCTGGCGCTGCCCTCATGCAAAGCAACTGCGTCAATTCATCCCGTTTTGTTGCTCCATACTCTGTCATAGCCAGGATCAAGCTAGACTCCTCCTTGGTGAATTCAATTGTGCGTGGGCCTCTCATGGAATGTGTGGATCGGGGTTTAGGCGTTAGCGCTTTCAGAGAACTCATTCCGCACTTTGATGATTTTGGAAGGTGAATCTGGAAAAATACTCCAATAGGCCTCTGCGGCCTTTGGGCGGACTAGCTCACGGTAGTGCTGGAAGAGGATGGCAGTGGAGTTGTGGCCCATTTCCAAGGCAAGACCAGAGAGGTCCTGGTCCTTGGCCAGCGCATAGCTCGCAAAGGAGTGGCGGGCGGCATTGTGAGGCCAGGGACGCAGGGTAATGCCCGCGGCTTCCTCGGCGGGTGTTTCCGTGCCGGGAGGTCCGAATCCGAAGCGGCGACGGTCTTCCTTCATCATTTCACGCACGCGATCAACCGAGGCACGTGGCTTCACAGGACCAGCTATCTTGCGATGGGGCTCCAACCAGGCGCGGAGATTCGGGCGAATTTTAATCAGGCGACGTTTGGCAGACTTTGCCTTGCTGGGTGTGATAGTGATGTAGTCGCCATCAAAGTCGATTTCCTTCCAATCCAACCGGAAGAGTTCGGCCTCCCGGATGCCTGCAAAGAATCCAAGAGCCGCGAGGGGGACCAGTTCGGTGCGAAACGTGGACATGAGACCAGCGGTCTCTCCCGGAGTCAGGATGCCGATTTCCGAATCGGTCTCGGCCGGCATGATGGCATCCTTTGCTGGATTGCTGGGCGCGAACTTGTTCGCCACCGCAAAGTTGAAGGCCACTACCAATATTCGACGAAAATTCGTCAAGGTCACCGGCGCGACGCCTAACCCGTTCAGCCAGGTGCTGATTTCCTCAGTGGAAATATCTGCTGCGTTTCGGGAACCAAAAGCCTTGGTGAATCGATCCAAGCGGACCCGCAAATCATTCAGGTAACGGACGCTTTGTTTCTCCCTTCGCTTCGCCTGCATGAAGCGATCAACGAGATCACTGATGGTGATACTCCTCGCGGTTCGTCCCAGGAAGTCGAGGTAGTGATCGAGGGCATGACGCAAGGTCTTACCGTAGGGTGCCAACTTCGCCGTCGCCTCCATCACCAGTGCTTGATCGATGCCTGTGATGGTTGCTGCTGCCTGAATCCCCGAGTTGACCAACTGGCTGCGATACTCTGCGGCTTTGGTATCGGCTTCCCCTTTGGTCTTGAACCATTTTCGTTCCACGCGCTTTCCCCCGTTGTAGAGGGTCACGAGGAATTTGTAGCGAGGATGGTGTGCCTCGCCAACTGTCACCCGGGCTTCACCTAATCGCTGGGAGTTGGTGGGCCTCCGAATTTTGGTGCGAGTGCGCTTGGCCGTCTGGATTTGATTGGCACGGGGGAGGGGAGGTGTAGATTTTTGTGGACTCATGGCTTCAAAGTTCTTTTTTGAGGTTATGGGTGAAGTCCCATTCGGACGGTCGAAACGTCCGGGCGGGGCGCAATACTCAGCAGTATGGAGAGAATAGCCGAAGTGTCGAGATAAATGACTACAATTAACCTACACCAATTGTAACATGTTGGTTATAAACGGAAAACGGCGGACTCAAAATCCGTTGTCCTTTAAAGACGTGTGGGTTCGAGTCCCTCCGCCGGGACCAGCTGAAGGCTGGTAAATCAAGGGTTGGCATGGTGGACAGCCGGGGTGCCATCGAAATCTTACCCCAGCAGACTGCGGTCGAGCGTGCGGTAGTTGATGGCTTCCAGCAGATGAACTTCGTCGATGTTCTCCTTGGCTTCGAGATCGGCGAGGGTGCGGGCGACTTTGAGGATGCGGTCGTGGGCTCGGGCGCTGAAGTTGAGTTCGTTCATGGCGCGTTCGAGGATGTCATGGGCGGCCTTGTCGATCTGGCAGTGCTGTTTCATCAGGCGCGGAGTCATGGCGCTGTTGCTGGTGACGTTTTTCTGGCCTTGGAATCGGGCAACCTGGATGGCGCGGGCGGCTTCCACACGCTGGCGGATGGTCGCGGAAGTCTCCCCTCCATCGGCTTTGGCGAGATCACGAAATTCCACCAATGGAACTTCGACATGCAGATCAATTCGATCGAGCAACGGCCCCGAAATGCGTTGGCGGTAGCGCTGGATGGTCATGGGATTGCAGCGGCACTCTCTTTTAAGGTCTCCAAAATAACCACAAGGGCAGGGGTTCATGGCGGCGACGAGCATGAAGTTTGCTGGAAAGGTCATGGTGCCCACGGCTCGTGAAATGGTGACTTTGCCGTCCTCCAGAGGCTGGCGGAGGACTTCCAAAGTGGAGCGGCGGAATTCTGGTAGTTCATCGAGAAAGAGCAGGCCGAAGTGCGCGAGGCTCACCTCACCTGGATTCGGGTTCGTGCCACCGCCGAGGAGGCCGGCATCGGAAATGGTATGATGTGGAGCGCGGTAGGGGCGCAGGGTGAGGAAGGCTTCGCGGGAGGTGAGCAGGCCGCAGATGCTGTGGATCTTTGTGACCTCCACGGCCTCGAGTTCCGTCATCGTCGGCATGATCGTGGCAATGCGCTTGGCAATCATCGATTTCCCGGTGCCGGGTGGGCCAACGAACAGCATGTTGTGACCACCCGCCACGGCCACTTCCGCCGCGCGTTTCACCATCGACTGACCCTTCACGTCCTGGAAATCGATGTCATAGACGTGCTGCGCCGCGAAATCCGCCATGGTGCGATGAGGTTGCGGAAAGAGAGAGGTGAAACCCGCGGCAAGATCAAAGGCTTCGCGCAGACTGGCCACCCCATAGACTTCGATTCCCGCCACCACGCTGGCTTCCAGCGCATTGTCCTTAGGCACGATCAATGCCCTGCGCCCGCGTGCCCGGGCCTCCTGGGCGATGGAAAGGATGCCCTTCACCGGCCGCAGGCCGCCATTGAGCGCCAGTTCGCCGACGATGCAGAATTCTTCAAAGCGGCGCCGATCCAAGCCTTCCGTGCGATTGCCGATCATGCCGATGGCGATGGGTAAATCAAAACTGGGCCCCTCCTTGCGCACATCAGCCGGGGCGAGATTCACGGTGCAGCGCCCCTGTAATCCTTTGAATCCGCTGTTATCAATGGCGGTCTGGACCCGATCGCGGCTTTCGCGCACAGCAGCATCCGGCAGGCCGACGATGACCACGTTCATTTCGCCGCCGCCTTCGTTGACTTCGATCTCCACCTCCAGGGCCTCGACTCCCTGAAGTGCTGCCGAATAGATTCGTGTAAATTCACCACGCATGGGTGGGGGCATAATGTTTTGTTAGCTGTCTGGCAAGGAGGGAATTTTTCCGGAGCCTCATTTAATATTTCCCATTTGCAGATTTTCCAATATTCTCAGGCGCTATGAGCACCCCGAATCCCTACCTAGCCTCCCAATACTCAGGTCAACTTGACGCAGAAATGCATGGTGGAGGAGTCAGTCCAACGGTTGTTTCCCACCTTTCCAGAACTAAACCTTGGGTGCAATTGATTGGAATTCTTGCGATCATCGGTGCTGTCCTGATGGTGGGTGCAGCCCTGCTCATGATGGCAGGAGGGGGCATCATGACTGCTACGATGCAAAAAAGCGGCAGCGGTGCCGCCATGCCGGCAGGCGTATTTGGAATGATGGGAGTAATTTATCTGGCCATGGGTCTGGTCTACCTGTGGCTTGGCATCAAACTCATGGGTTACGGCTCGGCGATTGGTTCCTTGCGGATGTCCGGATCCGTGCAGCACCTTGAACTCGCCCTGGATCATCAGCGCAGCTTTTGGAAGACAATGGGAATCATGACCCTGATCGGGATCGTGATTTTCTTCGTCATGATGATTGGAATGATGTTTGTCGGAGCGACCATGGCCACCAAATTTCAGGACGAGATTAGAGCGAAAAAGGAATCGTCCGAACCATTGGTGTTCCCGGATTCCACGAATGGCGACCGTAAGACCAAGTCTGCCGAGGAGGATAAATAAGCGGCCTCCAGATTACCTAGTCTGCCTGACGCTGCGGCATGATGCCTGGCCTCAGTTTTTGAGGTGTTTTTGATATTCCAGGACTCTCCAGGCGCTCGACATGTCTAGCCGTTGAAGGACAAAACAACCGGCGGCGCGAGGGTGAGTGGATCCTCGTGTCTGAGCCATCTGGAGCAAGTGTCGAAGAAATTGGCCTTGGTGGTGACGCGGCGGATTTCGTGCAGAAATTGCCCGGTGGGTTCGGCTCCAGGGGCAATGAAGCCGAGGTACTTTTTCATTTTCTGCACCTGGTCGAGTTCGCGAACATCCGGCGAACAGACAGCCTGATAGAGGCTGGTGATGTATTCCAGGACGTCGTGGCCGGAGGGGAGGGTGGGGGATTCCCCGGCCAGCGTCTGGCGGATCTGTTGGAAGATCCAGGGATTCCGAATGGCTCCGCGTCCGATCATGAGTCCGCGGACGCCGGTGATTTTTAAAATGTGCAATGCGCTTTCGGGATCTTGGACATCCCCATTGGCCAGCACCGGGTAGGGGAGTGCGGCGGCGGCCTGGGAGATGCGATCGTAGTGGACGCCGGGGCGATACATTTGCAGGACGGTGCGGCCGTGGACAGTGAGGAGATCGAGCGAATGTTTGGCGAAAATGGGGAGCAGTTGATCGAAGGTCGCGGGGTCATCGAATCCGATGCGCGTCTTGACGGTGAACGCTCCCGGAATGGCATCGCGGAGGGCCCCGAGGATGGAATCGACACGCGGCAGATCGCGCAGCAGTCCACCTCCGGCACATTTCTTGTAAACGATGGGTGCGGGGCAGCCGAGGTTGAGGTCGATGGCGGCGATGGGGTATTGGGCGAGTTCGCGGGCGGTGCGGACGAGCGAGGGAATGTCATTGCCGATCATCTGGGCGATGACCGGTCGGCCAGTGGGATTTTCCGTGATGGAGCAGAGGATGGATTTCTCCAAATGGTAGTCGGGATGGACGCGGAAATATTCCGTGTAGTTCACGTCCGCGCCGCCGTAGCGCGTCATGAGCCGCCAAAAGGGAAGATCCGTCACGTCCTGCATGGGCGCGAGGGCGAGAATCGGGGTCGGTAGGGCTAGGAGTGGAGCGAAGGTCATGGCGCGGGAACCTCGCGGTAGGTGGCGAGTCGCTCGCTCATGGCATCGGTGGCGCCGGGAAGTTTGATGGCCTTGGTGAGTGCATCGATGGCCTCCTGCCGACGCTCCAGCCCCCAAAGCGCCTCCGCGAGCAGGGCGAGGGCCGGGGCGGTGGCGGCTTTTTCCAGCAAGGGAAGTGCGGCGGTGAAATCCTTTTTCAGCAAATGATATCTGCCCAGCGACTGGGCATAAGCGGGATCTTTCGGTGCGAGGGATTGCGCGAGGCGGAGGAGTTCCCCGGCCTCGTCGATTTTTTCGCCACCGTCCAACCAGAGCGTGGCCAGCCCGTGGTAACAGCGCGCCTGCTGGTCGGGGATCTTCGGTGAGGCCAGGCTCATCGAGAGACGGAACCAGGTGGCGGCGAGTTCGTGGGAGGCGGGCTGGGTGGCGGCGAGCTGCGCACCGTGGAAGAGGAAATCGGGATTTTTTGCCAGAGCCACATTCTCCGCATGCTCCGCGGGGTCGGCATATTTCTCCGTGAGTTGGAAGGCTTGCTGGAAACTCTCCAGGGCGCTTCCCTGCTGCTGCAGGTGCGCTTGCGCCAGCGCCAGGCGATAGGGCAGCCGGGCGTCCCGGGGATAGGCCAGACTGGCGCGCTTGAGCAGGCTGACGGCTTCCTCCGGCTTGGGGGATAGGAGAATTTCTTCACTTAGATCGATCCACTCCTTCGGCTCCCCGCCATCGCATCGCAACACCGCGAGGCGATGCGTGATCTCCCCCTCGGCATCGTGGGACAGTTCGGCGGATTTGATCAGAGCGCGGTGCGCCGCCACGTCCTGCGGGTTGATGCGCACGAGTTCGTTAAACTGCTTTGTCGCCTGCGCCTCCTCGCCGGCCTGACGCAGCGCCGTCGCATATTCGTGGCGGGCCTGGAGATTGGACGGTTGCAGTGTGGAAATTTTTTCGAGCAACGGCAGCGCCTTGCGCACCAGGGAGATGGATTTCTGGCGTTTGGCCAGCGTCAGATAAAATTTCGCGGTATTCGCCAATACCCCCGCGTCCTCGGCCCCAAATCGCTGGGCCTGCTCGGCGAAATGCAGGATGGCAATCAAATTGGCCTCGCGCATGTCCGGATCATCCAGCGGATAGGCCTGCCGAGCGGGCGGCAGCAGGGCAAGCCAGAAACGAGGATCGGTGGATGCCGCCTGCGCCGCCCTGTCCATGACCTCGCGCGCCCGATCGCGCGGTGTGGCCCCGGGCAGGTCGGTGAGTTGGAAATAGGTGTCCACCAGATGGCGATAGGTTTCCGCCCGCAGGGGGAATTTCTCCACCGCCTGCCGGGCGAATTGCAGTGCCTTAGTCTTGATCTCCGGGGAATCGTGATGGTGGCGCAGGCAGTGGCGGGAGAGGGTGATCCAGGCCATGGCATCGCTGGCATTGGCGGCCACGGTGGCCTCCAGCATGGCCAGCGCCTCGTTGTATTTCCCCATGTCCGCCATGAGCCGGGCCATGCGCGAGGCCAGGGAAACATTCTCCGGCTCCAGCTTCATCGCCTGCTGGTAGGCCTCCAGCGCCAGGTCTTCGTCCACCCCTTGTTCGAACCGGCGACCCTTGTAAAAAAGCGCCAGAGCCTCCGCACGGCGGGCTCCGGCTGGGGAAAGCTGCATTTCAGCCGGTGGCGGCGTGAATGGCTCCAGATCCGCCGTGGCGAAGACCTCCGGTTTCGCCTGGGATGCCGTTGTAAATACTCCTGCCACAAAGAAAACTGCCCAGCAACGCGGCATGATGCACACGAACCTGGGCAGTCGAAAGGGAGGCCGGGACAGAGCAGTCAGTCGGCCATCGCAGCATTGGGAAGGATCTCCACCGGGCGAACGGTTCATGGAGATACCCGTCAGCGCTTAGGACTTGTAGCGCAAACGCTTCTTGTGACGGTTGGCACGCATCCGCTTTTTACGCTTATGCTTGTTGATCTTGGTCTTCCGTCTCTTCTTGAGTGAACCCATGGTGGGAGTGATGTTGAATGATGATTGATATTGCGCCTAGGCGCGGGAGGGGCGTATCGTAGGAACTCCCCCCGCCATTGCAACCGAAAAGTCACGGTTTGGGGAAAATTTCCCCGGAAGGTGGGAGCAGTCAGGGCTGGGACACGGTGAAGCGGAAGAACTTGCGGGGGTCCGGTCCGATGGGGACGCTGAAGGTGTGCGTGCCGCCGGTGCCGGTGTCGGGGATGGGGGTCCATGGAACCGCCGCCAAGTCTGTCGTCCATTCTGCTCCGTAGGTGATGCCGCTGACGATTCCGGGAGGCTGGGTGAAGGTGGTGGAAATGGTTCCATTGCTGACTTCCCACTGGGGGAGTTGGGAACTACCGTTGTTGGGGTTCAGGGCGAAGGCGTAGTCGATGAGAGTAAGCGGGGAGTAGCGAACGGTGGCGTAATTTGGGTGACCGTTTTTGCTGGAGATTCCTGTGACGACGACACCACCGTCGGGAGTGAGTGCGAGTTGCTTAAAATCCTCCATAGCGTCGAAATTGTCGTCTGGCCCCTTGTAGCGCTTTTCCCAGAGTAGAGTTCCATCCATCGCCGCGTATTTGGCCGTGTAGTAATCGTAACCGCTGCTCCCGCCGTAAGAACTCCCAGTGACGATCACATTTGCGTTTTCATCCACCACCACGGCGCGGGCATTGTCGTGGCCGTTCGCGGGCCCATTGTAGCGCTTTTCCCAGAGTAGGGTTCCGTCCATGGCCGCGTATTTGGCCGTGTAGTAATCGTAGCCGCTGCTCCCGCCGAAAGAACTTCCCGTAACAACCACATTGCCGCTGGCATCCACTGCCATGGCGTAGGCTAGGTCGGTGCCGTTGGCAGTGCCATTGTAGCGCTTTTCCCAGAGCAGAGTTCCGTCCATCGCCGCATATTTGGCGGTGTAGCAGTCCAAAGCGCTGCCGCTACCGCTGGAATATCCCGTGACAATCACGTTGCCGCCGGCATCCACTGCTGCGGCGTAGGCTAGGTCAGGGCCGTTGGCGGTGCCATTGTAGCGTTTTTCCCAGAGCAACGAGCCGTTCGCTGTCGCGTATTTGGCTGTGTAGTAATCGTTGTTTGAAGTTCCTGTGACGATCACGTTGCCGCTGGCATCTATTGCGATAGCTCGGGGGGTATCGACGGGATTTCCCGGGCCGTTATTGTAACGCTTTTCCCAAAGGAGCGCTCCGTCAGCTGCTGCGTATTTGGCCGTGTAGTAATCGCTGTTGCCGAGCCCGCTGCCAATGGACTCCCCGGTGACGATCACGTTGTTGCTGGCATCCACAGCCACTGCATAAGGGATGTCATTACCGCTTCCAGGACCGTTGTAGCGTTTCTCCCATAGGAGCCCTCCATCTGCCGCCGCGTACTTCGCGGTGTAGTAGTCGGTTCCGCTGCTGCCGCTACCGGTGGACGATCCCGTGACCACCACATTGCCACTTCCATCCAGCGTCACGGCGGAGGCAATGTCTCGATAGTTTCCTGTCCCGTTGTAGAGCTTTTCCCAAAGGATCGTCCCGTCCGCCGCCGCGTATTTGGCCGTGTAGTAGTCGCTGGTGCCTAGCCCGCTGCCAATGGAATACCCCGTGACAATCACGTTGCCGCTAGCATCGACTGCCACAGCGTAGGCATGGTCGAAGTTAATAATATTACTCGTCGTGGCCCAAAGCTGCGTGCCTAACTGCGCGCGGAGGACCAAGGTGCTGGCAAGCACGCAGAGGAGGAGGGCTGGGAGGATGGGTATTTGCACGGGGTGGGGATCCCCAGTGTGCCGTGTTTCTGTAGGAATAGCAATGGTTGTCTACGGCACTGGCGGCACGGGGGCTTCGGTTTCGTCGTTGTCGTAGGTGACGCCCCATTCGCGGGCTTTGCGGCGGAGGGAGGTGGGGTCGTTGGCGCGGAGGTTGTATTCGATGGTGTCCCAGAGGTCGAGGATGAGGGCGTCGACGGTGGGGCGTTGGGTGCTGATGGCTTCCTGGCCGAGGTCGTAGGCTGTTTTGGCGGACGTCTGGGTGGAGTCGGCGCTGGTGTAGGCGGTGAAGGCGGTGGCGACTTGGGCGGCGGTGGGCATGGCCATTGGGGCTCCTCCGGCGAGGACACGGGCGGCTTCGCCGGTGGCGATGCGGGCGGCCCAGAGGCGGATGTCGGCATTGCTTTTGAGGTCGGGGACGACGTCGCTACTGGCGTCGAGCTGGTAGTAGGTGCGATCGCTGGGGGTGAAGGTGCCGCGGGCGATGGCCATGTTGAAGACTTGGATGAAGTGGGAGACGTACCTCACGAGGTTGTCAAAGGCGGTGGTGGTGGCGGCAGTGGCGGTAGTCTGGGTGTGGAGGAGGACGGCGGCGGCATCGCGGGCGTTGGTCCAGAGGGGGATGCGGGTGGTGAGGGTGGTCCATTGGGCGGTGGTGATGAGCCGGTCGCTGGGGTTGGAGGTGGCACCGTATTTGACGTTGCAGAGGTTGAGGGCGGTGGAACGCTCGTCGTTGGTGCGTGGGAGATGACGTGTGGGCATGGTGTTGTTTTAGTTTAGGGTTTGGATGACAGGAGAAGGGTGGGTTATTTTAATGTAAGGATCATGTCCGGAGGGTGCGGGGGGCGTTGGAGAGGGGAAATGAGGGAAAAGCGGTTCAACAACGCGCTGGGGAAGCGTCCCCAGCCCTCTGTTGGACCCAACAACCCACTGGGGAGGCGTCCCCGGCCACTTGCTGGACCCAACAACCCACTGGGGAAGTGTCCCCAGCCATCTGTTGGAGCCAACAACCCTCTGGGGAGGCGTCCCCGGCCATGTGTTGGAGCCAGCAGACCATTGGGGGAATTTCCCCAAGGCACTGTGGGATCCAACAACCTTCTGAGGAAGTGTCCCAAGCCGTCTGTCGGGCCCGGCAACGCCCTGCTTTTTGGCGGGGTTGGCTGTGGCTGGGGGCGTGGAGGTGGGGGTGATTTCAAGGGACATGGGGCGGGTGGGTGCGGGGGGAGATTTGCGGGTTGGGTGCGGGGTGGTGGTGGGGGCCGTAGCTGATGTCTTTATGGAACTAAACATTTTGGGGAAATTTGTTTCAAGAATTGGGAGGATTTTTCAAAAATGTTTTGCGGCAGGGGGGTGGCGAGGGCTGGGTGGGGAGTTCTGGAACATTCCATTGACGGGGGTGGGGCGTGTGGCTCTACTGGGACTCCCATGCACCGACTTTCCCTGCTGCTTCTGATGTCCTCCCTCCACGCCTCCCCCTTGAACTATCCCGCTGCTGTCCGGTCTGATTTAAAAGAAACGCTGCATGGGGTGGAGATTGCGGATCCTTACCGGGGGTTGGAGGAGATCGATAGTGCGGAGACGCGGCAGTGGGTGGAGGCGGAGGCGAAGTTGGCGGGGGATTACCTGGGGGCGTTGCCACAGCGGGCGGCGATACTGGAGGGGTTGAAGAAATTGATGAATTATGATCGGATCGGGCTGCCGCATGTGGAGGGTGGGCGGATTTTCCGGGCGCGGAAGACGGGGTTGCAGAATCAGGGGGTGCTGTATTGGAAGGAGTCGGAGACGGCTGCGGAACGGGTGCTGCTGGATCCCAACAAGCTGGCGGCGGATGGCACGGCAGCGCTCTCCGGCTGGCATGTGAGCCGGGATGGGAAGCGTGTGGCATATGGCATTTCCCTGGCGGGATCTGACTGGAACGAGTGCCGGTTCCGCGATGTGGCATCGGGGGAGGATTTGCCGGATGTGTTGAAGTGGGTGAAGTTCAGCCAGCCCTCGTGGAATCATGAGGGGTCGGCGGTGTATTACAGTCGGTATGCGGCGCCGAAGGAGGGTCAGGAACTGAAGGAGAAGAATTTAAATCAGAAGATGTATGTGCATCAAATGGGGGAGGCGCAGGAGCAGGATCGGCTGCTGTATGAGCGTCCTGACCAGCCGGAATGGGGTCTGGGGGGAGGGGAGACGGATGATGGGCGGTATTTGCTGATTCATGTTTCCAAGGGGACGGCTCCGGAGAATGGGCTGTTTTACCGGGACCTGACGGCGGGTGCGGAGGGGCCGATCGTGGAGTTGTTTAAAGATTTCGATGCCGAGTATTCGCTGGTGGGAAACGATGGCCCCATTTGGTATCTGATCACGACGAAGGATGCGCCGAACCGCAAGCTGGTGGCGGTAGACCTGGCGCATCCATCGCCGAAGGACTGGCGGACGATCCTGCCGGAGCAGCCGGGTCTGCTAAGCCAGGTGGCGTATCTGGGCGGGCGGTTTGTGGTGACGCGGCTGGTGGATGCGCATGATGAGGTCACGGTTCATGAAAAGGACGGGAAGGTCGTGCAGAAGCTGGAGTTGCCGGGGTTTGGCAATGTTTCGGGATTCGGCGGGAAGCAGGAGGACACGACGACGCATTATTTCCTGACGGGGTTCACGACGCCGGGGGAGATTTATCATTTTGATGTGACGACGTGCAAGAGCACGCTGGAGGAGGAGACGAAGGTGGCGTTTGATCCGCGTGCTTACGAGACGGAGCAGGTCTTTTACAAGAGCAAGGACGGGACGCGGATTCCGATGTTTCTCTGCCACAAGAAAGGGCTGGAGAGAAACGGGCTGAATCCGACGCTGTTGACGGCGTATGGGGGATTCAACATTTCCCTGACGCCCGCGTTTAGCCCGAGCACGATCGCCTGGATGGAAATGGGCGGGGTCTTTACGCAGCCGAATCTGCGCGGGGGCGGGGAGTATGGGCAGGCGTGGCATGAGGGAGGTCGGAGGCTGGAAAAGCAGCGGGTGTTTGAGGATTTCATTGCGGCGGCAGAATGGCTGATTGCGGAAAAGATCACGTCCACTCCGAAGCTGGCGATTTACGGAGGCAGCAATGGTGGCCTGCTGGTGGGGGCGTGCCTGAATCAGCGCCCGGAGCTGTTCGGCGCAGCAGTCCCGGCGGTGGGAGTGCACGATATGCTGCGTTTCCACAAGTTCACGATCGGCTGGGCCTGGGAGGATGAATTCGGCAGCCCCAATGATCCCGTGGCCTTCGCGAACATCCTCAAATATTCCCCGCTGCACAACATTCGCAAGATCGCCTACCCGCCCACGCTGATCCTCACCGGCGACCATGACGACCGCGTCTTCCCCGCGCATAGTTTCAAATACGCCGCGACCCTCCAGCAGGCCCAAGCCGGCCCCGCGCCCATCCTCCTGCGTGTGGATTTGAAAGCCGGCCATGGAGCGGGCAAACCGACGTCCAAGCAGATCGATGAGACGGCGGATAAATATGCATTTCTCGCGGAGGCGCTGGGGATGAAGGTTGAAATTAAGTGATCCAATGATTGAGTGAAAAACGGGATGCCTCCTTTGCCATCAGGTTCCAATCACCAGCACCACCTCTGCCATGTCCGAAGATATCGAAATCCCCGAGGTTAAAGACTCCTTTGAAAAACGCATCGCCATAAGCATCGCCATCATCGCGGTGCTGCTTTCCTACATTGGAATGAAGGGCGACAACGCCAAGACCGATGCCATCATCAAGACGAACGAGGCGAGCAATAAATGGGGGCAGTTCCAGGCCAACAGCATGAAGGGACACATGGCCGAAATGGAGGCGGATCTCCTCAAGGCCATGCCCAACCCGGAAGCCAACGCCAAGAAGATCGAGGAGAAAGAGGCGGATGTTAAAGAGTATGACACCAAGAAGGCCGAAATCAAAAAGACCGCTGAGGAACTGGTCGCCCAGGCGAAGGTGCAATCGGACATGAATGACCGCTGTGATTTCGCGGCCCTCTTTCTGCAAATTTCCGTGGTGATTTGCTCAGTGGCCATCCTCAGCCGGATGCAGGTGTTCTGGTTCGGGGGATTAATCCTCGCGGCGATTGGCGTGTGGAAATTCTTTTTCTAATTCCCGTCCCCGGGGATGGCAAAATCTCCGGATGACATTTCCATGATTTGCGCCAACGAACGAGCATGACCGATCCCACCCCGCCCCCCGCAGCGCCTGCCACACCCAAACCCAAGCAGGAGAATGCCCTTCTCAACCTGCTGCTGAATGTGCTGCTGCCGGTGACGATCCTGAGCTATTGTGGGAAGAAAACCGGCTGGTATGCTGTGGGACCGAAATGGGCGCTGATCATTGCGATCGCGCTGCCGATTGGGTATCAGATTTATGACTGGTTTCAAAGGCGGAAACTCAATGCGTTCTCAATCATTGGGATGATCAGCGTGCTGTTCACCGGGGGGCTGGGGTTGCTGGAACTCTCCGCCCAGGCTTTCGCCCTCAAGGAAGCCGCCATGCCCCTGGCGCTGGCGGCCATTTTCCTCTGGACCCACCGCTCCGGCAAACCGCTGGCGAAGACCATGCTGCTCAATCCGGACATGATGGACATCGCCAAAATCCAGCGCTCCATCACCGAAAATCAGCAACAGCCGGCCTTCGATCGATTGATGTGGCAGACGACTCTCACTCTGGCGGGATCTTTCATTCTGAGCGCCTTCCTCAACTACGGCTTGGCGCTTTATTTCCTGTCCGGAAAGACCCCCGGCAGTGAGGAATACACTGCGGCCATTGGCAAACAAACGGGCTGGGGATTTGTGGTGATCGGCCTTCCCATGATGGCGTTTCTGATCATGGCCTTTATGCGTCTGATCAAGGGGCTCCAGCGTATGACTGGGCTGACCCAGGACGATATCCTGCTGGGGCGCTGAGTGCGGTCGGATTTCGGGTGGGAATTCGCCGCTCCCGCAAAGGAATTCTTTACAGTTTGTGGCACTCCACCTAGTTTCTCTAAATTCTCGACGGCCCTCCTTTCAAAATTACGAAAAATACATGATCCTTCGCACCCTTTGCCCCATCACCGTAGCGGTCCTTTCCCTTGGATTGTTTCCGCAGATTAGCCCGGCTCAAATTCTCAGGGAGGGGGAGGAAGAGAAGACCACCTCGATGGGCAAACAATATGAGGGAATCGTCCGCGTGGAATGCGCCTCGATCGTCCCCGATTACAAAACCCCGTGGAACCCCGGCCTGCCCAGCGGCGGCAGTGGCACGGCGTTCATGATCGCGCCGAATCTTTTTCTAACCAATGCCCACGTCGTCAGCAATGCCAACCGACTGATGATTAAAAAAGTCGGCGATGCCCAGCCCTACCTGGCCCAGATCAAATTCATCGCCCACGATTGCGATCTGGCGCTGCTGGAGGTCCGCAAGCCCACCGCCTTCAAGAACGTAAAGCCGCTGGAGATCGGCGATGAGATTCCCAAGCTGGATACCACGGTAAAAGTCGTGGGATATCCGATCGGGGGGGAACGCATTTCAGTGACGCGCGGCGTGGTCAGCCGGATTGATTTCGTGGCCTACAGTCACAGCGGCGTGGACCATCACCTGGCCATCCAGATCGATGCCGCGATCAATCCCGGCAACAGCGGCGGCCCGGTCATCCAAGGAACCAAGGTTGTGGGTGTCGCCTTCCAAGGATACAGCGGAAATGTGGCGCAGAACACCGGATACATGATCCCCACGCCGGTGATGCGGCGTTTCCTGAAGGATGTCGAGGATGGGAAATATGATCACTACGTGGATCTCTCGGCTTCCGATTTCCCGCTGCTCAATCCCGCCCAACGCGCTGCCCTCGGTCTCCCGGACGACGGCCAGGGCATCATGGTGGCCACGGTCGATTCCAGCGGTTCCGCCGGTGGCAAACTCGAGACGGGCGATGTCCTGCTGGCCATTGATGGCAACCCGATTGCCAGCAATGGATTCATCGATCTGGGCGGCGAACAGGTGGACATGGCGGAAATTGCCGAGCGGAAATTTTCCGGAGACAAACTGCAGCTCAAGGTCTGGCGCAACAAGGCGGCCATCGATGTGGAGATCGAACTCAAGCGACTCCAGGCGTATCTCATGAACGCGCAGAACTACGAGAAGCGCCCCGAGTATGTGATGTTTGCAGGCCTGGTTTTCCAGCCTCTGGATATGAACATGATGGTGGCCCACAACATCACCAACCCCAGGGTGCGCTATTATTTCAACTACTACGCCACCAACGAACTTTTCAAGGACCATCCCCAGGTCATCGTGCTCACGCAGGTGCTGCCGGATTCCATCAACACCCACGTGAAGGACTTCGCGCAGAATGTGGTGGAGGAAATCAACGGTGTGCCCATCAAGACGCTGCGCGATGTGGAGTCCGCCTTCAAAATCGACCCCGCGGGCGATCATGTCATCATCAAACTGGAGGGCGAGGGACGGCCGATCGTCTTTGAGAAGAAATTGATCGCGGAGGCCCAGGCACGCATCAAGAAAAAGTATGATGTGAAGCAGGACGCATTCGTCACCGATGGCCAGTAACCCCGCCCCCGCCACCCCTATTCCTTTTTCTTCCATGAAATCCCTTTTCCTTACCACCTCCCTGCTGGCCCTGGCCGCAACCTCCGCCCTGAACGCCCAGGATCTGCCAACCGCCGAGACTTCCCTCTTCCGCGTCAACATCACCAGCCAGGGTTGGAACTTCTACGTCCCCTGGCAGAAGGTGAATCCCGGCACTCGCCGCGGACTCGGTGCCCTGCTGGAAGGGAATCGCGTGCTGGTCACAGCGGAACTTGCGCAGGATGCCACCTACATCGAACTCGAGCACGCGGACACCGGCCGCAAGATCACCGCCAAGGTGGAATTCGTGGACTATGAATGCGATCTCGCCACGCTCGTGGCTGCGGAAGAGCCCGGCGATTTCTTTGAGGGCAAGAAACCCCTCGCCTTGCAGACCACGGCCAAGCCCAAGGATCAGTTTGAAGTCTGGCAGTTTGAAAACAACGGATCCGCGGTCGTCACCCCGCTCACCTTTACCAAGGCGGACCTTGGGGAATACTTTCTCGAAGGGGAACGATTCCTAACCTACGAAGCCAGCGGCCCCGTGCAATACCGCGCCGGCACGTTCACGCTGCCTGTGGTCAAGGAGGGCAAACTCGTCGGCATGCTGCTCAGCTACAGCGCCAAGGACCAGGTCGCGCAGATTCTGCCCAGCGTCATCGTCCAGCATTTCCTCGATGACGCCAAGGACGGCCACTACGAAGGCTTTCCCCAGTTCGGCATGAAAAGCGCCCCCACGCTCGACAAACAATTCCGCAGCTTCCTGAAATTGGACGGCCAGGATGGTGGCATCTATGTCTCCCGCGTCATGCCCGACTCCTCGGTCGAGGCGGCGGGCATCAAGTCGGGCGATGTCGTTCTCGAAATCAATGGCTACAAGATCGACAGCCGCGGCAACTACGTTTCGCCCGAATACGGCCTGCTCCCCCTCGGCCACCTCATCAAGGGCGGCTCCGAAGTGGGCGATGTCATCAAGGTCAAAATCTGGCGCAATGGAGCCCCCATGGAAATGGACCTTACCCTCAAGCGCCGCGACATCAGCAAAAACCTCGTCGACCCCTACCTCTTCGACCGCGGCCCCCGCTACCTCATCCTCGGCGGCCTCATCTTCCAGGAACTCACCGATCCCTACCTCGGCGACAACGAACGCCGCCAGCGCGCCCCTTTCATGCTCACCTACGCGCAGGAGAACCCCGAAAAATTCCTCGCTGAAGGCCGCAAGAAACTCATCTTCCTCAGCGGCATCCTCCCCGCCGAGTCCAACCAGGGCTATGAGCGCATGAACGGCCTCATCGTCACCAACGTCAACGGCACCTTCATCACCGACATCAAAGCCCTCGACGAAGCCCTCAAGCACCCCACCGACGGCATCCACAAGATCGAATTCCAGGAATTCCCCAAGGTCATCTACATCGACGCCGCCCAGGCCCAGAAAGACAACGAGGAAACCATGCCCACCCGCTACCGCATCACGGAAATGCAGCGGCTGGAGTAGCCCCCTCAACTTTTCCACCACCCGGTGGGGCGAGGCTGCGCCCGAGCCACTCAGCTCACCCCGCCCCCTGGCTCGG